>JBFKNN010000038.1:0-19372 GCA_041629335.1 Burkholderiales bacterium | reverse complement strand
GTCCAATAGGCGGCCTGGCCCCGCGCCGCTAGCCTGTGCTCTGGGCAATGTACGACGGGAAACGGGCAGCGGGACACGGATGAAATGCGCACGACACGACCACCATTTACCCTGTCGACGACGACTTAGTCGGGCGCTCTCTTAGCCGGCCGATCAGTTCGGCCGGATTCACGCCCGGGGTATTCTCGAGCGCCACTGCTTTTCTCCCGGTCGACGCGCTCGCCGCCCCCGCGTGCGTCATTACCGACGTGCGGAAGAAACGCGGCGGCATTTCCGCTCTCCCTCGCAAGCCGGTTGACAGGCAGGCGCTGATCGACGAGATCGAACGGGAACACGTCAGCAATTGCAATAGCAGGACACGGAGGATCTATGAAAAAGATACTGATCACGGGTGCCCGAGGAGGAATCGGCTTGGACGCCGCCAAAAGACTAATGGCGTTGGGCCACACCGTTTATGCCACCGCGCACCACGAGCGTTCAATCAAGGCCCTCAAGGAAGAGCTGACCCGTTATGGCGATTTGGCGGTGGTTGAGAAGCTGGATGTCACGGATCCGGGCGACCGGGCAAAAGCCGGAGCATGGGATATCGATATCCTCATCAACAATGCGGCGATAGGTAACTCCGGCCCGTTGGCCGAGATTCCGATTGAAAAACTGAGAGAGGTATTCGAGACCAATGTCTTCGCCGGCATCGCTTTGGCGCAAGAATGCATTCCCCATATGAAAAGACAAGGATATGGAAAACTTATCTTTGTCAGCTCGATTGAAGGTCTGGTGCCGTCGCCTTTTCTGGCTCCATACTCGATGACGAAATTTGCGATCGAGAACGTTGGCATTACGTTGAGGGAGGAGTTGAAGCCTTTCGGCATCGATGTAACGTTGATCAACCCGGGCGCCTATCACACCGGCTTCAATCAAAGGAACTTCGCGCAGAAGGATGAGTGGTTCGATAAGCAAGGGCTTTACAAAGACCACCTGGATCTGCTCGATGTCACCGAGAAGAAAATCACCTTCTTCGAGCAGAAGAGCACGGCTACCATCGCGAAGAAGATCGTGAAGGCGGTGAACGCGAGGCACGCGAAGCGACGCTACTCAGCCCCGTACTTTCAATGGTTGGTACTGTCATCGTTAAGACGTTTGCGTATTTGAGCGAACCGAGCATGCCGCCAGTTACGTGCCCGCAGCCTTAAGCGCCCATTGCGCCGCCATTGGACCAAGGTCCAATAGCCGGACCACCGCCCGCTCGCTAACCTGAGCCATCGGATTTCGGCTGCCGCACGAGCGCAAGGTACGCGTGCCAAGCAACACACCCATATCGTCGGCGACGTCGCGTCCGTGCGCCGATCGCTGACACGCTCGATGGAGTAGGCGGTGCAACTGACAGCGGTGTTCATCGGCGTCGACCGCCGAACGCAGCAGCGTCATTGAATAGGAGAGAGCATATGAGAAAAGCGACTGAGCGATGACCCGGCGCCATTCTCGCGCCTGCTCAGGACCGTTCATCGCAGCGCATCTGAAGCGTTTGCCAGAATACCCGCCGCGTCAGGGTGCAGACTCGCTGAGCGTGAAGAAGGTCCTGGATGAAGCGATGAGGAAGCCGCAAGCGCCGCCCGGCGACCACTAAACCTGCCGGTCAACGGCTGCGCCCGGCGGTTTGCGCAGCCTTTTTCCAAAAGCAACCTCCGCTAGAAATCGCACTGTCCTGACGTATCTTGTGCTGATTCGAACCGGTGGTAGCCGTGCAACGGAGCCCAATGTTGATCCGCGATGCCTGAAGCTGGCGGTAGACGCGAATCTGACAGTCTCGCTAAAGGAGGACCCGAATGAAGACACGACTCGATAGCCTGCTAGGTACCCTGCTCTTCGCAGCGGTCATGACGCTGTGGGGCGTCGCGCACGCGCAGACCGGCAAACCCAATATCGTCATCATCTGGGGCGACGATATCGGCCAGTCCAATGTCAGCGCCTATTCTAAGGGCGTGATGGGATATCGCACGCCCAACATCGACCGCGTCGCCAACGAGGGCGTGATCTTCACCGACTACTATGCGGAGCAGAGCTGCACCGCGGGCCGTTCCGCGTTCATCACCGGGCAGAGCGTGTTCCGCACGGGCTTAAGCAAGGTAGGCATGCCCGGCGCCAAGCAAGGGATCAACGCCAAGGACCCGACCATCGCCACCCTGCTCAAGGCCCAGGGCTACGCCACGGGACAGTTCGGCAAGAACCACCTGGGCGACCTTGACGAGCACCTGCCGACCGCGCACGGCTTCGACGAGTTTTACGGCAGCCTCTACCACCTCAACGCCTCGGAAGAACCGGAACTGCCCGACTATCCGAAGAAGCCCGAGTTCCTCAAGAAATTCGGTCCGCGTGGGGTGATCCACAGTTTTGCGATGCCCGACGGCACGCAGAAGATCGAAGACACCGGTCCGCTCACGAAGAAGCGCATGCAGACCATCGATGACGACATCGCCGCGCGCGCCGTAGAGTTCATCGAGAAGCAGCACAAGGCGCGCAATCCGATGTTCGTGTGGGTGAACTTCACCCACATGCACTTTCGCACGCATACCAAACCCGAAAGCGTCGGACAGTCCGGGCGTTGGCAGAGCCCGTACCACGACACCATGATCGACCACGACAAGAACGTGGGCACGGTGCTCCGCAAGCTCGACGAACTGGGTATCGCCGACAACACGATCGTGATGTACGGGACCGACAACGGCCCGCAGATCAACACCTGGCCCGACGGCGGCATGACGCCGTTCCGCAACGAAAAGAACTCCAACTGGGAAGGCGCCTATCGCGTGCCCGCCATGGTGCGCTGGCCGGGCAAGATCAAGCCCGGGACAGTCTCCAACGAGATCATGTCGCACATGGACTGGGCGCCGACGTTGCTGGCGGCGGCGGGCGATCCCGAGATCAAGGGTAAGCTGCTCAAGGGCCACAAAGTGGGCAAGAACACGTACAAGGTCCACCTCGACGGCTACAACTTCCTGCCCCATCTGACCGGCCAGGAGAGCAAGGGGCCACGGGAATCCTTCTTCTACTTCTCGGATGACGGCGACCTGACCGCGCTGCGCTACGACCACTGGAAGCTGGTGTTCATGGAACAGCGCGAGCGGGGCACGCTGCAGACCTGGTTCGAGCCGTATACGGTGCTGCGGGCACCCAAGCTGTACAACCTGCGCCTCGACCCCTACGAGCGCGCGGACGTGACCTCGAATACCTATTGGGACTGGTACATCGACCACGCGTTCTTGCTTGTGCCGGCGCAAGGCTACGTCGCCAACTTCCTGGGGACATTCAGAGATTATCCCCCGCGACAGAAAGCAGGCAGCTTCAACCTCAGTCAGGTTCTTGAGAAGCTGCAGCAAAACCACGCGTCAAAATAAAGCGCGTCCGGCGGGGCGCCTCGGTGCAAGCGCCCCGCCCCTCCCGGGCGCAATTTGTGTCAGGCATCACATGAAACGATTTGTCGACAAGACCCTCGGGCCTTTCCTGATCATCGGTGGGCTCGGCACCGCTGCCGCCGGCCTCTATGCTTTTTGGCCGCAGTTCGCCGTCCAGAACGTGGCGACCGACTGTCATCTCCCAGCCGTGTAACAGCAGCGCATGTCTCGTCGCACCCGCCGTCAGCGCCGCCAACCCCCGTTACCCGCACCAGCCGCAAAGCCCGCGGTAACTCCGCTTATATCGGCGCTATCGCAACGTTGGCGCCTCGCGCTCGTTGTCGTGGCTTTGTTGATCGTGGCAACTGCCGGTGTTTGGTGGGTATTGCGGCCGACTGCGTCGCTGCCGGTTGCCACCGCCTCTCCGCCGCCGGCGGTGAATCAACGCTTCGTCGGCAGCGAGGCGTGCGCCGCGTGCCACGCCGACGCCTACGCCGCGTGGAAAGGCTCGCAGCACGAACGCGCGATGCAGCACGCGAGGGCGGATACCGTCCTCGGAAACTTCGACCGCGCGAAATTTCGCTACGCCGCAGTCGAATCGACTTTTTTCCAGCGCGACGGCAAGTTCTTCGTCCACACCGACGGCGCCGATGGCAGGCTGGCGGACTTCGAGATCAAGTACACCTTCGGCGTTGCGCCTTTGCAGCAGTATCTGATCGAGTTTCCCGATGGCCGGCTGCAGGCGCTGTCGATCGCCTGGGACAGCCGGCCACAGGGGCAAGGCGGCCAGCGCTGGTTCCACCTTTACCCGAACGACAAGGTGGACCACCGCGACGAGCTGCACTGGACGCGGCGCTCGCAGAACTGGAACTTCATGTGCGCCGACTGTCATTCGACCGACGTGCGCAAGAACTACGACGCCGCGACCGACACCTACGGCACGGCCTGGAAGGAAATATCGGTCGGCTGTGAAGCGTGCCACGGCCCGGGCTCCGCGCACATCGAATGGAGCCGGGCGAAAACGGCCGACACCACCAAGGGACTCACGGTGACGTTTGCCGAGCGAGCCGGCGCGTCCTGGTCCATCGATGCTGCCACGGGCAACGCGGTACGCAGCCGGGCGCGCACGCTGGATACCGAGATCGACGCCTGCGCACAGTGCCACGCCCGGCGCAGCCAGACCGCCGAAGGCTATCGCGCGGGACTGCCGTTCCAGGATTTCTACCGCCCGGTACTGCTGTCGCCGGGCCTCTACCACGCCGACGGCCAGCAGCGTGATGAGGTGTACGTTTGGGGTTCCTTCCTGCAAAGCCGCATGTATCACGCGGGCGTCACCTGCAGCGACTGCCACGAGCCCCATGGGCAGAAGCTGCGGGCGCAGGGAAACGCGCTGTGCGCTACCTGCCATCTGGCATCGAAGTACGATGCCCGGATACATCACCATCATCCTGGCGAGGGTGCTGGAACCCGGTGCGTCGATTGCCATATGCCGGCAACGACCTACATGGTCGTCGATCCCCGGCGCGATCACAGCCTGCGCGTGCCGCGACCGGACCTGACCGTCACGCAGGGCACGCCGAACGCGTGCAACGGCTGTCATCGAGAAACAAACGCGAAGTGGGCAGCGGGCGCTGTCGAGCGGTGGTACGGCCGTCCGCCGCAGGGCTTCCAGCGCTACGCCGAGGCGTTCGCTCATGCCGAGCGCAGCGCGGCGGAAGCCGGCCCCAGCCTCGCGCGGCTGGCCGGCGACCCCTCGCACCCCGCCATTGCGCGGGCGACCGCGCTCGAAGCCCTTGCGCGCTACCCGGCGCGCGCGACGATCGATGCGGCGCGCGCGGGGCTAACCGACGGCGACGCGCTGGTGCGGCGCGCGAGCATCGGGATCCTGGTCCTGCTGCCGCCGGCACAACGACTCCCGTTGGTCGCGCCACTGCTCGAGGACCCCATCCGCACCGTGCGCATGGAAGCGGCCGCCGTGCTCGCCGACACGATGAGCGCGGCATCTGCGACGCAGCGGGCCGCGTTTGATCGTGCGGCGGCGGAGTACGTGTCGACGCAGCGTTTCAATGCCGACCGGCCCGAGGCGCGCGCCGCACTGGGCAGCTTCTATGCGCGCCAGGGCCGCGTCGATAACGCGCAGGCGCAGCTTCATTCCGCACTGACGCTCGACCCCGCATTCGTGCCAGCGTATGTAAACCTTGCCGATCTGCTGCGGTCGCAGGGGCGCGATTCGGACGGGGAGCGCACGCTGCGCGACGGGCTGCGCAAGGTACCGCATTCCGCCGCATTACATCACACGTTGGGCCTGACGCTGATACGACTCAACCGCAACGCGGAAGCGCTCGCCGCCCTGCAGCGTGCGACGGAGCTCGTTCCTTCCGACACGCGCTTCGCCTACGTCTACGCGGTCGGGCTGCATTCCGCCGGCAAGACGAAAGCCGCACTTGACGAGATCGACCGCGCACTGGTCCGGCACCCCGACGATCGCAACCTTCTGATAGCCGCCGCGACCTTCCGCCGCGACAGCGGCGACACCGCGGGCGCTCAGCAGCATGCTGAGCGCCTGTCGCAACGATACCCGGACGATCCCGGCGCGGCACAACTGGCGCGCGACCTCGGCGCTGCGCGCTGAGCACCGACGATTAACGGATCCCGAAACCATCGCGCGATGGATCCGGCCCGAGAAGATCGGCAGCCGCCCTGGTCATCGCCGCCGGTGCCGCCGTGTCCTGCCATCACTTTCGCGCCGACCCTGTAGGACCAAAGTCCAATAGCCTGGTGGCGCCCCGGCCGTTAGGCTCAATCGTGCAGTCGACATGTACGGCGGTCTCCCGGTAATCGAGGCTGTCGTTGAAAATGCTGAGCCAACTCCGACAGCAGTCCATATCTTCAGTCTATGGCACAGCCGCTCGGCTCAACCCGCAAAGGATCCTCATGCCAGCCATGCGTAACGTGTTGTTTCTAGTCGCCACGCTCATCGCGGCACCGGCAATTGCACAGTCCAGTTCCGCCCGAGAAAAACCTGCGGACAACATGCAGATCCTGCGCGAAAAACTCAAAGCCGACAAGAAACTGCTGGTCGCGGCCAATATGGATCTGACCGAGGCCGAAGCGAAGAACTTCTGGCCGCTGTACGAGCAGTATCAGCAGGCACTGCACAAGATAAACGACCGCCTTGCGATGACGATCGTCAATTACGCCAAAGAGTACAACGCGAACACCTTGACGGATGCGAAGGCAACCCGGCTTCTCGACCAATCGATTGCGATCGAGGAAGCCGAGATAAGACTCAAGCGAACTTTCGTGCCCAGGCTCGGCGAGATATTGCCGGGACGCAAGGTCGCACGCTATATCCAGATCGAGAACAAGGTTCGCGTTCTGGTGAAATACGAGATCGCCGCTGAAGTGCCGTTGGCGCCTTGACCGCGAGCCGCCGCGAGAAATGGGGCCGATTGGCCGGTACCGTTAATAGAGAGGCAACTGCAATGATTCTTCGAATCCGTCTTCTGTCGCTGCGCTCGGCAATGCTGCTGGCCGCCATGACATTGTCCGGGGGGCAGGTCGCGATCGCTCAAGGCCCGGGGGAAGAACAGGCGCAAATGGAAGAGGCATCGGCAATCGCATTGACGGCGGCGGAAAAGGAAGCCCAGCGCAAGGCACGGCTCAAGATTGCCGCAGACGCCCTCGCCCGGCTTTACAAACTACAGCCCGAGGCGCGCGAGGCGGTCGAAGGCAGCCCGGGCTACGCAGTTTTCGACATCAGTTCCATTTACGTCATTCTTTTTGTCGGGCAAAAAGGCGAAGGCGTCCTGGTCGACAATCAGAGCAAGAAAAAGACCTATATGACCAGCAACCGCGTGGGGACGGGCCCCGGCGTGGGAAAACAACGCGTGTTCCAGGTCTTCGTTTTCAAGACCAGGAGCGCCATGGAACAGTTCGTCCTTACCGGCGGCATGGGCGGCGACATTAGCGCGTCCGTCAGCGCAGGGAAAGATGGAATCGTGCGTTCTTTCAATCCCGATATCGACATCTACCAGATTCCGGAATCGGGTATGGCGGTGCAGGCAAGCTGGGGGGGCACCATCTATTCGGTGGACAGCGATCTGAATTGATGCCCCCGTGCATCCTGGCGCCCGGGGCAATTGGCAGCAGCGGCGCCCCGGCTCTTGCATCCTGGCACCGCAAGGCGTCGGACGTTTGTCACCGCCGAGAACGACGGAGGAAAGAAGCCGACATTGACAAGGCAAGTGGCGCCGCGAGTCGTTGCGCTGACGCGCAGCGGGAGTCCGAACGTCGAGAATTCCGCCCCAGTCAGGTCGCGCAACACGTTTTTCAGGCAATCGGCCCACTCGAGACGCTGACGCATGGAAATCAAACGTCCCATGAAACACGAACTGACTACCATTTATATCGTTGACGACGACGTATCTGTCGCTCGCTCACTGGCGCGGCTGATGCAATCCGCAGGTTTCGCCCCGGAAGTGTTTGCGAGTGTTGACGATTTCATGGCCACCAAGACGTTTGCCAAGCGCGCGTGTGTGATCGCGGATGCTCAGATGCGCGGCGGCAACGGCCTGGCGCTGCAGGGCCGCTTGAAGGAAAACGGCACACCGTTGCCCGTGATTCTTTTGACCGGGCAGGACACCGACGAAATGCGCTCAGAGGCCAAGCACAGGGGTTTTTCAGCGTTTTTTCGAAAACCGGTGGACGACCAGGCGCTCATCGATTCGATCGAATGGGTGCTCGACCAGGCGCGCTAGGTGGTCTCTTGGGTTTCGAGCCTACTTCTTTCAGCACACCAGGAAAGCATTATCATGAGCAGCCCTGCTTCATTGATTATCACCTGCCCATGGCCGATGCGCCGTGACGGTCAACCTCGCCGACGTGCCGAACAACTACCGCTTCCTCGCGCGATTGCAGAAGAACATTGCCCGCAACCGGGGCAAGGACATACGGCCAAGGCACAGGGTCTCGACCGATGCTGAAAAAGTTTATCGACAAGACCCTCAAGCCGGTCCTGCTCATCGGCGGCCTCGGCACGGCGGCGGCCGGAGTAAACGCGTTCTTTCCTCGATTCGCCGTCGAGAACGTCCAGAATCTCGAGTTCGTCCCCGATCAGACGATCTTCGTCCAGCATTGGGGCATCATGGTCTGCCTTATGGGCGTCTTCATGATCGCGGCCGCCATCAAGGAATCCTGGCGCACGCCGATCCTGCTCTACAGCCTGATCGAGAAAGCCTTCATGGTCTTTCTGGTCGTCTCGAACGCAGACCAGGACTTCTCCCGAGGATTCTGGGCGCCCGCGACGATGGACGCCATTATCGTCCTTTGGTCGCTGGCATATTTCGCCTCGTTGCGGCGCGGAGCGCATCCGGCGTGACCCGGCGAGCCGGACGACGCGGGACTGCCGCACGAGCTGCCGGCAACCGGCCAGCGGACCATAAGCGCGGGGCTTGCACGTCTTCGTTACGTTTCCTTTCCCCAAGTGAGTGCTCTAGACGGGAGGTATGGTGATGGCAGTCCCTGTCGAGTCCGTAAGGCGACTTCACGTGCGCGTCATTGCGACAATCGCGTGCGGTGCCGCATTGCTCACGCTATCAATTCCCGGGTTTGCCCGGCAAGCCGGCAACGGCGACTGGCAGTACGAGATCACGCCCTACGTCTGGGCCGCGGGCCTGGATGGAACGGCGCGGGTTGACAACAGACCGCAGTCCGGGATCGCGATCCAGCAGGAGTTCGCCGACATTTTCGAGCGGCTCGACGCGGCGCTCATGGGCGCGTTCGAGGCGCGGCGGGGCCGCTGGGGCCTGCTGCTCGACGGTCTCTACTTGAAGGTGTCGGACTCGGGCTCGGTGTCCGGGCCGCTGGGCTTCACGTCGATCGCCGCGCGCGGAAAGGTGACCCAGCAGATGTACGCCGCGGCCGTGAGCTACCGCACCCGGGAAGGCCGTTCCCCCGTCGATGTTCTCGCCGGCATTCGCTACAACTCGATTGAGTGGGACGTCGCGATTCAGTCGTCGGTGCCCGCACTGCCGGGGCGACAGTTCACGCAGAAAAAGGACTGGGCCGATGCGTATGTCGGCGCGAGAATCGTTCATCCGATTTCCGAGCGCTGGGCGCTAATGGGCTATGCGGACATCGGCGCCGGCGGCTCCGATCTCACGTGGCAGACCCTCGCCGGCGCTTCGTACGACTTCACCGAGCGTGTCTCCGGAAAGATCGGTTATCGCCACCTCTCGATCGACTACGACAAGAGCGACTTCAGCTACGACATGGACACTGGCGGCGTGTACGTGGGGATTGGCATCCGCTTTTGACAATGGACGCGCACGGCTCATTTCGACCGACACGGGGCTTCCGCCACGATGGCGCGCGGCGCAACGGCTACGAGCGGTTGCGGAAAGTCGGACTCGGCATGATTAGCCTGACAAGAAATTCTACCGTCGCACCAGCCAGCGCGGCAGAATGCCGCCTCAAGCGATGGGCGCTCGGCATGATGCTGGCTTGCGTCACGGCAGCGGCGGGCGCAGCGGCAGTCGAGCCGGTCGAGACCGCGCCGGTGGTCGTCGACGGCGTCCCGATCTTCCGGGTGCGCGGCGTCCCCGCATACCCCGCGCGCGATCGCGCCGCTGTCATCACCTCGAAAGTGATTGCTGCCGCCAAAGATTCCACGCTGCCGACGGCGGAACTGGAGCTTGCGGAGAAAGCCGATAGAACCGAGATCGTTGCGCGCGGAAAGATGGTGGCGACTTTCGTCGACGCCGATGCTCAACTGGAGCAGATCGAGCGGAGCCTGCTGGCGGAGGTCAATCGCGACGCGATCGCCGGCGCGATCGAGCGCTACCGCTACGAGCGCACGCTGCCGTTCCTGCAGGTCAGCGCGCTCTATAGCGCCCTCGCTTCGGTCCTGCTCCTTGCCCTGCTTGTGGTATCGCGGAAGCTTTTCTCCCGGATCAACCGCAGTCTCGAATCCCGCTACAGGGCCCGAATCGAGAATCTGCGTCAGCAGTCATTCCCGGTCCTGCAGACCGAGCGGCTATGGGCGACGCTGAAGGGCGGACTGCGGACGCTCGACTGGCTGGTAGCGCTCGTCATCGGTGGTGTGTGGGCGGTTTACGTGCTCGGCCTCTTCCCCTGGACCCGGGCGCTGGCGCAGTGGATGCTGTCATTGCTGCTCGATCCGCTGCGCACCATGGCGCTTGCCGTGGCGGAATCGATCCCGGGGCTCGTGTTCATCGCAATACTGGTTTTCATCGTCTACAGCCTGTTGCGCCTGATGCGCCTGTTCTTCGACTCGGTCGCGGCCGGCACAGTCGAGATTTTCGGATTCGACCGCGACTGGGCGCACCCGACCTACCGGCTCCTCAGAATCACGGTGCTCGCATTTGCCGTCGTGATCGCCTTTCCTTACATACCGGGGTCCGGCACCGATGCGTTCAAGGGCGTGTCTATTTTTCTCGGCGTGCTGGTGTCGCTCGGGGCCACCACGTTCATTGGCAATATTCTTGCGGGATACACGATCGTGTACCGCCGCGCGTTTCGCGTCGGCGACCGCATCAAGTTGGGCGATGTGGTCGGCGACGTAATGGCAATGCGGCCGCTCGTCGTTCACCTGCGCTCGCTCAAGAACGAGGAGATCGTGATCCCGAACTCGACCATTCTCACCAGCCACGTCGTGAATTACGACTCGCTCGCCGGGGACAAAGGGCTGATCCTGCATGCCTCCGTCGGCATCGGCTACGAGGTCCCGTGGCGCCAGGTCGAGGCGATGCTGCTCGAGGCGGCGAAGCGCACGCCGGGCCTCCTGCAAGATCCGCCGCCCTTCGTGCTGCAGCTAGGGCTGGGCGACTTCGCGGTGAACTACGAGATCAACGCACGCACCGACCAGCCGCACGATGCCCCGGCGATCTACACCGCACTTCACCGCAATATATTGGACGTGTTCAACGAGCACGGCGTGCAGATCATGACGCCGCACTACGAGGGCGACACTCCCGAGCCCAAAGTGGTGCCCCGCGAGAAATGGCACGAGGCGCCTGCCCGGTGAGTGCTGCCTTCAATCGCCTTGGTGTGAGAGGGACGCGCTGGTCCGGCGGCGGCGAGGTTTCCACGGCCAGCATGCGCCTGACTTCCGATGTATTTCTTCATCGACGGGGAGCAATTCCGACATGAACCGAGCCGTTGCGCTGTTCCTGCTTTGCATCACCACGGCCCTCCCGGCCTGGGCCCAGACCGACACATTGGGCAAGATCCGGAAAACGGGCGCCATTACCATGGGCTACCTCGAGAACGCGGCCCCGTTCTCGTACGCCGACCAGAACCGTCAGCCGCAGGGCTATTCGGTGGAGCTTTGCCGGAGGATCGCGAGCGGCATTCGCCAGCAGCTGGACATGGCGAGCCTCGAGACCCGCTGGGTGCCGCTCACCGTCCAGAACCGGCTCGCCGCGGTACGCGACGGCAAGGTCGATATCGAATGCAGTACGACCACGTGGACGCTGTCGCGCCAGAAGGACGTCGATTTCAGCCTGATCACCTTCGTCGACGGAGCGAGCATTCTCACCCGCACCGATGGAGACCTCAACCGGCTTGCCGATTTCCGTGGCAAGCGCGTCGCCGTGATCAGCGGCACCACTACCGAACGCGTGCTGCGCGCGGCGCTCACCAAACGCCTGATCGATTCGAGCATCATGCCGGTCAGCCAGCGCGACGAAGGGCTGCGGCTGCTCGACGAGGGCAAGGCTGACGGCTTCGCATCAGACCGGATGATCCTGATCGGGCTGGTTCTCAAGACGAAGACACAGCACAGCTTCAAGCTCCTCGACGAGGATTTCTCGGTCGAGCCGTACGCGCTTGCGCTGCCGCGCAATGACCACGAGTTTCGGCTCGCCGTCAACCGCGCGCTTGCCGCCCTCTTCCGCAGCGGCGAGATCGAAAAAATCTACGAGCAGTGGCTCGGTCCGTTCGGGCGCCCGAGCCTGCTGCTCTCGGCGGCCTACTACATCCAGGGGCTCGCGGAATGACCGCCCGGACCGCCATCGCCGCACCCCGCGTGGGCACGGCGCCGACGCTCACGCTGACGACACTCGCGGTCGGACTGGTGTTGGGCCTCGGCGCCCCGGCTCCGGCCCAGACGATCCGGATTCCCGATTTCCGCAACGAGGGGGCGCCCGCGAATATGTGCGCTGATTGCGGCATCGTCCGGTCGGTCCGGGAAATCAGCACCAGGCGCGGAGTGAACGTCCCGCCCGGCGTGGGGCGGCCGCCAGGTGCCTCCGGCGGTCCCGGGTCGGAGTCGAATCTTGTCGGTGGCGTGTTCATGCACTCGTTCGGCGCTGGCAGCAGCGAGACTTTCGTCGGCGGCGTCGGAACGCCCGAGATGCAGCAGCGCTTGGGAGAAACCGGCTACGAGATCACCGTGCGTATGGCAGACGGCAGCTACCGCCGCATCGAGCGCCGCGACGGCTCGCGGTTCCAGGTGGGCGACCGCGTACGCCTGACGCAGGGCGCCATCGAGCATATTTGACCGCGGCCAGCTTGCGGCCGCTCGACCGGTGAATCGCTGCCCCGGCATAGGCTGCACGCAGTCGCAATCTTCAGCGCCATGAAGACGGCCGCCACGCTCGAATACGGCTTGTCGGGACACGGCTTGACCGCAACGCCACGCTTCGCTGAAGATCGATGGCATTCCACGCTGGCAAGGTTTCGGCACCATGGTTGACGCAACCAGACCCGCAGGCGCTGCGGGAACGATCACGCTCGGCGACCTGACCGTCAACCGGCTCGCGTTCGGCGCGATGCGCGTCACCGGCCCGGGCGTTTGGGGAGACCCCGCCGACCGGCCCGCAATGCACCGCCTGCTCAAGCGCGCGGTCGAGCTCGGCCACACGTTCTTCGACACCGCCGACAGCTACGGCCCCGAAGTGTCGGAAACGATCATCGCCGAGGCGCTTTACCCGTACCCCAAGGAACTCGTGATCGGCACCAAGGGCGGGTTCGTGCGCCCGCGCCGCGGCTGGAAGGAAAACGGGCGCCCCGAGCACCTGCGAGCGGCGCTCGACGGCAGCCTCAAGCGCCTGCGGCTGGAGCGCATCGACCTCTACCAGTTTCACGTGCCCGACCCGGAGGTCCCGTTTGCCGAGTCGTTCGGCGCGCTCGTGGACCTGCAGCGCGCAGGCAAGATCCGGCACCTGGGCGTATCCAACGTCGACGTGCACGAGCTCGAGGAAGCGCGCCGCATGGCAACCGTCGTCTCGGTGCAGAACGAATACAACATCGGGGACCGCTCGTCCGATGCCGTGGTCGCGGCGTGCGAGAAAGCGGGCATCGCCTTTATCCCGTGGTATCCGCTCGGCGCGGGAAGCGCCCTCAGGTCGGACAAGGTGAAGCGCGTCGCAAAGCGCCTCAACGCGACGCCATCGCAGGTCGCGCTCGCATGGCTGCTCGCGCGCTCGCCGGTGGTAATGCCGATTCCCGGCACGAGCTCTCTCGCGCATCTCGAGGAAAATGCCGCCGCCGCAAGGCTGAAGCTGTCGGCGCAGGATCTGGACGCGTTGCGGTAACGCAGGAACCTGCCCGATGGCCCCGGAGCCTCGGTCACGTGATCGGGCAGGTGGCCCGGGAACGCGGCGCACGGCGGCTGGACCGGATCCCGTTCGGGCGCCGCAAATTTCATGTAATTCCGTGAATTAATGGGCGAATTTGGCAGCCTGACGCGCGCCCGGGGCGGTCGTATTTCCTGGATTCGGCGGACCCGCGGATTTACCTTGTCAATCGGGGATTCTTCGAGGGGATGAGTACCATGCGCGGATACCAAAGCCTTGCCCTGCGGCTTGCCGGGGCCCTGTTCATTTTCTCCCTGCTCGCGGGCTGCAACTCGCTGGTGCTCAGCATGATCGGCGCCGGCGCCGGGGCGGAGCTGAGCCACCAGCGCAACAGTGTCGCCGTTCGCACATTCAGCATGCCGTTTACCGCGGTGAAGCAGGCCATGCTCGCAGTGATGGAGCAGCTCGAGATCCGCCAGGACTCAGCCGAGCAGCGGGAATCGAGTGAAGTCATCAATGCCGTCGCCGGAAGCCGCAACATCGAGGTGGAGATCGAGACGCTCTCCAGCACGATGACCCGGGTGCGCGTCATCGCACGCACGCAGGACCTGCAGCATGACGCCGCCACCGCGCACGAAATCATCGCGCAAACGGCGCGCGCGCTCGGCGCCGACGAACCGCCCCTGCGCACGCTCCCAACCCGCTACCGCGCGGGATAGTTTCCGGGCGCAGGCACCGAAGCGCCGGGCCGGCCGATCTTATTTCCCCTCAATTTGACGTTTACCGCATTCACGCCATGAGACCATTGCTCCTCGTCATCGCCGCCGCGCTCGCCGGGTGCGGCGTGGAAACCGCTACCACCGCCGCGACCGGCGCCGCGATCAAGAAGCAGGAAATCGAGCAGGGCCGGAAGACCCAGGAAGACGCGCAGCGCAAGGTCGAGCAGGCCATGCAGCAGCTGCAGCAGCGCGCGGATCAGGCGGGCGACGCGGCAAGCCGCTAGGCTCCGGCCCGCGCAAGACGAAATTGTGCTATCCGGGGACCGTCCCCCGCCCCTCATTACCCCGCCGGCGCAAGCGCGCGCCGGCGCATCCGGGCCAGCAGGATCGCGAGTGCCACCCCCGCCAGGCACATCGCGCCGATGCCGACGAAACCCCAGGTAAACGTCCCCGCGCGGTCCTTGACCACGCCCAGCACGTAGGCGGTGAGGAAGCCGCCGAGATTGGCGAACAGGTTGGCGAAGCCGGTCGCCGTGCCCGCCCTGCCGTGCCCGAGCACTTCCACCGGGACGAGAAAAAGCGGCCCGAAATAGAACTGCACACAGATCGCGTTGACCACGATGACGATCAGCATGATCGGAATCGACTCGACCGCCACCAGCAGCGTCGAGGTGCAGGCGAGGATCGCGAGCGCGCCGCCGATCACGAGCGGCGGGTTCTTCAGCCGGTCGGAGACGTAGCCGCCGATGGCGATCGACGGCGCCATGAACGCGGCGCTCATTGCCACCACCAGGCCCGCGGTCTGAACGGAAAAGCCCCGGTCGGCCACCAGCAGCGAGGGCAGCCAGAAGTTGAACGCTGTGAAAACCGAGAACCGCACGAACTGCAGCCCGCTGCACACCAGCATGATCGGATAGCGGAACAGCCCGAGCACGCCCAGCAGCGAGATCTGCGGCACCGGCTGCGGCCGCGGCGGCTCCGCCGCCCGCGCCTTGTAGACGAATGCCATGCCGATGCCGAGCACGGCAAAGAAGATGAACGCGGCGCGCCAGCCGTAGAGGCTGACCAGCAGCGGTCCGGCGAGCGAGAGCACGACGCTGCCGGCAAAACCGCCCAGCATGTAGAGGCTCATCGCCGTGGCGCGGCGACCCGGCGGGAACCACGACGCGAGCAGCGTCAGGCCCGGCGCGAACAGCAGCGCGCGGAACAGGCCGGCGGCGAACTGGTTGAGCAGCGCAAGCCAGTATACGTGGATCAGGCCGAATGCGAGCGACAGCGCCGACCAGCCGAGCAACCCCACGAAGAACGGGCGCCGGGGGCCGTAGCGGTCCGCGAGATAACCTGCCGGGATCTGACCCAGCGCGTAGGCGAGAATGCCCGCTGCCGAGAGCATGCCCGCCTGGGAGAAGCTGATCTTCAGGTCCTCGACAATGAGCGGCAGGAACAGCGGGATCGCGGCGTAGGTGAACCAGTGGACGAACTGGCACAGCACGACCAGCGCGGACGTGCGGGTGCCGTCGCGGGTCATCGTCGCGGCCCCGGCAGCGGACGCCGCCGCGGGCGGTGGGGTCGGGCCGGCGCTCACGGACGTTCGACGAGGGTCGCGGCACCCGGGCTGCGCGCCTGGAATGCGGGGTTCGAAAGCACGGGCCGACGGTAGCACCCGCCGGGGCGGCGAACATTGCTCTACGTCAAGCTTTTCCGGCCCCGGCGGCTGCGCGGGACCGTTGACACCGGCAGGCCCCCAGCCAACAATATGCGGCCATTTTGGAGGCGCATGCATGAAACGACTCGCTCTGATCCTCGCCCTGTGCGTGGTCAGCACGTACGCGCAGGCATGGGGAGTGCCGTTCGCCGCGGATTCGCTGCAGAAGGCGCAGGAATCGACCAGGAAAGACAGCTCGAAGCACCTGCTGGTCTTCTACACCAGCGAAACGTGAGGGCTCTGCCGGCGCATCGCCGGCATGCTCTCCGGCGGAGAGCTTCGGAAGCGCTACTCGACGGACTTCGTGATTTACGAGGCCGATCCCCCGGCGCTGTATGCCAAGTCGCACGAGCTGGGCCGGCTGACGTCGTTGCAGTTCACGCCGGTGTTCGTGTTCCTGGATGCGAGCGGCAAGAAGGTGCTCGAGACGCGCGGCTTCCGCAACGAGCGGGAAGCGAAAGCGATCCACGAGTTCGTCGCGAAGCGTCACTACCTGAAGACCGAACTGCGCGAGTTTCTGGCGGCTTACCCGCAGTGACCGGCAGCGCGGCGGAGCGCGCGAAAGCAGCGCAATGCCTGCGTAGCGGCCGAACTTTCAGCCGAAGAACGCCAGCGCGCGCGCCTCGATGCTCTGGCGCGGCGGCGCGCCGGCGGGCGCGCCGGGCAGGTCGAACGAGGTGTGCGGGGTGAAACGCGCCCGGCCGTCCTTTGCCGAGTCGAATACCTTGAACACCAGCGCTTCGTCGCGCTGCATCTCGGGGAAATAGAACCAGCGGTGCGCCGGATTGTAGCGCAGGCGATAAGTCTGCCCCACGCGATTCGGGTAACGCCGCTCCGCCACCAGCAGGTCTTCCGGCGCGATGCTCCGCGCGTCCGCCACCGCCAGCGGGTTCGACTGGATCGGGTCGGCTATCGCGCGCCACACCTGGATGATCGCGAAGCGGCCCTTGAGCAGCCGTTCGGCCTCCTCCGGCAGCAGATCGCGCACCCGCTGCGGTCCCGACCATTCGGTGTAATCGTTGTGCGCCGACAGCACGGGCTCGCGCACAAGCTTCGCTTCACGCTCCCCTTCGTCCCCGGAGCGCAGCGTATGATCGAACACCACGACGCGCGCCGCCCCGGAGATCTTCTTGATGAGCGCCTCGACCTCGGGGTAGTAAGCGGACTCGAGCTGGTCCTTGGCGAAGAAATCGGCGACCGCCGTCCGGTTCTGGACAAAGACGAAGCCGTTGCCGTCGAGTGAGAATTCCGCCGCAAGCGCCCGCCCGTCCTGGATGTGGCATTGGCGCGGGTCGAGGACGCCCGTCGTGCGGCGGCGAATGTTGTTCGGCCCGAACGTCTCGTTGACGAGCTTCTCGCCGGTATCCACCGTATAGGGGATCTCCGCAATCAATCCGTTGCCCGCGGGCAGCTCAAGACCTGGCTGATTCACGCGATCACCTCCAGTCATTGTTGCTATCGGGTAAATCTAGAGTAATGGCGGCCTGCGCGTCAATTTTCCGCGCAGAGACACAAACCGGCGCATGAGCGTGCTTGTCGCCGAGGCCCTAGAATAACGCCTGCTCATGTCTGCTCGCCGACACCCGTCTTGACCCGCATGCGCGCCTCTCACCGCCCTGTCCTGGCGATTCATGGCGGCGCCGGCACAGTCAGTGCCGCGCGCATGACCCCAGCGCGCGCAGCCCGTTACCGGGCCGCGCTCAGCGCCGCGCTGCGTGCCGGCTACGGCATCCTTGCGGACGGGGGCAGCAGCATGGATGCCGTGGTTGCGGCGGTCGTCGTCATGGAGAATTCGCCGCTGTTCAACGCAGGCCGCGGTGCCGTATTCAACGCCGATGCCCGGCATGAGCTGGACGCTGCGGTGATGGACGGCGCAGGGTCCAGAGCGGGCGCGGTCGCGGCCGTGCGGCGAATCAGGAACCCGGTGCTCGCCGCGCGCGTGGTCATGGAGACGACGCCGCACGTCCTGCTTGCGGCCGCCGGCGCGGAGCGCATCGCCCGCAAAGCTGGCTTGACGATGGTCGCCCCGGATTATTTCTCAACGGCCTCCCGTGCCCGCGCGCTCGCGCGAGTGCGCGCGCAGACGACCCAACAGGCGCGGTCGATGACTGCCGCCGCCGATCGCCACGGCACCGTGGGCGCGGTGGCGCGGGACCGCGCCGGAAATCTTGCGGCGGCGACCTCGACCGGCGGTTACACCAACAAATTGGCGGGACGGGTCGGCGACTCGCCGCTGGTCGGCGCTGGCATCTATGCCGACAATGCCGCGTGCGCCGTTGCGGCGACCGGTCACGGGGAATCGTTCATCCGCGCCGTGCTGGCCTACGACGTGGCGGCGCGCATGCGATACGGGGGCGAAACGCTTGCCGTCGCGTCGCGCCGGGCGCTCGAGCGTGTCGCAACGCTCGGCGGCGACGGCGGGCTGGTCGCCGTCGATCGCTCCGGCAATCTGGCGATGCCGTTCAACACAGAGGGGATGTATCGCGGCTGGGTCGAGCGCGGACGATACCGGGTGGCGATTTATCGGTGAGCGGGAATCGGCAGTCCGCGTAGGGTGCGGCTTTAGCGCACCGGAGCGGCTGAGCGGCGCGCTAAAGCCGCGCCCTACACGCGCACGCTAAAATCACCAATCACGCGTCTTCAGACGAAGGCTCGCGCATCCATCAGCAGCTCCCGCCGCATCTCGGCCAGCGTGTTGATGCCGATGAGCGCCATGTCGCGCTGAATTTCATCCCGCAAGAGCCGGATTCCGTGGCTCACCCCAGGCACGCCGCCTACGCCGGCCGCGTACAGGAACGGCCGGCCGACGAACACGAACTGTGCACCCGGCGCCAGCGCCTTGAGCATATCGGTGCCGCGGCGCACGCCGCTCCCCATCATCACCGTCATGTGCCCGCCGCGGACACGATTCCCGGCAGCACGCGCAGCGGCGCGATCGCCCCGTCGAGCTGCCGTCCTATTGCCAGCGCCGCAGGTCGAACTCCCACGCGTCGCGATCGCGCTGCCATACCGCGTAAT
>JBFKNN010000037.1:0-19452 GCA_041629335.1 Burkholderiales bacterium | reverse complement strand
GCGGCGGAACACGGCCTCGTCGAGCGAGTCGAGGCTCACCGTCACGCGGTTGAGCCCCGCCGCCTTCAGCGCCGCGGCCTTCTTCGGCAGCAGCGAGCCGTTGGTGGTGAGCGTGAGGTCGAGGCCCGGGATGGCCGCCAGCATCGCCACCAGCTTCTCGACGTTGCGCCGGACCAGCGGCTCGCCGCCGGTAAGCCGTATCTTTTCTATCCCGTGCCGCGCGAAGATGCGCGCGAGTCGCGCAATTTCCTCGAACGAGAGCAGCGCGCTGCGCTCCAGGAACTGGTAGTCCTTGCCGAACACTTCCTTCGGCATGCAGTAGACGCAGCGGAAGTTGCAGCGGTCGGTGACGGAAATCCTCAAGTCGCGCAGCGCGCGCCCGAGGCGGTCGCGCAGCACCCCCGCCGGCGCAGCCGCCGGCAGACGCGGTTCGCCGGCCGCACGCACCGGAGGAAACGAGGCTTGAGTCATGAGTTGGAAAATTATGGCAAACAAACCGCATCGCGCGCAAGGAAGGCATTACTTCGAAATCAAGTATTTGCGTCCGCCGAAAGTTGATATTAGTGCACGCCTGGCGCAGAATCGGAGCATGTCTCAACCCATCTCGGCAACCGGCCCGACTGCATGTTCCGTCGGCGTGATCATGGAGCGCCTGACACTCACCGGTCCCTGGGGCGGCGAGAGTTGGTCGGCAAAGGGCGTGGTGTGCGACGGATCGGCGCCAGGCGCGCCCGAGCGCGTGATCGTGCAGGGCGACGGCATGACGCAGATCCTGTTTCCCGGCCTCGAAATCGCCCTGACCCGCCAGGAAGCCGAAGGCTATTTCCTCAACATCTCGTCTCCGGAACCCAAGATCTTCGTCATGTGGCGCCTGCACGACAACGTCGCGCGTCCGGAACTGCTGACGGTGAGCTACCACGAGGGGGCACGCTGGATGGACAACGAGGAGCACGTCGACTGCGTGCCGCTGCCGGGCGAGCTGCGCCCGTGGCTCGCGCAGTTCGCGGCCGAGAACTACAAGCCCGAGCCGAAGAAGCCCAAGCGCTACGCCAGCAACAAGGACAAGGGCCGGATGGGCCATTTCTGACATGGCTGACGACAGCGAAAAATTCGTTTCCCGCTGGTCGCGGCTGAAGCGCGAGGCGCGTGCGCAGGCCGAGAATCCACCGCCGCCGAAGGCGGAGGCGGCGGCGGATCCCAAGGCCGCGCCGCCCGCGGTGCCGCCGGTCGACAAGCTTACCTTCGATTCCGACTATCGCGACTTTTTCCATCCCAGGATCGACGAAGACACGCGCCGCGCCGCGCTGAAGAAGCTCTTCAGCGACCCGCGCTTCAACGTCATCGACGACATGGACATCGACATCGAGGATTACTCCAAGTACGCGCCGCTGTCGGCCGCGGTGGTTGCCTCGCTCAAGCAGACGCAGAACATTCTCCAGTGGGCGCGCGAGCGCGAGGAGGAGGAAAAGCGCAAGGAAGACGAAGCGCGCAAGACGCGGCTCGCGGAAAGCCGGCACGCGCATCCCGAATCGGCGGAAGCGCAGGAGGATGCGGCCGGCGGGCCGGAAGCCGAGCCGGGCCGGCCGGCTACCGAGACGCCAGAGGAGGGTCCGGCCGCCTCGAAGGACGCCGACGCCAAAAAGGCATAGCGTTTTTCGCGCGCGTTGATTAGCATCGCGCAAGCCGTTCCGCCACGTTCACCATCCATTCCCGGGGCTCGACCTTGAGCAAAGACAACCGCAAGCTCCTGCTGTGCAATTGCAACAAGACGATGACCCTCGACGCGAAGGCGCTTGCCCGCGCGCTCGAGCTCGACGCCGTGCCCAACGTGTCGAGCGAGCTGTGCCGCCGCCACTTGGCTGCGTTCGAGGGCGCGGTCAAGGCCGGCGAGGAGCTGCTGGTCGCTTGCACGCAGGAGGCGCCGCTGTTCAGCGAGCTCGGCGAGGAGCTGAAGGCCGAAGCGCCGATTCGCTTCGTCAACATCCGCGAGACCGCCGGCTGGTCGACCGAGGCGAAGTCGGCGGGACCCAAGACTGCGGCGCTGCTCGCGCTCGCCGGCCTGCCGGAGCCGGAACCGGTCGCGGCCGTGTCGTACGAGTCGCAGGGCAGGGTGCTCATCGTCGGGCCGGGCGCCGCGGTTCTGGGCTGGGCGGACCGGCTGACCGACCAGCTCGCGGTCAGCGTGCTGGTCACTGATCGCGCGGCGGACTACGAGTTGCCGGTCGAGCGCCGGTACGCGGTCTTCTCAGGAAAAATCAATTCGATCAGTGGGTATCTCGGCAATTTTGAAGTAGAGTGGGAACAGGCGAACCCGATCGATCTCGAGGTCTGCACCCGCTGCAACGCCTGTATCAGGGCCTGCCCCGAGAACGCGATCGACTATACGTACCAGATCGACCTCGACAAGTGCCGCGCGCACCGGCAGTGCGTGAAGGCCTGTGGCGATATCCGCGCCGTCGACTTCGAGCGCGAAGACAAGGCCCGCCACGAGCAGTTCGACCTTGTGCTCGACCTTTCGCACGAGCCGGTGATCAGGCTGCACCAGCTGCCACAGGGCTATTTCGCGCCGGGGCGCGACCCGATCGAGCAGGCGCTGGCCGCCGCGAAGCTCGCACAGATGCTGGGCGAGTTCGAAAAACCCCGCTTTTTCAACTACAAGGAAAAGATCTGCGCGCACAGCCGCGCCGAGATCGTGGGCTGCACGAAATGCATAGACGTGTGCTCGTCGCAGGCGATCGTCAGTGAACCGGAGGAAAATCGCGTCCGCGTTGAGCCGCACCTGTGCGCAGGCTGCGGCGGCTGCGCGACCGTGTGCCCGTCGGGCGCGATGACCTACGCCTATCCGCGCATGTCCGACATGGGCGTGCGGCTGAAGACCGTGCTGCACACCTATCGCAAGGCGGGCGGCAAGGACGCCTGCCTGCTGTTCCACAATACCGGGGACGGGCGCGACCTCGTCGCGCGGCTCGGGCGGGCGGCCAAGGGCCTGCCCGCGCGGGTGATTCCGCTCGAGGTGTTCCACGTGGGGGCGCTCGGACTCGACCTGATGCTCGGCAGCGTTGCGCTGGGGGCGGCGCAGTGCATGATCCTCGCCACCGGCAGCGAAGCACCGGAGTACCTGGAAGCGCTGCGCTTTCAGCTGCGCCTCGCCAACGACATCGGCGCCGGGCTGGGGTTGGGCGCTGCGCGTTTCGTGCTGATCGAAGCCGATGGCGTGACCGCGCTCGAGCGGGCGATATGGGACATCAAGGTCGCGCCGGAAATCAAGCCCGCGACGTTCAATCTCACTGATGACAAGCGTGCCACGCTGGATTTCGCGTTCGACCATCTGTGCCGGAATGCTGCGACGCAAAACGACGTGATCCCGCTGCCGGCCGGTGCGCCGTTCGGCACAATCGTCGTCGATCAGAAAGCCTGCACTTTGTGCATGGCGTGCGTCGGAGCGTGTCCCGAGGGCGCGCTGCTGGACGCCAAGGCGGCGCCGCAGCTCAAGTTCATCGAGCGCAACTGCGTCCAATGCGGGCTGTGCGAGAAGACGTGCCCGGAAGATGCGATATCGCTGCAGCCACGGTTATTGCTCGCCAAGGCCGCGACAGCCGAGGTCGTATTGAATCAGGCCGAGGCCTTTGCCTGCATCAAGTGCGGAAAACCGTTTGCCACCAAGCAGATGGTCGACAACATGCTCGGCAAGCTCGGCGCGCACTCGATGTTCGCGGAGCCGGGCGCACTGGATCGTCTGAAAATGTGCGCTGACTGTAGGGTTATTAATCTATTGCAAGGCGCCAAGCACGGATCGATTCACGACGTGTAAGCCAAGTCGCGTTTTCACCCTTCGAAATTTGAACCGAGGTATGGAAATACCAGTCGAAGTGGCTTAGGATAGGACATCTGTCGGCGCGGCATGCTGCAAAGCTCTTAGTACGCTGCCGCGTTGTTGTACAGCATCAATAACAAGAATCAGGAGCGCGTGAGGAGATTGATGGCGACGACAGCGGTCGCACACCCTGAGGTGCCGGAGGAGGTATCTCCCGAAGACCAGGCCCGCGCCGCCATTTACGGCCTGGTTTCCAATCTTTTCTACGATGCGCCACGCAGGCAGCTGCTTGCCACGATCGCGCAATCCGGCGACGTGATAGCGGCACGGGGCACGGAATCCGAATTGGGCCGCGCCTGGCGTGATTTGCAGAGGGTTGCCGCATCCGCCGACGAAGCGGCGTTGCGGCAGGAATACGATGACACGTTCATCAGCACGGGCCGTGCGCCGGTGTTCCTCTACGGATCTTTTTACATTGCCGGATTTCTCATGGAGAAGCCGGTTGCACAGTTGCGCGACGATCTCGCGCGCCTCGGATTGGCGCGCAAGCCGGAGAGCGGGGAAACCGAGGACCACATCTCGGCGCTGTGCGACGTGATGCGGTTTTTGATTCTCGGCGACGGCGCCGAGCCCGCTGCCCCGGTCAGCGTCCAGCGCGAATTTTTCGTGCGCAACATCGCGCCCTGGTACGAGCGGCTCGACGCCGCGATCCAGGATGCGGAGTCGGCAAGCTTCTACAAACAGGCGGCAACGTTCGCCCGGCATTTTTTCGATCTGGAGTTGCAGTCTTTCGAAATGGCGTGATCACAGGAGGTATGCGATGTCGAAAAATACAGTAAATCGCAGGCAGTTTCTCACTGCAATGGGTATCGGCACTGCGGCGGCCGCCGCGGCGGTCGCGACCCAACAGTCGAGCGACAGCAAGCAGGCTCTGGCGGCTGACAAGAAGCAGGGCAAGGGTTATCAGCTGACCGAGCACGTGAAGAACTACTACCGGACCGCGAAGGTTTAGGCGGAGGAGGCCGATATGCTACTGACCAGAAAAGCCAGCGGCACGATGCCCGGCACGACGCGTCTTGCCCGCAATGCAGCCGCCTTCCTCGGCAAGACCGTGGATCGCCGCGGCTTCCTCAAGCGTTCGGGGATTGCGATCGGCGGCACGGCCGCGCTGTCGCAACTGCCGTTCTCGATGATGGGCAAGGCCGAGGCGGCCGCGCCCGCCGCGGGCGGCAAGACGGAAGTGCACCGCACCGTGTGCACGCACTGCTCCGTGGGCTGCGCGATCGACGCCGTGACGCAAAACGGCGTGTGGATCCGCCAGGAGCCGGTATTCGACTCTCCGCTGAACCTCGGCGCGCACTGCGCCAAGGGCGCGTCGATCCGCGAGCACGGCCACGGCGAGCATCGCCTGAAGTCGCCGATGAAGCTCGCCGGCGGCAAGTGGCAGAAGATTTCCTGGGACCAGGCCTACAACGAGATTTCCCAGAAGCTTCTCGCCATCCGCAAGGAGCACACCCCTGACGCGGTGATGTGGATCGGCTCGTCCAAGCACAACAACGAGCAGGCGTACCTCTTCAACAAGTTCGTCGCCATGTGGGGCACCAACAACATGGACCACCAGGCGCGGATCTGCCACTCGACCACCGTGGCGGGCATCGCGAACACCTGGGGCTACGGCGCCATGACCAACTCCTACAACGACGAGCAGAATTCCAAGTGCATTCTGTTCTTCGGCAGCAACGCGGCGGAGGCCCACCCGGTCTCGATGCTGCACACGCTGCACGCCAAGGAGAACGGCGCGAAGGTGATCGTGGTCGACCCACGCTTCACCCGCACCGCGGCGAGGGCGGACAAGTACTACCGCACCCGCTCCGGCTCCGACGTCGCGTTCCTCATGGGGCTGGTGCACCACATCTTCAAGAACGGCTGGGAGGACAAGGAGTACATTCGCCAGCGCGTCTACGGCATGGACAAGGTGAAGGCGGAAGCCATGAAGTGGACGCCCGACAAGGTCGAGGCGGTCACCGGCCTGAAGGAGCACGAAGTGCGCGACGTGGCCGAGACGATGGCCAAGAACCGGCCCAGCACCATCGTGTGGGCGATGGGCCAGACCCAGCACACCAACGGCAACGCGATCGTGCGCGCATCCGCCATCCTCCAGCTCGCGCTGGGGAACGTCGGCGTCGCGGGCGGCGGCACCAACATCTACCGCGGCCACGACAACGTGCAGGGCGCGACCGACATCGGGCCCAACCCCGACTCGCTGCCGGGCTACTACGGGCTGGCGGAAGGCTCGTGGAAGCACTGGTGCAAGGTGTGGGGCGTCGACTACGAGTGGATGAAGGCCCGTTTCGTCGACAAGGCGATGATGGAGAAACCCGGCATCACGGTGTCGCGCTGGATCGACGGCGTGCTCGAGAAGCCGGAGAACATCGACCAGAAGACGAGCCTGAAAGCCGTGGTGTTCTGGGGCCACGCGCCGAACTCGCAGTCGCGCGGCAAGGAGATGATCGACGCGATGAAGAAGCTCGATCTTCTGATGGTGATCGACCCGTACCCGTCGGCGACGGCAGCGATGGCGGCGATGGTGCGCCAGGACGGCGTCTATCTCCTGCCGGCGGCGACCCAACTCGAGACCTCGGGCTCGGTCACCGCGTCGAACCGCTCGATCCAGTGGCGCGAGAAGGTGATCGACCCGATGTTCGAGGCGCGCACCGATCACATGATCATGTACCAGTTCGCAGAGAAATTCGGCTACGGCAAGGAGTGGCTGAACAAGATCAAGCTGGTGAAGGGCAAGGGCGGCATGGAGCCGGACATGGAGGACACGCTGCGCGAGGTCAACTCGGGCACGTGGACCATCGGCTACACCGGCCAGTCGCCCGAGCGGCTGCAGGCGCACATGCGCAACATGCATGTGTTCGACGTGCGCACGCTGCGTGCCAGGGGCGGCAAGGACGCCAAGACCGGCTACGTGCTCGACGGCGACTATTTCGGCCTGCCGTGGCCGGCCTGGGGCAACGACAAGCTCAAGCACCCGGGCAGCCCCAACCTGTACGACACCACCCGCGCCATGATGGACGGTGGCGGCACCTTCCGCGCCCGGTTCGGCGTGGAGCACGACGGGGTCAACCTGCTGGCCGAGGACGGCTCGCACAACGTCGGCAGCGAGATCAAGACCGGCTATCCCGAGTTCGATCACGTGCTGCTGAAGAAGCTCGGCTGGTGGGATCAGCTGACCGCCGATGAGAAGGCCGCCGCGGAAGGCAAGAACTGGAAAACCGACCTCTCGGGCGGCATCCAGCGCGTGGTGATCCAGCACAACTGCATCCCTTACGGCAACGCCAAGGCACGCGCCCACGTCTGGAACTTCCCGGACCCGGTGCCTGTGCACCGCGAGCCGTTGTATACGCCCAGGCCCGACCTGATCGATCAGTACCCGACCCACAACGACGTGAAGGTCAAGTGGCGGCTGCCGATCCTGTTCAAGACGGTGCAGGACGCCAACAAGGATGCCGTCAAGAGCTACCCGCTGATCATGACCAGCGGGCGGCTGGTCGAGTACGAAGGCGGCGGCGACGAGACGCGGTCCAACCCGTGGCTCGCTGAGCTGCAGCAGGAGATGTTCGTCGAGATCAACCCGAAAGACGCCAACGACCGGGGTGTCCGGAACAACGAGTACGTCTGGGTTGAGTCGCCGAGCAAGGCTCGCCTGAAGGTCAAGTCGCAGGTGACCGAGCGGGTCGCGCCGGGAACGGTGTTCCTTCCCTTCCACTTCGCAGGTTGGTGGATGGGCCAGGATCTGCTGAACAAGTATCCCCAGGGCGCGGCGCCGGTGGTGCGCGGTGAGGCAGTGAACACCGCGACGACCTACGGTTACGACATCGTGACCACGATGCAGGAGACCAAGACCACCCTGTGTCAGGTGAGCAAGGCCTAGCGACAACGAGAACATAGGAGCTCAACATGGCTAGAATGAAATTTCTGTGTGATGCCGAGCGTTGCATCGAGTGCAACGGTTGCGTTACGGCCTGCAAGAACGAGCACGAGGTGCCGTGGGGTGTCAACCGCCGCCGGGTGGTGACGCTGAACGACGGCGTGCCGGGCGAGAAGTCGATCTCGGTCGCCTGCATGCACTGCTCGGATGCGCCGTGCATGGCCGTCTGCCCGGTCGACTGCTTCTACAAGACCGGCGAAGGCGTGGTCCTGCACGACAAGGACCTGTGCATCGGCTGCGGCTACTGCTTTTACGCCTGCCCGTTCGGGGCGCCGCAGTTCCCGCAAGACGGCGCGTTCGGCCTGCGCGGCAAGATGGACAAGTGCACGTTCTGCGCCGGCGGCCCGGAAGCCGATTTCTCCCAGGCGGAATTCAAGAAGTACGGCCGCAACCGGCTGGCCGAGGGCAAGCTCCCGGCGTGCGCCGAAATGTGCTCGACCAAGGCGCTGCTGGGCGGTGACGGCGACGTGATCGCCGACATCTACCGCAACCGGGTGCTCCGGCGCGGCAAGGGCTCCGAAGTCTGGGGCTGGGGCACCGCTTACGGCGCGCCGCAGAAGAAATCCTCGGTGCAGCCGCAGGGAGCGCAGTCATGACCAGAGCCAAGCGGTGGCTGCTGATTGCAGCCGCCGCGGCCGTGCCGTTGCTGGCGGCCGGCTGCGGCGAACAGACGTCGGTGACGGTCTACAAGGCGGGCAAGTATCAGGGCAAGCCGGACGCCCAGCCGTGGGACAACGCCCAGTTCAATAAAGACAAGGCGGCCTGGGAAAAAGCGATCATGGCGCGCAACCAGGGCCAGGACGACTATTTCCGGATCGCCGGCAACTAACAACGGAGGACGCGTCATGCTCGGCAATCGCGCAATGCGCTGGTTGGCGCCCGTGCTGCTTGCGCTGGCCGTCATGGGGGGGCCGCAGCACGCCCTCGCCAAGGACAGCGCAAAAGAACAGGTACAGCGCCAGGATACGCAGCCGCTCAACAACGCCCCGGTGTGGCGGGATGTGCGCGGCGGCGACATCAACCAGTACCAGACCACCCAGGTCCGCGGCATCGAGACCAATGTGCTGGTGGAATCCGGCGGCGAGGTGTGGCGGCAGATCCGCAACGGCCCGGTCACGGTCTACGGCGGCTGGCTGCTCGTCGTCATGTTGCTCGCGATCGGCGCGTTCCACGCCGCGAAAGGCCCGGTCAAGCTGCACGAGAAGCCCACCGGGCGCCTGATGCAGCGCTTCACCGCCTGGGAGCGGATCGTGCACTGGTCGACCGCCATCACCTTCATGATTCTGGCGATCACCGGGCTCATCACGCTGTTCGGCAAATATGTGCTGCTGCCGGTCACGGGCTACACCCTGTTCTCGTGGCTCGCGCAGCTGTCGAAGAACCTGCACAACTTCGTGGGGCCCTTGTTCACGGTGTGCATGGTGCTGATGATCGCGACCTACATCCGGGACAACTGGCCGAAGGCCCACGACTGGTTGTGGATACGCAAGTTCGGCGGCCTGCTCTCCGGCGAGCACGTGCCTTCCGACCGCTTCAACGCGGGCGAGAAGATCTGGTTCTGGGTCGGGGTGACGCTGCTCGGCATCGTGTCGAGCGTCAGCGGGTTCGTCCTCGACTTCGCCAACTTCGGCCAGGGCCGCGTGCTGATGCAGCAGATGAACGTGATCCACTCTGTTTCTGCGTCGCTCTTCGTCGCGATGGGGATCGCGCACATCTACCTCGGCACGGCCGGGGTCGAGGGCGCCTACGAGACGATGCGCACCGGCATGACCGACGAGACCTGGGCGAAGGAGCACCACGAGTACTGGTACAACGATCACAAGGCCGACCGCGGGATGCCCGGCGGCGCGCCGTCCACGGCGCCCGCCTCGCCAATGAGGGAGGGATGGAAGTGATGAACAAGAAACGGATTGGCTTGTCAGCCGCGCTGCTGCTTGGCGGCGCGGTCGCTTTCGCCCCGGCGGCGCAGGCGGACGCTGCGCTTGACCGCGCCCAGGACCGCGCGGTCGAGCATTACAAGCGGTCGAAGGCGGGGGGCACGATGCCGATGGCGGCCAAGCCCGGCAAAGGCGATGCGATGAAGGCTGGCCAGAAGGGCGACGCGATGAAATCCGACATGGCGAAAGGCGAGCCGATGAGAGCGGGCGCCAAGGGCGACATGATGAAGAAGCAGTAGGTCGCGCGCCTGCGAAAAAAGCCCGGGAGACCGGGCTTTTTTGCTAATTACGACAGGGACTGGAGAGCAGGGGCTAGGGGCTAGGGACTAGGGTCTAGGGGCTAGGGACTACGGGCTAGGGACCAAAGGCTAGGGACTAGGGATCGCGCGTGTGGCGCGCTCATTCGATACGCCGCCCGCCGTAGTCCTGTAGATCGTGTAAATCCTGTTCCTTACATTCCAAATTTGCACGGTGCGGCGGTAGGGTGCGGCTTTAGCGCACCGCTCTGCCGCTCCACGGCTTGGTCGGCCGCCGATGCGCCCTTATTCATTCGGAACGCTGAAGCCGGGCCCTGCACGTGCGGGCGGCCGCGGCCGGCGATGAGGCAGCGGCGATCTCAGCCGATTGGTCCCACGCTCTCTTCGAGCAGCGACCATGCCTTGCGGCCGATGGCCTCCTGCCACCGTGCGTAAAAACCGCTCTCCACGAGCCGCGCGCGAAATCCCGTCGGCTCCGCATGCAGGACCGTCATGCCGTGCGCCGCGAGCCGTGCTTCCAGCTCGCGGTTGAGTTCCGCGCTACGCGCGCGCTGGCGCGCGACGTGGCGCTTGACGTTCTTCAGAACGATTTCCCGGATGTCCTCCGGCAGGCTCTCCCAAAACCTGCGGCTTGCGAGCAGGTTGAAGCCGGACCAGATATGCGCGGTGAGTGAAACGTAGCGCGTCACGTCGTGCAGGTTCAGGGCCTCGGTTACCGCGAGCGCGTTCTCATGCCCGTCAATGCGCCGCTCGGCGAGCGCACGGTGAAGATCGAGCACGAATACGCGCACCGGCTCGGCGCCGAGGCTGCGAAATGCGTCCTCCGCCATCGGGTCCTCGGGGATGCGGATGCGCAGGCCGGCGAGGTTCTCGACCCGGTTCACCGGCGCATCGACGGTGGAAATATGGCGGAAGCCGTTGTCGAGCAGGCCGAAGGGCAGGGCCACGATACCCTGCGGCTCCAGCGCGCGACGCAGGTAGTCGCCGAGCGGCCCGTCGAACGCCGCGTGCGCCTGCGCCGGGTTGGAAAACGCGAATGGCAGGCCGTGGATGGCCAGCGCCGGCAGGAGGGGCGCGAGCACGTTCCCCGTCAGCAGATAGAACTCGATCTCGCCCTCGATCAATTGCTGCACGATGCCGAGGTGCGAGCGCACAAGGCCTTCGTTGGCGGCGTGGACCGTCACCTTGAGGCGCCCGCTGGAAGCCTTGTGCACGCCCTGCCACAGGTCGACGAGGAACGGGTGGACGTGGCTCTCGGACGAGAGAGAGTGGAACTGGCGGCCGCGCCAGCGCGGCGTCTCTCGAGACCGGGCGCTGGTCAAGCGGTAGCTCCGCGCGTGCCGCGTGCGGGCGGCATATCAGGCCGTGAGGTCGGTGGCCGTCAGCTCGGGCTGGATGCCCCGCGCTTCCGTGTTGGCGAAGTTGAGCTCGATCTTGATGCCGTTGGGGTCGATGAGGAAAAGCTGGTAGAGCCCCTGGTCGCTCACCATGCGCTGCTTGAACTCGATCCTGCTGCGCTTAAGATGCTCGATCATTTCCTTCAGGCCGGTGGCGCGAAACGCGAGGTGGTCGACGACGCCGCTGCCTTGCAGCGCCTCGGATTGCTGCCCGAGGTACTGCTTGCGATTCTCACTAACGTTCTTTCCACCCTCGGTGATGTGGACCACGTCCTTGTCACCGATGTAGAGCCAGCACACCGGGAACTTGAAGTCAGGCGAGGGGCCCACTTTGAGGCCGAGAACCTTCACGTACCAGTCGCGCGTCGCGTTGATGTCCGCGGTCTGGATCAGGAAGTGCTCGAGGTGTGATAAGGGCATGTTTTCCTCCGATTTTCCCGGATGTATCGCTGTATTCTAGTTCATGCTCCTTCCGGCCGGGAACCCGGTCGGCGCCTCCCGCAGCGCGGTGTCGCGGGGGATGATTTTGTTTGCTATAACAAAATTGACCGCAGCGTAACGCGGTCAGGAGATGTGACCATGACGATTGCTCACACAGTACGCATGTACCTGGATCAGAACCAGATTCCGTACGAGATCCTCAGCCACCGGCGCAGCCCGACCAGCCTGCGCGCGGCAGGCCGGGCGCACATCGAGGCATCGCGGCTCGCCAAGGGCGTGCTGCTCGAGGACGACCTCAAGCGGCAGCATTTCTTTATGGCCGTGTTGCCCGCCACCCACCAGGTGAACCTGGCGGACGTTGCCCGTTGCGTCGGACGGCCCGTGCATCTCGCCACGGAAGAGGACGCCGCCGGCCTGTTCGGGGATTGCGAGACAGGCGCGATTCCGCCGCTCGGCCCGGCTTATGGCGTCGAGACGATCTGGGAAGACGGTCTTGCGGCAGCGCCGGATGTGTATTTCGAGGCCGGAGACCACGAAGGGCTGGTGCACGTGCAGACCCCGGACTTCATGAAGCTGATGAGCGGGTGCGCGCACGGGCAATTCGGCGGGCGCGTCTGATCGGGGCACGCGCGTCGGGCCGCATGCGACTTGCCGGCTGCGGCAGGGAGCGGTGCGGCTGCGTCCTTCGCCCACGTTAGAAAAAGCGATTAACCGCCAAGACGCCAAGGACGCCAAGAAAAACAAGAGAAAAACTATAACAAGAACAAGAACAGGAACCCTCGGGCTGGGGAAAATGCCGCCACGCCGGGATTGACGAGGGCCGCGCTGTTACTCTTCATTTGATCTTGATCTTCTTGGCGTTCTTGGCGTCTTGGCGGTTCCAATGAATTTGACCTCGCTGCGAGCCTAGATCACACCTTCCATCACCTGCACCTCGACCAGGGCGCCGGCCGCGACGCTGCCCTGCGCCGACGGCAGGATGATGAAGCAGTTCGCTTCCGCCATCGAGCGCAGGATCCCCGAGCCCTGCTCGCCGGTGACGCGCACGCTCCAGTCGCCCTTCTCGTCCTGCGTCAGGATGCCGCGCTGGAATTCGGTGCGGCCCGGCGCCTTTTTGAGATTGCTCGTGCACGGCACCTTGAAGGTCGGCAGCGGCGGCACCGGGTCACGGCCGGCGAGCGCGAGCAGCGCGTCGCGCACGAACTGGTAGAAGGTCACCATCACCGACACCGGATTGCCGGGCAGCCCGAAAAAATGCGCGTGCCCGATCCTGCCGTAGGCGAGCGGCCGGCCGGGCTTCATCGCGATCTTCCAGAACACGACTTCGCCTAGCTTGTTGAGGAGGTCCCTGACGAAATCGGCTTCGCCCACAGACACGCCGCCGCTGGTGATCACCACGTCGGCGATTGCGGCGGCCTCGCCGAAGGCGCGCTCGAGCAGCTTCGGATCATCGGGCACCACGCCCATGTCGACGACCTCGCAGTTCAGGCGCGTCAGCATGCCGTGGATGGTGTAGCGGTTGCTGTCGTAGATCTGGCCCTCCTCGAGCGGCGTGCCGACCGAGCGCAGCTCGTCGCCGGTGGAGAAGAACGCGACGCGCAGCCGCCGGTAGACCGGGACCTCGGGAATGCCGAGCGAGGCAATGAGCCCGATCTCCGCCGGGCGCAGCGGCTGCCCGCGCTTCAACGCGGGCTGTCCGGCCTTCAGGTCCTCGCCCGCGCGCCGCAGGTTCTGCCCCCGCCTGTGTCCGCCGCCGATCGTCACCTGCTCGTCCTTCGCCTTGACGTGCTCCTGCATGACGATGGTGTCGGCGCCCTCCGGCACCACGCCGCCGGTCATGATGCGCACGCACTCTCCGGCCTTCATTGAGCCGCCGAAGGGCTGGCCCGCGAACGCCGTGCCGGCGATCTTCAGCGTCACCTCGCCGTCCTGCTTGAGATCGGCGAAGCGCACCGCATACCCGTCCATCGCCGAATTGTCGTGCGCGGGCACGTCGAGCGGCGAGATCACGTCCTCGGCCAGCACGCGCCCGAGCGCGGCGCGCACGTGCACGCGCTCCGCGGTGGTCACAGGGGAAAGGAAGCGGCCGATGAACTTGCGCGCCTTGTCGACCGGCATCGAGTTCGGGTCGTAATCGTCGGCGCAGGAGAGCTCTTGAATCAGGGATTGCGGGTCGTTCATGGATCGTTCCTCTGAGCGCTTAGGAAAAAAAGCTGAACCGCCAAGACCGCCAAGACCGCCAAGACCGCCAAGAAAGACTGTTGATTCAGAACATCGAAAACCGGCGTCAACAGCCGCTCGCCGATTCCAGACACTCTTCATCGGTCCGCTTGACTTGGCAACCCCGGGGATCAGGGTTCCTTGCGTCAATTCACGCACGCCATGTGGCGTGCAGGTCATGCACCGGATTTTACCGGATTTGCCGCGGCGAGCGCCGCCGGCGGAACTTGCGGCGTCATCGACGCCGCTGCCGAATAACCCGGCAGGTCGCGCAGGATCTTGCGGAACGCGGCGCCCTCGACCGCGGCGAGCAGCGCGCGCGGTCCGGGCCGCTTCAAGGTCGCCTCGCGCGCGGCAAGAAAGTAGCGCTCGGTCATCAGCGGCACGAAGCCGAGCCCGTGCTGGCGCGCCGCGGCTTCGATGCCGAAGCCGGCATCGGCCATGCCGCTCGCGATGGTGGCGGCGACGGCGACGTGCGTGAACTCTTCGACCTCGTAGCCCGTGATCTGCGTCGCGGCGATGCCCCCGGCGGCAAGCAGGTGATCGAACGCAAGCCGCGTGCCGGAGCCGGGCTGCCGGTTGACGAAGCGCGCGCGCATGCGCGCCAGGTCGGCCAGCCGGCCCAGCCCGAGGGGATTGCCGGCGGCGACCATCAGTCCCTGCTGGCGCGTGACGAAGTGAATCACCCGCAGGCTGCGCCCCTTCAGGTGTGGCAGGTACTGCGCGAGCAGCAGGTTGCGCCCGGGCAGGTCAGGCACGTGGAACCCGGCGAAGTCACAGCGTCCGGCGGAGAGCGCAGCGAGACAGTCGAGGCTGCCCTGGAAATGCAGGTCGAGCCGGCAAGCGCGCGATCCGGCGAGCGCGTCGCGGAGGCGGCCGAGGGCGAGGTCGTGGCTCGCGCTCACCGTCACGCGGCTGCCACCGGGCGCGCGCAGCCCGGTCAGCTCGCGCGCGGTTGCTTCGGCTTGCTCGTCGAGCAGCGGCGCCACGCGTGCCGCGAGCGCATCCTGGGTCGCGAGGAACCGCTCGCCCAGCGCGGTGAGCCGCGCGCCGCGCCCGCGCTCGAGCCGCACCAGCGGCTCGCCGAGCGCGGTTTCGAGCTCGCCCAGCATGCCCCAGGCGTGGCGGTACGAGAGCGTCAGCTCGCGCACTGCCTGGTTGAGCGAGCCGTGCGCGGCGATGGCGCGCAGCAGCGGCAGCAGCCGCGCATCCAGTTCGCGGCCGTCGATTGCCCAGCGCACCTCGAACGCGATCTTCACATATGCAGGATATAGCATATTTCAGCGCGTCATCAAGAGCGCATACAATCCTCTGTCGGCATAGACCAGACTATGCAAGAAAAACATAACTGACCGATGAACGAGATCCTCGCTGCCGGCGCGGAAGCCGCGCGCATGATTACTACGCTCGACGCCGAGCTCACTGCGATCGTGATGCTGAGCTTGAAGGTGAGCGTCACGGCCGTCGCCATCGCCACCGTCGTGGGCCTGCCGGTCGGGGCGCTGATCGGGGTCGGGCGCTTTCCGGGGCGCGGGGTACTGATCGCGGCGCTGAACGGCCTGATGGGACTGCCGCCGGTGGTGGTCGGCCTTGCGATCTACCTGCTGCTCTCGCGCGCCGGGCCGCTCGGCGAATTCGGGCTGCTGTTCACGCCCACCGCGATGGTGATCGCGCAATCGGTGCTGGTGGCGCCGATCATTGCCGCATTGTCACGCCAGGTGGTCGAGGACGCGTGGCGCGAGTACGAGGAGCAGCTGCGCTCGTTTGGCGCGAGCCCGGTCTCGGCGGCGCGCACGCTGCTGTGGGACACGCGTTTTTCTCTGGTGACGATCGTGCTTGCCGGATTCGGGCGCGCGGCGGCGGAAGTCGGTGCGGTGATGATCGTCGGCGGCAACATCGACGGCGTCACGCGCGTGATGACGACGGCGATCGCGCTCGAGACGAGCAAGGGCGATCTGCCGCTCGCGCTCGGGCTCGGCATCATCCTGATCGTGCTCGTGCTCCTGCTCAACATGGCGGCCTACGCAGTGAAGGAAACTGCGCAGCGCCGTTACGGCTAGCGCGCTCATGCTCCCGCTCGCGCTCGAGAACGTGAGCTTCGCCATCGGCGGAAGGACGTTGATCGACTGCGTCTCGGCCGAGTTCGGCGCGGGCCCGCGCACCGTCATCCTGGGGCCCAACGGCGCGGGCAAGAGCGTGCTGATGCGACTCGCCAACGGGCTGCTCAAGCCCACTGCCGGCACGGTGGTCTGGCGCGGGCCGAACGCGGCGAACGGCAGCCGGCGCCAGGCGATGGTGTTCCAGCGGCCGATGATGCTGCGCCGCTCGGCGCTCGCGAACATCGTCTATGCATTGAAGCTCGCCGGCGTGCCGCCGGGCGAGCGCGAGCCGCGTGCGTTCGACGTGCTCGAGGCCGTGGAGCTGCTGCCGCTCGCGCACCGGCCGGCGCGCGTGCTCTCCGGCGGCGAGCAGCAGAAGCTCGCACTGGCGCGCGCCTGGGCGCTTGGCCCCGAGGTGCTGTTTCTCGACGAGCCCACCGCCAACCTCGACCCCGGCGCCACCCGCGATATCGAATCGATCATCGCGGCGATTCACGCGACCGGCACCAAGATCATCATGAGCACCCACAACCTCGGACAGGCGCGGCGGCTCGGCGACGAGATCGTCTTCCTTTATGGCGGGCGGCTCATCGAGCGCGCGCCGGTGGCGGAATTCTTCGCGGCACCGGTATCCGTCGAGGCAAGACAATTCATCCGGGGAGAGCTGCCGTGGCAATGACACGGCAGCTCATCCTGGCGCTCGCGCTGCTGCTCGCCGCGCCGTTTGATGGCGCGCATGCGGCCGACCGCTACATCACCGTCGCCTCCACCACCTCGACCGAGAACTCGGGACTGTTCAGGCACATGCTGCCGCTGTTCGAGAAGCGGACCGGGATCCGGGTACGGGTGGTGGCGCAGGGCACCGGGCAGGCGCTCGACACCGGCAAGCGCGGCGACGCCGACGTCGTGTTCGTCCACGACAAGGCGAAGGAAATGGCGCTGGTGAAGGAGGGCACGTTCGTCGGGCGCCGCGACGTCATGTACAACGATTTTGTGCTGGTAGGGCCGATGTCCGACCCCGCACGGGTCGCGGGCGGGCGGGACGTCGTCGCTGCGCTGAAGGCGGTGGCGTCGGCGCAGGCGGCATTCGCGTCGCGCGGCGACCGCAGCGGCACCCACGCGGCGGAGCTGCGGCTGTGGCAGGCGGCGGGCGTCGATCCGGCGCGTGGCAAAGGCTCGTGGTACCGCGAGACCGGCTCGGGCATGGGTCCGACGCTCAACACCGCCTCCGGCATGAACGCGTATGCGCTGGCCGACCGCGGCACCTGGCTTTCGTTCAAGAACCGCGGCAACCTCGCGATCCTGGTCGAGGGCGACCAGCGCCTGTTCAATCAGTACGGAATCATGCTGGTGAACCCGGCGAAGCACGCGCATGTAAAGAAGGACATGGGCCAGGCGTTCATCGACTGGGTCGTGTCGCCCGAAGGGCAGAAGGCGATCGCCGAGTACCGGATCGGCGGTGAGCAGTTGTTCTTTCCCAACGCTCGAACACCGTGACCGGTGAGCCGTGAGCGGTGCGCAGGGTGCGGCTTCAGCGCGCCATGCGACGCGTAGCCGGCACGGCGAGAGTCAGCTTGACTATGTGTTTTTGACAACGGTTTTGTGCAACGCGCGATGTTTCACCTAAGGTCGCTTCTGAGCCGGCTCATCGTCGGCGCCGTGGTCGGACTGTGCGTGATGCCGCACGCGGCGCAGGCGCGCACGGACGCGACGGTGTTCGCGGCGGCGAGCCTGCAGGAAGCGCTCGACGAGCTGGCGCGGCATTTCGAGAAGAGCCACGGGAAGAAGGTCGTCGTCTCCTACGCCGGCAGCTCGATGCTTGCGCGCCAGATCGAGCGCGGCGCGCCGGCGGATCTGTTCATCTCGGCCGATCCCGACTGGATGGACTGGCTCGCCGCCAGGCGCCGCATCCGGGTGGAGACCCGCAGCAATCTGCTCACCGGACGCCTGGTGCTGATCGCGCCGGCGGGCAGCGCGGTGAAACTCGACATCGCGCCGGGCGTCCCGCTCGCGCAGGCGCTGGGCAGTGGGCGGCTCGCGATGGCGGATACGGATTATGTGCCGGCCGGCAAGTACGGCCGCGCCGCGCTCGAGGCGCTCGGCGTCTGGCACTCGGTCGCGGCGCGGGTGGTGCGCGCCGAGAACGTGCGCGCCGCGCTCGCTTTCGTTGCGCGCGGCGAAGCGCCCCTCGGCATTGTCTACCACACCGATGCGCTTGCGGAGCCGAAGGTGAGGATCGTCGCGGAATTTCCGCAGCGGCTGCATCCGCCGATCGTCTATTCCGCCGCGCTGGTGGCGGGGCGGAATTCGCCAGCCGCGGCCGAGCTGCTGCGGTATCTCTCGTCCCCGGAGGCGCGCGAGGTCTGGCGGCGCCACGGCTTCGGCGCGGGAGGATGACCCATGTTCACCTTGTCGCCCGACGAAATCACCATCATCAAGCTGAGCCTCCGGGTCGCATTCTGGAGCGTTGTCGCGAGCCTGCCGCCCGCGGTGCTGGTTGCGCACGTGCTGGCGCGGCGCCGCTTCCCGGGGAAGAGCCTCCTCGACGCGGTAGTGCACCTGCCGCTGGTGCTGCCGCCGGTCGTGGTCGGCTATTTCCTGCTGATCCTGCTCGGAACGCAAGGTCCGGTCGGGCGCCTGCTCGAGGACTGGTTCGGGATCGTCGTGGCGTTCCGCTGGACCGGCGCCGCGATCGCCTGCGCGGCGATGGGCTTCCCGCTGATGGTGCGCGCGATCCGGCTCTCGATCGAGGCGATCGATCCCAGGCTCGAGTCTGCGGCCGAGACGCTCGGCGCAGGCCGGCTCGCGATCTTCTTCGCGGTAACGCTGCCGCTCGCCTTGCCGGGCATCGTGACCGGCACGCTGCTCTCGTTCGCGCGCAGCCTGGGCGAGTTCGGCGCGACCATCACCTTCGTGTCCAACATCCCGGGCGAGACGCAGACGCTGCCGCTGGCGATCTATGCCTTCACGCAGGTGCCCGGCGGCGACGCGCAGGCTCTGCGGCTTTGCATCATGTCGATCGTGCTGTCGGTCGCGGCGCTGCTCGCCTCCGAAGCCGTCGTGCGCCGGGCAACGCGCAGGAGCATGGGTTATGACGCTGTCGGTCGCGGTTGAGCACCACCAGGGCGCGTTCCGGCTCAAGGCCGCGTTCGAGAGCGGCGAGGGCGTCACGGCGCTTTTCGGGCGCTCGGGCTCCGGCAAGACGACGCTCGTCAACGCCATCGCGGGGCTGCTCAAGCCTCGCAACGGCAGGATTTCGCTCGACGGGGAGACGCTGTTCGACGCGGCGC
>JBFKNN010000036.1:0-19917 GCA_041629335.1 Burkholderiales bacterium | reverse complement strand
GCGTGACCGGCGGGCGCTTCGCGGCGCAGCGCCTAGCGAAGAATTACTACGACCAGTTCATCGACGCAGCGCGCGCCGGCGGCATGGCGGCGGTGTGCGAGACGGAGCATTTCAAGGAGCGCATCGCCGCCCGGCCGCAAAACCGCGAGCGGCTGCTGGCGATCGAGGTCGGCCGCTTCATCGAAGTGATGGAGAGCTGGAGCGCGGGCCTGATGCAGGACGCCAACCTGCCGGTCATCGGCGCGTCTGCGGAGCAGCTGAAATCCATCACCGCGCCCGCGTGCGTCATTCCCGGCAACGACAAGACGCACCTGCGCTCAGTGGGTGAAACCCTGGCGCGCCTCCTGCCAACGGCGGAGCTGAAGATCCTTTATCCCGACCACGTGGACGTGGACATGGTCCCGCCCGAGGAATGGGCGGGCAAAGAAGCCGAGCAGGCCCGGATCTTCATCGATTTCCTTAAGCGGGTGCGCGAGACGACGACCGCCTAGCTTCGCGGTAAAACGTCAAACCGGACTAGCCGCAAAGGCCGCAGAGAACGCAAAGGAAACCAAGACGATATCGGCATCATCAAAGCGCTAGCGTCGTCGCACAGACCGGGCAGCATGGTGCCCAAGGTATCCGCGCCACATGCCCAAGCTTGCGGCTTCTTAAGCGCGAAGCGGGATATGGTATCAACTGATTTTTCTTCGCGTCCTCTGCGTCCTTTGCGGCTAATCATGCGTTTCGCTTTTTAGGAGATTGGATCCATGACGACGCAAGCAGCACCGGGCAAAGAGCTCGCAGGCAAGGTGGCGCTGGTAACCGGCGCCGCGAAGAACATCGGGCGCGCGATCGCGCTCGAGCTTGCCGCAGCGGGCGCAGCCGTCGCGGTCAACACGCGCGCCTCGCGTGAAGGCGCGGAAGCCGTGGTGAAGGAAATCAAGGCGGCCGGCGGCGAAGCCGATCTCTTCATGGCGGACATCGCGGACGCGAAGGCGGCGAAAGCGATGGTCGAGGGCGTGATCAAGCGCTACGGGCGCGTCGATTGCCTGGTGCTCAACGCGTCGGTGCGCACCGAGCGGCCGTTCCTGGAACTCACCTACGAGGAGTGGCGCACACCGCTCGCGATCTCGCTCGACGGCTCGTTCTGCCTCACCCAGGCGTGCCTGCCGTCGATGCTGCAGAACGGCGGCGGCGCCATCGTCACGCTGGGCGGCATGATGGCGCTCTCCGGCTCGAAGGGGCGCGTGCATGGCTCGGTCGCCAAGCACGGCATGGTCGGCCTCACGCGCGCGCTCGCGCGTGAGTTCGGCGCGCACGGCGTGCGCGCCAACTGCGTCGCCCCGGGCCAGATGAACACCACCCGCGCGGCCGGCCGGTCGGCACGCGGCGGTGACGAGCTCGTGCCGCTGAAGCGCAAGGGCGAGGCCGAAGAGATTGCCACCACGGTGCGCTTCCTGTGCGGCCCGGGCGCGAGCTTCATCAGCGGACAACTGATCCATGTGAACGGCGGACAGATGATGTTTTGATGAGGCGTGACCGGTGACCGATAGACCGGTGAGCAGTGACCGGTAGAACGTAGGGTGTGGCTTTAGCGCACCGGTAAGCCGTGAACCAGGTGTGGATTCCGCGGCGCGCACCAAGAGGAGGATCAGATGGCTTCAGCAATCGAGAAGAAACTTCCCGAGCTTGGCATTACCCTGCCCGCCCCCGGGACACCCGGCGGCAACTACGTACCGTTCGTGATCGTCGGCGATCTCGCGTTCATGTCGGGACAGGTAGCGCGATCCGAGGGCAAGATGGCCTACGCCGGCAAGGTCGGGGGCGCGCTCACCGTCGAGCAGGGACAGGCAGCGGCGCGGCTGTGCGCGCTGAACCTGCTTGCCCAGCTCAAGGTGGCTTGCGGCGGCAACCTGGACCGTGTCACGCGCTGCGTGCGGCTAACGGGGTACGTTAACTGCGGCCCGGACTTCAATCAGCAGCCAAAGGTGATTAACGGCGCGTCGGACCTGATGGTCGCGGTCTTCGGCGACCGCGGCCAGCACGCGCGCACCGCGGTCGGCGTCGCGTCACTGCCCGGCGATTCGGCGGTGGAAGTCGAGGGAATTTTTCAACTCAGGTCGTAGGGTGCGGCTTCAGCGCACCGGTACGACCACCCACGCCGCGTTTGTGGTGCGCTAAAGCCGCACCCTACGGCCGCCCCGGCGAATCGCGCTCTCTCAAGTAAACTGGCAGGTCCGTCGCCGGCGGCTTCGCCGGCACCTGGTAGAAGAGATCCGCGACGAAGCCGCGGTGGTAGGTGGTGTGGTTGACGACGTGCAGCAGTATCTCGCCCCGCGTCATCACGCCCTGGTTGCCGCCGATCAGCGTGAAATGCACCTTCTCCGCCAGCGCCGCATCGGTCAACTGGTCCGCCCACTCGATATACCACGCATCGATCGCCTGCTGCCTGCCTTGCAGCTCCTCCAGCGGCGGATGATCCTTGGTGTTGCGCGCCCCGAACCCGTGGTCTCGGCCCTCGAGGTGCGCCTGCCAGATCAAGTCGATGACGTAGTTGTGATTGAGCGTGTGCACCATGTTGCGGAATAGCGACTGCCGCTCCCGGGTTGCCTCGCCCGCCGGCAATGCCGCGACCGCCTCGAAGATCAGCGCGTTCGCCCACGCGTTGTAGCGCGCAAGCATGCTGGCCGTGTCGGTCGCGATCATGGCGGCCGGATGTCCGGACGACGTCAGTTGATGGTGAATCCGGTGCGCTTGATGATCGGCGCCCAGCGCTTGATCTCGCTCTGCACGAAGCGCGCCGCCTTCTCCGGGCTCGAGTCCGTCACCGGCTCGGCGCCCACCTTGCGCAGCTGCCCCTGGAACCCGGCGTCAGAAAGGACCTTGAGCGTTACCGCGTTGAGCTGGTCGATGATTGCCCGGGGCGTGCCATCGGGCGCCAGGACCGCGTTGAAGTTCTGCACGATCATGTCCGGCATCCCGGCCTCGCGCGCGGTCGGCACGTCAGGCGCGGCGGGAACGCGCTTTTCGGAATTGATCGCCAGCATGCGCAGCCGTCCGGTCTTGTGGTACTGAAGCGGCGCCGCGCTGAGAATCGGCGTGTAGACCGGAATGTGCCCGGCGATGAGGTCGGTCAATCCCGGCCCGGCGCCCTTGTAGGGGATGTGCACGATGTCGAGGTCGCCGCCCTGGATCTTGAACAGCTCCCCGGTGAGGTTGGTGATGCTCCCCGTGCCGGCGGAGCCGTAAGAGAGCTTGCCCGGATGCTTCTTCGCAAACGCGATGAGCTCTTTCAGGTTCTTCACCGGCAGCGACGGGTGGATGCAGATCGAGGTCGGCACCAGCGTGATGACCGCGATCGGCGCAAGGTCCTCGGGGCCGTAGGTCGGCTTCACCATCGCGACCGGATTGATGACAACGGTCGTCGTGTTGCCGAGCAGCAGCGTGTAGCCGTCGTTCTTCGAGCGCGCGACCTCGGCGCTGCCGATCGTCCCGCCGGCGCCGCCGCGGTTCTCGACGATGACCTGCCCCAGGATCGGCGTCACGTGCTGCGCCCACATCCGCCCGACGAGATCGTTCTGCCCGCCGGGCGAGAAGGGCACGACGAGGCGCACCGGCCGCTCGGGGTACTTTTCCTGCGCCGGCGCCGCAAACGGCAGTGCGAGAGCAATGGCCAACGCGCTCGCCGCGCCCACACCGAATCTGCTTTGTGCATTCATCATGAGGCCTCCTGGTTCTGGCGCGCGCGTGCCAGTCTGCGTCGCACCGTGGGAATTATCCGATCCTAAGACATACGCTTGCGCGCCGCAACGCTGATTGCCCCGCGCCGCTTGACCGCACTCGGCCGCAGGCTGCCTACACCGCCTCGCCTTCGTGCATGAACTGCAGCCGCGCAAGATGAGCATAGAGCCCGTCGGCGCGCAACAGCTCGTTGTGCGTGCCGACCGAATGGATGCGCCCGCGGTCGAGCACGATAATGCGCTCGGCGTTGCGCACGGTCGCGAGCCGGTGGGCGATGACCAGCGTCGTGCGCCCGCGCGCAAGACCTTCGAGCGCGGCCGCGACCTGGCGCTCGCTCTCCGCGTCGAGCGAGCTTGTCGCCTCGTCGAGCAGCAGGATCGGCCGGTCGGCAAGGATCGCGCGCGCGATCGAGATGCGCTGGCGCTGCCCGCCCGAGAGCTTCACGCCGCGCTCGCCGAGGTTCGTGTCGAATCCCTCAGGCAGGTTCTCGATGAAGTCGAGGGCGTGCGCCGCCGCGCAGGCCGCGCGCACCTCCTCTTCCGACGCGCCGGACCGCCCGTAACGCACGTTCTCGGTCACGCTCGCGGCGAAGATGACCGGGTCCTGCGGCACCAGCGCCACGTGGCGGCGCAGTTCCAGCGGGTCGCAATGCCGGATGTCGGCACCGTCGATCAGCACGCGGCCGGACTGCGGATCGTAGAAACGCAGGATCAGGCCGAAGATGGTCGACTTGCCGGCGCCCGACGGGCCGACCAGCGCGACGCGCCCGCCGGGATCGATCGAGAACGAGACCGGCCCGAGCGCGGTGGTGTCGGGCCGCGTCGGATAGGCGAACGCGACGTCGTCGAAGCGGATTGCGCCTTTCACCCGCGGGGGCAGGCTGATCGGCGGCTGCACGACCTCGAGCACGGGCAGCGTGTCGAGCAGCTCCATCAGGCGCTCGGTCGCGCCCGCGGCGCGCTGGATCTCGCCCCAGATTTCCGACACCGTGCCGGCCCCGCTCGCCACGATCGCGGCGTAGAACACGAAGGCGCCGAGCTCGCCGGCGGTGATCCGCCCGGCCAGCACGTCGTGCCCGCCGACCCACAGGATCACGCCGACGGCGCAGAACGCGATCAGCATCACCGAGGAGATCAGCCACGCCTTCACGCGCACGCGATACTCGCCGGCGGCGTAGGCCGCCTCGGTGGCCGCGTTGAAATGCTCGCGCGCGCGCTCTTCGTGCCGGTACGCCTGCACGGTGCGGATTTCGTGCAGCGACTCGTCGATGTGCGCCGAGACGTCGGCCACCCGGTCCTGGTTGGCGCGCGACAGGCGCCGCACGCGGCGGCCGAGCAGCAGGATCGGGATCAGCGTCGCAGGCACGCCCAGCACGATCAGCGCGGCGAGCTTGCCGCTGGTGGCGAAGAGCAGCGCCAGCGCGCCGACCATCATCAACCCGTTGCGCAGGAACATCGACAGCCCGAATCCGACCACCTGGCGGATCTGCTCGGTGTCGTTGGTCAGGCGCGAGGCGATCTCGCCGGTGCGGGCGGCATCGAAGAAGGCGGGCGACAGCGTGAGCACATGGGCGTAGACCGCGCGCCGCAAGTCCGCGATGAGGCGCTCGCCGGCGCTCATCATTAGGTAGAAGCGCGTCCACGTCGCCGCGGCCAGCAGCACCGCGATGCCGACGATGCCCGCGAGCGCGAGGTTGAGCAGGCGCGGGTCGCCGCTGCCGAAGCCGGCGTCGATGACGTGGCGCAGGCCCTGGCCGAGCGCCAGCACGCAGCTCGCGGCAACGACGAGCGCGATCAGCGCGGCGGCGATGCGCCAGCGATAAGGCCAGAGGAAACGCCCGAGGCGGGCGAACTGCGCGATGTCCCCTTTGGCGGGCAATATGGGGGCGCCGGGTGGAAGCACCCTCGTATCGTAACACTACCCGCCCTTGCCGCGGCGGGCGGGCTGCTCCCCGAGAACGCTGCTGCCTAGCCGGTGACGATGGCGATGCCGAAGATCACCGACAAGGCGATGGCGATCACGGCGAGCCCGCTTCGATCCATGCTGTTCAGGTCGCTCAACTTGCGCTCGATACGATTCGAAGACATGGTGCACCCCGCGATCTTGATTAGTGCCACGCGCCGCCCGACACGGCCACCTTGTGCGCGAAGTGGGCAGCCTCTCCCGCCACCCCTGATCGCGCAATCGATTTTGCGCGCACGCCCCGCCGCCGCCCATCCGACCGAAGTCGTTCGACCAAAGTCGTAGCGCATAGCAGCAAGAAAGGCTCAGTTGCAGGGGCGGGCGCGGCGCGATTTTCGCAGTACGCTGAAGCGCGTTTATTGGCACAATCCGCGACATGCCCGATCCTCGCACCCTCTCGCCGCTGGCCGCTCCCGCGCGACGCGAAGCGCTGCTGCTGGTGGAGCAGGCCGCCGCGCTCTACCGCAACACGCCTTTCATCCTTGCGGGCAACATCGTGCTGGCGGGCCTGCTGGTCGCGGCGCTGCCGATCGCGCCGGCAGCGGAATTGATCTGGCTCTCGTTGATGGCCGCGCAGGTGCTGGTTCGCCTGGGATTCTTCATCCAGTACCGCCGCACCACGCTCGGGCCCGGCAATGCGCGCGTGTGGCTGGCCCGCGCCATGTGGGGCTCTTTCGCGGCGGGCTGCATCTGGGGAGTGGGCGGATTCATCCTGCACGTGCCCGGCCATCTCGAGTACCAGTTGCTCGTGCTGTTCGTGCTGATCGGCATGGCCTCGAGCGCGGTCTATGCCCTGACGGCGTACTTGCCCGCCTTCTACGCGTTCCTGTTCCCCAGCATGTCGCCGCTCGCGCTCGTGCACGCGCTGCAGGGTGCGCTCCTGCAGGAAATGCTCGCCGCGATGATGGTCGCCTACGTCATCGCGACTTTCTTCTTCGCCCGCAACCTCAACCGCGTGCTGCTGGGATCGCTGCAGTTGCGTTTCGAGAATTTCGAGCTGCTCGAGGATCTGCAGCGCCAGATGGAAGCGGCAGAGCGCGCCAACGCCGCCAAGTCGCGCTTCCTCGCCGCCGCAAGCCACGATCTGCGCCAGCCGATCCACGCCCTCGGGTTGTTCACGGATCACCTGCGCGAGACGCTGCGCGACCAGCCGAAAGCACTGCAGATCGCGGACCGGATCGAAAGCTCGGTCGAGGCAATGGAAGGCTTGTTCGATGCCCTCCTCGACATCTCCCGCCTCGACGCGGGCGTGATCGAGAAGAACGTGTGCCACTTCCCGGTGCAGCGCCTGCTGGCGCGCATCGAGGCAACGTTCGCGCCGCTTGCGATCGAGCGCGGGCTGCGCTTCAGCGTCGTGCGCTCGCGCGCCGTGGTGCGCTCCGACCCGGTGCTGCTCGAGCGCATCGTCGGCAACCTCGTGGCCAACGCGATCAAGTACACGGCGCAGGGCGGCGTCGTGGTCGGCTGCCGGCGCCGCGCAGCCGGCGTCTCGATCCAGGTCTGGGACTCGGGTTCCGGCATACCCGCGGATCATCACAACGATGTGTTTCAGGAGTTCTTCCAACTGGAGAATCCGGAACGCGACCGGACAAGAGGCCTGGGACTCGGCCTCGCGATCGTCGCGCGCGTCGCGCGCCTGCTCAACCACCATCCGGTGCTGCTGCGATCGGTCGTCGGCAAGGGATCGATGTTCGCGATCAACGTGCCTCTTGGCGATGCGCGGCTCGTGGCCGAGGATCGCGCCGGCGCGCCGCTGTTGACCGATCGATTCCCGGGGACCTGGGTCGCCGTGGTCGACGACGAGACCGCGATCCTGCAGGGCATGCACGATCTGCTCTCGGGCTGGGGCTGCAATGTCGTGGCCGCCGCCGCCGGCGCCACGCTGCTCGCCGCGCTGCGCGAGCGCAAGGTCGTTCCCGAAATCGTCATCAGCGACTATCGCCTGCGTGACAACGAGAACGGCATCGAGGTGATCCGGCACGCGCAGCGCGAGTTCGGCATGGGCATTCCCGGGATCCTGATAACCGGGGACTCCGCGCCGGATCGCGTGCGCGAGGCCGCCGCGAGCGGATTCGAGCTGCTGCACAAGCCCGTGGCACCGGCGCGGCTGCGCTACCTCATGCACCAGCTGCTCGCCCGCCGGGCGGAACAGCGTATTCCGGCCTGAAGCAGGATCAGAGGTCGAGCTGGCGCGCGGCGATCGCCGCCTGCGCGCGGTTGGTCACCTTGAGCGCCCGGAATATCGCGGTGATGTGCGCCTTCACCGTCGCCTCGGCGATGTCGAGCTCGCGCGCGATGACCTTGTTCGGCTTGCCCTGACCGAGCAGCCGCAACGTCTGGAGCTGGCGTTCGGTGAGACCGAGCTCCGCGAGAGACCGGGGCTTTGGCGCCTGCGCCGCTTCGCGGGAGCTCGAGTGCCGCCCAAGCACCTCGGGCGGAATATAGACGCCGCCGGATAGCACCAGCCGCAGCGCCTGCATCACGACCTCGCGCCTCGAGGACTTGGGAATGAAACCCACCGCGCCCGCCTGCATCGCGCGGATCACGTCCCGGCTCTCGTCGGCGCTCGAGATGACAACGACCGGGACGGTGGCAAACCGCTGGCGCATGTGGTCGAGCGCGGAGAAGCCATTCACGCCCGGCAACATGAGATCGAGCAGCACCAGATGAATGTCGGGGTGGGCCTCGAGAGTTGCGAAGGCTTCCGCGGCATTCTGCGCTTCGAGGACAAGCACGTCGGAACCCAGCGCCTCCGCGGTCTGGCGCAAGCCGTCCCTCACCAACGCGTGATCGTCAACGATGAGAACCTTCATCGCTGCTCCCAATCACTCCGCACCCCTCACCCGGCGGAGCCGAACGTTGTTGATTGTTCTTTTGCGAGGCACCGCACAGTCTAACCCTCCCCGCGAAAAAGACTAGGGGCTGGCGCACGCGCGGCGAGAGCGATCTTCCACCCGATCGGCAAGCGGCAGGGTCAACCCGCCCGGCGGCGGGCATCGATATAACTATATGTTTATAAACTATTTTTTTAATCCGCTCTCAACGCTGGGGCCGGTGCTTGCCGAGCTTCCAGCCGTGCTTCGCGATGTGCGTCTCCGCCTCGTGTATCGCTTCTTCCTCGAGCGGCGTGGCCATCGTGTCGTTGTAGCGGTTCATGAAACCGAAGTAGGCGACGAGCGCGACGATCTCGACGATCTGGTTTTCGTTCCAGTGCTGCTTCATCTTCTCGAACAGCTCGTCGGACACGTCGTTCGGCTGCGAGGCCGCGGCAATCGCGAACTCGATCGCGACGCGCTCGGCGGGCGTGAACAGCGGGCTGGACTGGTATTCCCAGACCTTCTCGAGCTTTTCGTCCTGGATGCCTGACCGGAGCGACCCTCCGGCGTTGTGCGCCATTCAGTAATGGCAGCCGTGGGTGCGCGAGGAGACGTAACCCAGCAGGCGCTTGAGCCCCACGGTGACCTCCCCTTCCGGGTCGAATACCGCGGCGTTCAACGCGCGCAGCGCGCGCAGGATCTTCGGCTTGCGCTGCAGGATCAACTGGCTGTTCGAGGGCTGCTGGCCGGACTTCACGGCCTTCTCGAACACTTCGGCCGCTTCGGGCACCGCACCGGGCGGCAGTGGCGCAAGACGGGGCATCTCATCACCTCAAGGTTATCTGGAACAGCGGCGCATTTTACACGTTTTATGCGCGTGGCCGCGAAGCCCCGAGCCGCTGCGCGAGCGCGCTGACGTCGGGCAGGGCGGCGAAGCCGCGTATCGTCTCGACGAGCGCATCGCATGCCCGCGCTGGGTAGCGGCGGCTCAACTCGTGACGGAAACGGTCGACGTGGTCGTCCACCGTGTACGGACGCGCGGCGGCGCCCTTGGGCGCCTCGACGAAGACCGTGTCAGCGGCGCCGGATACGAGCGTAAGCGAAACCTTCGCCCCTACCGACTCGACGCCGCTCACGCGCTCGACATCTTCGTCCAGCACGCACTCGATGCGCCGCGCAAGGCCAAGGACAACGCGATCGTTCGCGCCCGCCTCGAAGTCACCGACGCTCAACGAGAATCCGGGCGCAAGACGCTCGCCGTGCGCGAGCGTGAGGGCCACGCAGAACGGCACGCTCATCTGCGCCGCCTGGATATCGCGTGGTTCGTTGACCGTCAGCCGGCCCTGGATCACCTTCGGAATCCCGACCGTCACGGCCTTTACGTCGGAGAGCCGCACCGCGTGCTTGCGGCAGAGCTCCGCCGTGGCCTCGATCGCCGCCTGGATGCGCGCGCTGCACGCGTGCGGCTTGACCGCCACTTCCATCAGCCGGTAGCGGCGGCCGAGCTCCGCGGTGAGAAGGTCGAAGTTCACCTCGTCGGCATAGGCGCGCGCGAAGCCGTCCTTGCCCTCGAGGATGTCGGTCGGCCCCGAGAACCCCGCTTCGGCCATCAGCGCCGCGCCCACCCCCTCCGCCGCGGCGTGGGCGGCGTGGATGCGCTTCACCGTCGAGCCCGAGTGGTAGAACTGCGTCAGGCCCCCGCAGAACGAGGCGGCAAGGCCGATCGTTTCGGCGATGCGCCGCACCCGGTCCTCGCCCGTGAACAGCAGGTGCGCCGCGGCGGCGGCGGCGCCGAACGCGCCGCAGGTGGCCGTGCTCTGGAAGCCGCGCCGGAAATGCGAGGGCTGGATCGCCAGCGCGATGCGGATCATCGCTTCGTACCCCGCGGCGACCGCAGCAAGCACGCGACTGCCCGGCAACGCGCGGTCCTGGCCGATGGCGAGCGCCGCCGAGAACACGATGCAACCCGGGTGCAGCATGGCGCCGACGTGCACGTCGTCCGCATCGATGCTGCCGGCGTAGGTCGTGTTGAGGAAAGCCGCGCGCACCGGGTCGAGCGTTTCCCCTGAAAAAAGCACATGCGCGCCACCGCGGCCGCCAAGCTTTCGCGCGAGCCCGGTGGCCCATTTGCTCCAGCTCATGCGCTCGCCGCAGGACGCGACGCGGAAATAATCCAGGAACAGGACGAAGAGGTGATCCTTCACCGGCTGCGGCAGCCGCTCGTAGTCGACGCCGGCGACGAATTCAGCCAGCCGCAGCGTGGATGCGTCCGACATCACCTTCTCCCAGGAAGTCAAAACCGAAAAACTTCTGAACCGCCAAGACCGCCAAGACCGCCAAGAAGATCAAAATCAAATATATATAGATGGCGAAAGCGCAAGAACAAATCCAATCGCCCCGACGTTCTCCCGACGACTCGAGTCATTCTGGTATTCCCGGCGTGCATCCACGGGAGCTCGTGTGGAGCGTTCCTCGGTTCGCCGCGTCTCGTCCGTTATAGCTCTTGCTTTTCTTGCCGGTCTTGGCGTCTTGGCGGTTCAGTTCTTGCTCTCGCCCCTGTGTTGCACGGGCACCGGCGCTCAGGCGTCCACGGCAAAGCGCTTCAACAGCGCCGGATCGGGGTCCACGCCGAGGCCCGGGCCCTGCGGCACCGCGATGCGGCCCGACTTCGGGTCGATGGCAGGGCCGAAGGGCGTGGCCTCGAAATCGCAATAGAAGCGCTCAACCCATACTTCGCGCGGCTGCGCTGCGCAGGCGTGTATGGAGGCGAGCAGGCCGGGGCCGAAGTAGGCCGAGTGCGGCACGACGCGCACGCCGAACGCTTCCGCCAGGTTGATGACTTTCAGCAGCTCCGTGACACCACCTACCTTGGTCACGCTCGGCTGCGCCACGTCGAGCGCGCCGCGCTCGAACAGGCGGTGGAACTCGGTCGCGCTCGCGACGTTCTCGCCCGCCGCGACGCGAATGCCGCCCTCGGCACGCACGCGCGCAAGCCCAGCGTGGTCTTCCGGCGGCCACACCGGCTCTTCGATCCACTCGAGGTCGTGTTGGCGCAGGGCGCGGCACTTCGTCAGCGCCTCGTCGACCGACCAGGGGCAATTGCAGTCCACCATGAGCGGCACCGCGGCGCCCGCAGCGGTGCGGGCTGCGCCGATGATCGCCGGATCGATCTCGTGGATCTTGATCAGCCGGTAGCCGCGGTCGAGCGCCTCGGCGATGCGCGGCTCGAGCGCTGCGGTCTTGCCGTAGCGCAACAGGCTCGCGTAGGCCGGAAGGTCGGCGCGCGCACTCCCGCCGAGCAGCCGGTACAGCGGCTGTTTGGCGAGCTTTCCCGCGATGTCCCACAGCGCGATGTCGATTGCCGATAGCGCGTAGACCACCGGGCCGCTGCGGCCGGCGCCGTGAAGGCTGCGCGCGAGCTCGTTCATGAGCGCGTGTATCGCCGTCGGGTCGCGGCCGATCAGAAGCGGCGCCACCATCCGCTCGAGCGCGGTGCGCGTCGCCGGCCACACGCGGTGGCCGAAGCCCTCGCCCCAGCCGCAGACGCCTGCGTCGGTGTCGACGCGCACCAGCAGCATCTCGATCGCGGTGCGCGACTGGCCGCTCACCATCGGCGCGTCGCCCGCGATCACCAGCGGCATGCGCACGACGAGAGTTTCAATATGTGAGATCTTCATGGCAGGCGGGTTAATCGATTATAGCCGAGACGCTTCGCACGCAAGCGGGGTAATATGGCGTTGCTCTGATCAACGTAACGGAGACACCCATGAAAAGCATCCTCTGCATCGCCGCCGCACTGGTCGCTGCAGGCGTCGTGCCCGATGCGTCCGCGGACTGGGCCCCGAAGTCCACGATACGAATCGTCGTGCCCTTCGCGGCCGGCGGGCCCACCGACATCACCGCACGCCACCTCTCGCGCAAGCTCGTCGATCTGCTGGGCCAGCAGGTCATCGTCGACAACCGCGGCGGCGCCAACGGCATGATCGGCGCCGATCACGTCGTCAAGTCCAGGCCGGACGGCTATACGCTGCTGATGCCCACCTCGAGCACGATCGCGATCAATCCCGCCGTCTACAAGAAGATGCCGTTCGATCCGGTGGCCGACCTTGCGCCGATCACGCCGGTGATCGCCACACCCGGCATCATGTTCGTGACGCCGAGCCTGCCGGTGAAGAACGTGAAGGAGTTCGTCGCGCTCGCCAGGTCGCGCCCCGGCGAAATCGTTTTCGCCTCGAGCGGGCCCGGCAGCAACACGCATCTCGCGCTGGAGCTTCTTGCGGGCGAAGCGAAGATCAAGGTTACGCACGTGCCGTACAAAGGCGCGGCGCCCGCGGTGACCGACGTCATGGCGGGCCACGCGCAGGCCATGGTCGCCGACCTGCCGGTGCTGGTGTCCCATCTCAGAAGCGGCAAGCTGCGCGCGCTGGCAGTGACCGGGCTCGAGCGCACCACGCTCTTCCCCGACCTGCCGTCGATGAAGGAGCTCGGCTATCCGCAGGTCAATTCGCGCAACTGGTACGCGCTGCTCGCCCCCGCGAAAACGCCGCCCGAAGTCGTCAACCGGCTGAACGATGCGGTGCGACAGGCGGTGGCGGATCCCGAGATCCGCGACCGGCTGGTCGGTCTGGGCGCGGACATCTTCACCCTTTCGCCCGACGAGTTCGGCAAGTTCCTGAAGAGCGAGATTGCGCGCTGGAAAGGCGTGGTCGCGAAATACAATCTCGCGCTCGACCTGTAGCCGGTCGGGAAACCGTCCCTTTTGTGCGGCCGCGATCCGGCGGCGGCGCGATACTGTCCGCGCTCGCGCAGACCGTGCTAGCCTTTCTTCGGCACGATCCGCAGGCGGTTCTTGATGGCCTTGACGCCGTCTAGTGCGCGGATCTTGGCAAGCGCCAGCGCGGCTTCCTTGTCCGACTGCGCCACGCCCATCAGCACGACCGTGCCGTTCACCGTCTTCCAGCGCATGTTGACCGAGCCGATGCCCTCGGTGGCGGTGAGCGTGGCATTCACCTTGGTATCGATCGTCTTGTCGGAGAGAAAGCTGCCCTCGTCGCCGGGCTTCTTGATGACGATGAGATCGTTGCGCAGCGACCGCACGCGCTTGTCGGCCCTGGCCGCCTTCTCTGCGAGCTGCTTTGCCTCCGCGGTCTTGACCGCACCCGCGAGCACCACGTGCTGGGCAAAGACCAGTATGCCGACGCCGGCCCACTCCGCCTTGTCGTCGCCGATCAGGCGCTCGTTCACCCCGGCGGCAATGGCAAGGTCGTTCTTGACCTCGTCCTTGGTGCGCACGTCCATGGTGGTCGTCACCACCTCGCTGATGATCGACAACGGATTGAACTGCGCGTGGGCCGGCATCACGGCGAACCCCGCCGCGATCAACCCCGCCGAAATGATGAGTTTGCGGATCATCATGCAACCCTCCTGTCGGTCCGCGTCGCGGGCGGCGCGCGCCTGACCCGAACCGCCGCGGGCAGCGCACCGGAAGATGCGTGATAACATGCCCTTAGCCGGCGACTCGTGTCCTGTACCGTTCCGAGGACTCAAGCCGGTTGAAGAACAAATGTACACCCGCGCCGTGGTGTGCGGACGCTACTATTTCACACTGGGGCTCAGCCTGCGCCAACTGGTGCCGGCGCCGGCGCGGTCCGGGGTCTGTCGCGGGCGCCGCACGTCATGTCGTGAAAGTCTTTACCGATCGAGGAGCCGATGATTCGCACCGTGCTGTACCGTCCCGCCACCGGAGGGGTCACGACCGGAAACGAAGAGCTCATCACCGAATGGCAGCGCGAGCCCGATGCGCTCATCTGGGCCGACTTCGCCGACAACGCGCCCGAGGCCGAGGAGCAGATCCTGGTTTCGCGTTTCGGCCTGCATCCGCTCGCCATCCACGACGCGCAGCGCGACCGGCACCCGCCCAAGATCGAGGCGTTTGCCGACAACGTCTTCATCCTGCTGAAGGGCTTGGGCACGGTCTCGGACGAGTTCGAGTTCGGCACCATCCAGCTCGCGATGTTCATCGGACAGCGCTTCCTCGTCACGCGCCATTCAGGCAAATCCCGCAGCATCGAAACGCTGCGGCAGGAAGCGGAGCAGGACAACAGGCTTCTCGCCGCCGGACCTGACGCGCTCGCGCTGCGGCTGTGCCGGATCATGGCCGACCGCTACACGAGAAAGCTTCTCGCGCTCGAGCCGCGTCTCGACGACCTCGAGCTCGAGATCGTCGAGAGCCCCGACGATTCCATGCTCGCCGAGCTGATCGGCTACAAGACCGACCTGAGGAAGTTCCGGCGGGTCCTCGTGTACCACGTCCAGGTCTTCTCCGAGCTCATGAAGAACCCGCCGCCGCAGGTGCGCGCCGAGCGCGTGCACGAGATCCGGGACGTGTACGAGCACCAGGAGCGGGCAAGCAGCCTGGCCTCACTCTATTACGAGGTGTCGTCCGACCTGATCGACGGCTACATCTCGCTCGCCTCGCACCGCCTGAACAACATCATCAAGGTGCTGACCATCATCACCGCCATCTTCGTGCCGCTGAGCTTCCTCGCCGGAATCTACGGCATGAACTTCGAGTACATGCCCGAGCTGAAGTCGCAGGCGGGCTATTTCGTGCTTCTGGGGATCATGGCCTCGATTGCCACCATCCTGGTGCTGCTGTTCCGCCGGAAGCGCTGGTTGTGAAGCCCATGACATACGGAGAACAACGATGAGACTTTCGGAATGGCTGTGGCAGCTGTATGACGGCGCTCTGCCCTCCGCGACCGCGCTCGCGGCCGATTCGATCCGCCTTCAGGACGGTTCGGGCGAGCCAGGCACGTGGCAGATCGTCTCGGGCTGGCTCGCGGCGCCACTGTTCGAGATCGGGAATGTTCCGGTGACGTCGATGGGCCTGCTCCGGGTCGTGGTGATCATCACGGTCGCCTGGTGGATTTCGAGGATTGCCCAGGGCGCGCTGACCCGCATCTCCAAGTACCGTCCGAACTTCAACCAGGCGGCGCTCTACACGCTGAACCGCCTGGTGCACTACATCCTGCTGACTATCGGCTTTCTGATCGGGCTCTCGTCGGTCGGCATCGACCTGAGCAAGTTCGCGCTGTTCGCCAGCGCGCTCGGCGTCGGCGTCGGTTTCGGCCTGCAGAACCTGATCAGCAATTTCGTCGCCGGCCTCATGCTGCTGTTCGAAAAGACGCTCAAGGTCGGCGACTTCATCGAGCTCGAGTCAGGCATCAGCGGCGAGGTGCGCGAGATCAACATCCGCAGCACGCTCATCACCACCAACGACAACATCGACATCGTGGTGCCCAACTCCGCGTTCGTGAACGGGCACGTGATGAACTGGACCATGCGCGACGTCTACCGCCGCATCCACGTGCCGTTCGGTGTCGCCTATGGCTCGGACAAGGAGCTCGTGCGCAAGGCCGCGCTGGAGGCGGCGGGCGAGGTGCGGCACACGCTCGAGGACGACGAGAAGCGCAAGCCGCAGGTGTGGCTCACGGCGTTCGCCGACAGCAGCCTCAACTTCGAGCTCATCGTCTGGCTCACGTCCGAGGCGGTGAAGCGGCCCGGCGCGGTACAGGCCGACTACCTGTGGGCGATCGAGACCGCGCTCAAGAAATACAAGATCGAGATCCCGTTTCCGCAGCGCGACCTGCACCTTCGCAGCTGGTCGGCGGAAGCGCGCCCGCCGGCACCGGCTGCGGGGTAGCACCGCGGCGTCGCCCGCGACTGCATTCTTATTTCGAGGAGGAACAAGAGCCCATGGCCAGACGCTGGAAGAAGCGACCGGAAGGATCGAACTGGGGCGAGTTCGGGGACGACGATCAGCTCGGCCGCATGAATCTCGTCAGCGCGGAGCGACGGCTGCGTGCGCTGAAGGAAGTGAAGACCGGGCGCGCCTTCTGCCTGAGCCATCCGCTCGACCGGCCCGGCGGCAGCCTGCTCAATCCCAGCCGCAAGCCGCCCGTCTTTCACCCCGTCACGCGCGACGGCAAGGTCTACTTCAACCTCGCGATGTCGGCGTACGACGCGCGCTACACCGACGTCGGCTCCGACGAGGCGGTGATGCTCTACACCCAGTACTCGACGCACTGGGACGCGTTCCCGCACAAGGGCTCGATGTTCGACGCCGACGGCGACGGCAAGCCCGAGAAGGTGTTCTACAACGGCTACCGGATCGTCGACGGCGAGGGCCGCGGCACCGAGGGCGAGCTCGGCGCGATCGCGCTGTCGGTCGCGAGGATGGCCGAGACCTGCGTGCAGGGGCGCGGCGTGCTCATCGACCTGCGCCACCACTTCGGCGACAAGCGCGTCGAAGTTACGCACGACATGCTCGAGCGGGTCATGAAGGCCGACAACGTGACCGTCGAGAAGGGCGACATCCTCATCATCCACACCGGGCTGGGCGAGCTGATCCGTGAAGCCGACGGCAGGCTCGACAACTCGATCAGGACCGCGTGCACGGTGATGGACGGCTACGACAAGAAGCTGCTCGAGTGGATTGCGGACACCGGCGTCGCGGCCATCGCCTCGGACAACCTCGCAGTGGAGCGCTCGTCGATGCTCGGGGCCGATCCCCGCCTCGGCCACCGCGGCCCGATGCTGCCGTTGCACGAGCACTGCCTGTTCAAGCTCGGCATCCACCTCGGGGAGTTGTGGTATCTCACGGAGCTCGCGGCATGGCTGCGGGAGAACCGCCGCACGACTTTTCTCCTGACCGCGCCGCCGCTGCGTCTGCCCGGCGCGGCCGGCTCACCGGTGACGCCGGTGGCGACGGTCTAACGGCAAGACGAAAGGCGGAAGGAGGAAGGAGAATCGTTGGAGGCGTCGAACGATAAGTGGGCCCCTCGCTTTTCGCCCTGAGTCATTTACGGCTGCGTCGCCCCTATTTCGCCCCGCCGGCAAACTTTGTAAAGGACAACGCCATGACACCTCCCGACGCACTGGTCGCCAAGCTGATCAAGGGCTGGCGCTTCCTCTACAAGCGCGGGTTCATCGAGGGCTTCGGCCACATCAGCGCGCGGCTGCCGGACCCCGGACAGTTCCTGGTCGCCCGCCACTCGCTCGGACCCAATGCGACACCCGACGATTTCCTGGTGGTGGACATGCAAGGCCGCAAGTCCGCCGGCAAAGGCGACCTGCCCGGCGAATATCCGATCCACCTCGAGATCCTGCGGGCGCGGCCGGACGTCGGCAGCGTGATTCATTACCACGGCTTGTACTCGACCGCGTTCACCACCAGCGAGCAGACGCTGAAGCCGATCCACTCGCTGGGCACGCTGTTCCACGACGGCATTCCGGTCTATCCCGATCCGTGGCTCATCACCGATCAGGCCCGCGGGCAAGCGCTGGCGAAAGCGCTCGGCCCGCACCGCGTGGTGCAGATGCGCGCGCACGGCGCCGCGATTACCGGCGCGAGCGTCGAGGAAGCCGTCGGCGGCGCGTTCATGTTCGAGGAAAACGCGCGCCGTGCGTGCATCACCGCCGGGCTCGGCAAGCCGCTGTGGCTCGACGATCGCACCGCGGCCGACACCGGTGAGGAGCTCATTGCCAACGGCGGCCCGTTCCGGCGGGTGTGGGCGCTGGTCGAGTCTGACAGCGAAGAACCGTGACTGGTGACCGGTGGCCGGAAACGCGTGAGGCAGAAACCGTGAGACAGAAGGCGTGAGACAGAGCCCGTGAGGTAAGCGGCAACGCCTTTCGCCTTTCGCCTTTCGCCTTTCGCCCGTCGCCTTCCGCCTTCCGCCTTCCGCCTTCCGCCTTCTACTGGGGCGTAATCCCCGCCTTCCGCGCCACCGCCCCGACCGCCACGACCTCCTTGGCAATCAGCTGATCGAACGCCTCCGGCGTGCTGGGCGCGGGCTCCGCGCCGAGCGCGCGCATGCGCTCCGCAACGTCCGGCGAGCCGAGCGCTTGCGCAATCTCTCGATTGAGCCTGCCGATGATCGCTCGCGGCGTCTTCGCGGGCGCGATGATACCGCCCCACGAATCCCACACGAATCCCGGCAGTCCGGATTCCGCGATAGCGGGTATGTCCGGCTGGATGCTCACGCGCTTAGCAGAGGTGACGCCGAGCGCGCGCAGCTTTCCGTCCTTCACCAGGTTGACCGAGCTCGCGATCGGGACCAGAAAGAACTGCACGCGGTTGGTGATGGTGTCGTTGAGCGCTTCCGGTATGCCCTTGTACGGCACGTGCACCACGTCGATCTTCGCTGCATCCTTGAACATCTCGCCGGCGAAGTGGGTCCCGCTGCCGGTGCCGGCGGAGCCGAAATTGAGCTGTCCCGGCTTTGCCCGCGCCAGCGCGATCAGATCCTTCACGGTTGTCACGCCAAGCGACGGCGGCACCACCAGCAGGTACGCGGAGTTGTAGGTGAGCGTCACGGCAGCAAAATCCTTGACCGTGTCGTAGGTCAGCTTGCGCACCGCCGGCGATATGACGTGCGAGGCCGAGATCGCGAGCAGCGTGTGGCCGTCCGGATTGGCTTCCGCCACGATCCGCGTGCCGATCGCGCCGCCTGCGCCGGGACGGTTGTCCACCACGATCGGCTGCCGCAGGCTCTCCGTCAGTTTCGTCGCGATCATGCGGGAGAAGATATCCGGCTGCCCGCCCGGCGTGAAGCCGACAACGATGCGGATCGGCCGCGAAGGAAAGTCAGACGCTCCTCTTCCCTGCGCCGCCCAAGCCCCGGCGCTGGTCACCATCAGGCTTAGAGCACCGCAGCAGACCGCAATGCGTCGCGCAGATTTCGGCATGACATCCTCCCTGTAGTGATCACCTCGGCATCTTCACAACACGCCGGAGCGCGTCGCTCAAACCCTACTCCCCCTTCCCATCCCTCCCCCGCGCTGCGCGCAAGGGACGGAAATTGCATACCGTACTGCCCACCGCTCACCGCTCGCCGGCACGCAGAGCAGATGAAACCCACCGCGGGCGCGCGGTGCGCTGAAGCCGCACCCTACACGCCGCGCCGGGTCAGCCCGTTACTCGTCACTCGTCACTCGTCACTCGTCACTCATCACTCGTCACGACCGACAGCGTCAGACCCCGAGCTTCGCCCTGAATCCGAGGATCTGCTCGAGTGTGTTCTTCCCATTCTGGTGCGGCGGGAGGACGTCCCACAGTTCGGCGTTCGGCATCAGCTCCTTCAGCGCCCACGACGCCGAATGTGCGTGTGAGGCATCGTTACCCGACTGGATGAACGCCGGCGTCTTGATCTCCATCAGCTGCGCGCCAGTCGCCCCCGACGGCATGGTGTCGTTGAACAGCGTGTCGCGGGTCTGCGCGCAGATGCCGGCGTATTCCTTGAAGTCCTGCTGCACGTATTGGGCCGCGAACTGCGCATCGTGGATGGTGGGCGGCCCCCACGGCCCGATCTCCGCATCGTCCCAGAAGCTCTTTTTCTCGGGCGCGCGCTTT
>JBFKNN010000035.1:0-20030 GCA_041629335.1 Burkholderiales bacterium | reverse complement strand
GCGCTGAAGCTGCACCCTACCCGCCAAGTGGCGTGACGATCCATGGCCAACGCAAACGAAATTCTCGAAGCGTGCGTCGCGAAGGCGCGCGCAGGCAACAAGCGCCTGGTCATGCCGGAAGGGCACGACGAGCGGCTGGTCGCGGCGGCGCGGCGCATCCGGGATGAAGGCATCGCGGCGCCGACTCTGCTCGGCAAACGCGGCGACGTCGCGGCGGCGGCGGAGCGGGCAGGGGTGGCGCTCACCGGTATCGATCTGGTCGACCCCGAGGCGAGCGACCGCACCGGCGCCTACGCCGGGCTCTATGCCGCGGGGCGCCCCGGCGCGAGCCCGAAAGTGGCCGAGCGCCTTGTGCGCAAGCCGCTGTTTCACGGCGGAATGATGGTCAAGGCCGGGGACGCCGACGCGATGATCGCCGGCGCGACCACCACCACCGGGCGGGTGATCGAAGCCGGCCTCATGACCGTCGGGCTCGCTGCCGGCATCCGCACGCCATCGAGTTTTTTTCTCATGATCGTTCCGGGCGCCGCCGGCGCGGAAGCGAAGGCGTACATCTACGCGGACTGCGCGGTGAACGTCGATCCGGACGCGGAGATGCTGGCCGACATCGCGCTCGCCTCGGCCGAGAGCTGCCGCGCGCTGCTCGGTGCGGCGCCTCGCGTCGCGCTGCTGTCGTTTTCCACCAAGGGCAGTGCGCAGCATGCCCGCGCGGAGAAAGTGGCCCGCGCGCTAGAGATCGCGCGCCGGCGCGCGCCCGACCTCGCCATCGACGGCGAGCTGCAGGCGGACGCGGCGCTCGTGCCGCAGGTCGCGGCGAAGAAGGTGAAAGGGGAGAGCGCGGTTGCCGGGCGCGCCAATGTGCTGGTGTTTCCCGACCTCGACGCCGGCAATATCGGCTACAAGCTCACTCAGTGCATGGCGGGTGCGCGTGCGATCGGGCCGGTATTGCAGGGCTTCGCGAAGCCGCTAAGTGATCTCTCGCGCGGCGCGAGCGTGGATGACATCGTCGCCACCGCCGCGATCGTCCTCGCACAGGCCTGAGAATCAGGGACTAGGGGCTAGGGGCTAGGGGCTAGGGTTGGACCGGCACCCTGGCAAGAGCTCCGTCTGCAACTCGGGGAGTGGAAACTCTTGGCGGGGCGCCAGTCCAACTCTCGTCACTCGTCACTCGTCACTCGTCACTCGTCACTCGTCACTCGTCACCGTTTTTCAATCGGAACGTAGTCCCGCGGCGCGGGGCCGTTGTACTCGGTGAGCGGCCGCAGCAGGATGTTGTTCTCGAGCTGCTCGAGCACCTGCACCGTCCAGCCCGGTACCCGGCCCACCGCGAAGATCGGCACGAACAGGTCCTCGGCGATGCCGTTCAGGAAGTAGACCACACCGGCATAGAAGTCGACGTTGACGTTCACGCCGTGGCGGGCGTACGGCTTCATCGCCTCGACCACCGCCTCGAGGATCTGGTACCACTGCGGCTGGCCCATCTCGCGCGAGAGCTTCTCCACGCCGGCGCGCATGTGGCGCGCGCGAGGGTCCTCGGCGCGGTAGACGCGATGGCCGAAGCCCATCACCGGCTCCTTGTTCGCGCGCTTGGCTTTGACGTAGTCGACCGCCCTCGATGCGTCGCCGATCTCCTGCGCCATGCGCATCACGTTCTCGGCTGCGCCGCCGTGCGCCGGACCGGCCAGCGCCGCCACTGCCGCGGTGATCGCCCCGTGCAGGTCGGCGTCGGTGCCGGCCACCACGCGCGCGGCGAACGACGAGGCGTTCGATCCGTGCTCGGCGTGCAGGATCATGTCGATGTCCATCAACCGCGCGGCGTCGGCGGACGGCGCCTTGCCCTTGAGCATGTAGAGGAAGTTCGCGGCATGGCCGAGCTTCGCGTCCGGCGCGACCGGCTCGCGGCCGTTGCGGATGTGCTCGTGCGCGGCGACGATCATCGGCACCTGCGCGGTGAGGCGGATGCCCTTGCGCAGTGTCGCCTCGGGCGATTTGTCCGCGGTCTCCGGGTCGAACGCCGCCAGCGCCGAGACGCCGGTGCGCAGCACGTCCATCGGGTGCGCGTTCTTTATGGTGCGAATGACGTCGTAGACCGCCTCGGGCAGGTAGCGCGCGGCTTTCAGCTCCGCGGTGAACTGCTCGAGCTCGGCGCGCCGGGGCAGCTCACCCTTCAGCAGCAGGTGGCAGGCCTCTTCGAAGGTTGAACGCTGCGCGAGATCGTGGATCGAGTAGCCGCGGTAGCGCAGTTCGCCGGCGCGTCCGTCGATGTAGCACACGCGCGAGCGGTCGAAGTAGACGCCTTTCAGCCCGCGGTGGATCTCGATTTTCTCTGTGGTGTCGCTCATTCGGTCCTCTCGCAGGGAATCGATTCGAGAATACACGGCGCGGACCGCAGCGGCCATCGTGCGTGTTCCAGCGTATGGACTTCGTCGCGCAGCGAGAAACGCCGGCGCAGTTGGACCGGGCAGGGTCGCGCCAAGGCTTAACGGTATCAGAAAGTGGACACGAACGCTCCCGCGCGATCGCGTTTTCTTGACCGTGAACAGGGCGTGTGGGAAGCTTGGCAGCCCGCAGCGCTGTCCCGCGTCACGACTGTGCCATCGGCGTCTCGGCGCTTCCTGATTTTCTGTCGATCAGTCGTTGAAAATGAATCTCGTTAAACGCAACGTCGGCGTGCTGGCCGGCTGCCAGGGCCTGCTGCTGATCAACACGTCGCTGCTGGTCACGGTCAACGGGCTGGCCGGCTTCGCGCTCGCCACCGACAAGACGCTGGCCACGCTCCCGGTCACCACTTATTTCCTCGGCTCGGCCCTGGTGACACTGCCGATCTCGTTCCTGATGAAGCGTTACGGCCGGCGCGCCGGCTTCACCGTGGGCGCGTTGCACGCGATACTCGGCGCGGCGGTTTGCTCGGCGGCGCTGATGATGAAGAGCTTCTGGCTGCTGTGCCTCGGCACGCTGTTCTTCGGGGTGTATTTCGCGGCCGGACAGTACTACCGCTTCGCCGCGGCGGATGCGGCGGACGCCTCCTTCAAGAGCAAGGCGATCTCGCTGGTGCTGGCGGGCGGCATCGTCGGCGGCTTCCTTGGTCCGGAGACCGGCAAGCTCACCAAGGATCTGTTCACGGCACATCCGTACATGGGCGCCTATCTGTCGCTCGCGGTATTCGCGCTGCTTGCGATCGGGCTGCAGCGCTTGCTCGACATCCCGCCGCTCAGTGAGGCAGAGCGCAAGGAAGTCGGACGCCCGCTCGGCACGATTGCGCGCCAGCCGGCGTTCATCGTGGCGGTGCTGGCGGGCGTCGTCGGCTACGGCGTGATGAACCTCCTGATGACTGCTTCGCCGCTCGCGATCATCGCCTGCCATTACCCGTTCAGCGACGCCGCGTTCGTGATCCAGTGGCATCTGGTGGGCATGTTCGCGCCGTCTTTCGTGACTGGCCACCTGATCCAGCGCTACGGCCTCATGACCATCATGCTGACCGGCGTTGCCCTCAACCTTGGGTGCGTTGCGATCGCACTGGCGGGCGTCGACCTTGCGAATTTCTGGTTCGCGCTGCTGCTGCTGGGAGTGGGCTGGAACTTCATGTTCGTCGGCGCGACCTCGCTCCTGACCGAATCGCATACGCCAGCCGAGCGCGCCAAGGTGCAGGGTGTCAACGACGCCGCGATTTTCGTGACCATGGTGGTGAGCTCGGCCGCCTCGGGCGCGCTGTTCACCGCGCAAGGCTGGTCGGTGATGAACATCGCGGCAGTGCCGTTCCTGCTGGTGGCGGGGGCCGGCATCTTGTGGCTTGCGCTGCGCCGGCGCTCGCCGCAGGCAGCGGCCTGAATTCGAAGTCAAGCGCGTTCGCCACCGCCGGATGGCGGCATCGGCGAATTGTTGTAAAATTGCATTTCATTGGCAGGGCGGTCGGAAGCGGGCTGCTTTGCCATTGTTTTTTCGAACAAAAGCGCCAGCAAGCGCGCGTCCAGAGGATACCGTCATGAACCAGCCCGCAACAGCGGCCCAGATCGGGCTCGCTGCCGAGTTCCCGCCGCACGTCACCAACTCCAAGCTCAAGCGCTGGGTTGCGGAAGTCGCGCAGCTCACCAAGCCCGACCGCATTTACTGGTGCGACGGCTCGCAGGCCGAGTACGACCGGCTGTGCGAGGAAATGGTTGCCTCCGGCACGCTGATGCGGCTCAATCCGAAGAAGCGTCCCGGAAGCTTCCTCGCGCGCTCGGATCCCGACGACGTGGCGCGCATGGAAGACCGGACCTTCGTCTGCAGCCGCAGCAAGGAGGACGCCGGCCCCAACAACAACTGGGTCGCGCCGGACGAGATGAAGGCGACCATGACCCGGCTCTACGACGGCTCGATGCGCGGGCGCACGATGTACGTGATCCCGTTCAGCATGGGACCGCTCGGCTCGCACATCGCGCACATCGGCGTCGAGCTCACCGACTCGCCGTACGTGGTCGTGAGCATGCGCCTGATGACGCGCATGGGGCGCAAGGTGCTCGACGTGCTGGGGCCGAAGGGCGAGTTCGTGCCGTGCCTGCATTCGGTCGGCATGCCGCTCGCGCGGGGCGAGAAGGACATCCCGTGGCCGAGCAACAAGGACCACAAGTACATCGTCCAGTTCCCGGAAGAAAAGCTGATCTGGTCCTACGGCAGTGGCTACGGCGGCAACGCGCTACTCGGCAAGAAGTGCTTCGCGCTGCGCATCGCTTCGGTCATGGCGCGCGAGCAGGGCTGGCTCGCCGAGCACATGCTGATCCTGGGCGTGAAGCCGCCGAAGGGCAAGAAGCACTATATCGCCGCGGCCTTCCCCAGCGCGTGCGGCAAGACCAACCTCGCGATGCTGATCCCGCCCAAGGCGCTGAAGGGCTGGAAGGTGACCACCGTGGGCGAGGACATCGCCTGGATCAAGCCGGGCAAGGACGGGCGGCTCCACGCGATCAACCCCGAGGCGGGGGCTTTCGGCGTGGCGCCGGGCACGTCCGACCTCACCAATCCCAACTGCATGGCGGCGCTGAAGAAGAACGTCATCTTCACCAACGTCGCGCTCACCCCGGACGGCGACGTGTGGTGGGAGGGCATGACCAAGAAGCCGCCGAAAAAGCTGACCGACTGGCGGGGCAGGCCGTGGACGCCGGACTGCGGGCGCAAGGCGGCGCATCCCAACGCGCGCTTCACCGTCCATTCGAGCCAACTGCCGTCGCTCGATCCCGATTGGGAGAACCCGGACGGCGTGCCGATCAGCGCGTTTCTGTTCGGAGGACGGCGCAGCACCACGGTGCCGCTGGTCACCGAGGCGTTCAACTGGGTGCACGGCGTCTACCTGGCGGCGACCATGGCCTCCGAGACCACCGCGGCGATCGTCGGCAAGGTGGGCGTGGTGCGGCGCGATCCGTTCGCCATGCTGCCGTTCTGCGGCTACCACTTCGGCGACTACTTCAACCACTGGCTCAAGCTCGGGCAGTCGATCGGCAGCCCGCCGCGAATCTTCTCGGTGAACTGGTTCCGCCGCGACGGCGACGGCCGCTTCATCTGGCCGGGTTTCGGCGAGAACATGCGCGTGATCAAGTGGATCGTCGAGCGCTGCGAAGGCACGGTCGGCGCGCGCGAGACGCCGCTCGGCTGGATGCCGCGCTTCGAGGACATCGACTGGAAGGGGCTGAAGGGCGTGACGCGGGAGCAGTTCGACGAGCTGACCGCGGTCGACTCGGACCAGTGGGCCGACGAACTGAAGGACCATGGCGAGCTCTTCAACCGCCTCAAGGCGCGGCTGCCGCGGCAGGTCGAGCTGCAGCGGGAGCTGTTTCAGCTGTCGCTCTAAGGACGCGCGGCGGCGCAAGAGCAGGAACGGCGAGCCGCATGGCTCGCCGTTTTTCTTGGTGGGCGTGGCCGCTTATGCTGCCATCGCGTCCTTGATCGACTTCGCCGGCGCGCCGTCGCGGCCAGCGATCGGCCGCGTGACCGACACGGTGGCGCCGAAGGTCGGGATGAACAGCGAATGCTTCCCTGCGCCGCCTGCGACGACGACGTTGATGTCCTCGGCGCGCTTGCACAGCGGGGTGCGCACTTTCTGGGAAGGATCCTTCAGCCAGGCGCGCACCTTTTCCGCGAGCGGCGCGGGCCAGCGCACGAGCAGATAGGCCTCGACGTTCTCGCGCGACCAGCGCTCGAGCGCGATCTGCGAGTGCTCGAACAGGAATTCCTTGACCTTCTGCTTGGACCAGCCGTCGCGCGCGATGGAGGCCGCGTGCTCCGGGCCGATCACGACCCACGGTCCTTCGTCGTAGAGGTAGGCGTTGTTGGAGCCGGGCTGGGACATGGTCTGGGCGATGGTCGTGAGCAGTCCAATTGCCGAGTACGATCCGTGGTCGTTCACGTTGTGCGGCGCCTCCGCGCCGATCACAGTGACGGTGCTCGCCGACCGGTCGAATCCGCGCTCGACGTGCAGCGGCTCCCACGGGCTTTCCCGCTCGTTCTCCGCCACGCAATAGGCGTATTTCGCCGGCGTGCCGAAGGTGGCGCGGTCGAGCTTGCCGGGGAGCCCTCCGCCGATGTTCATCAGCACGAAGCGCACCGCGCGCCCGATCACCGCGTTGGCGCGCTTGCCCTGGCCGAAGCAGTTGTAGCCCGATTCGATATCGAGTTCTTCCGCGACCGGCCCGTTGACCAGCACCAGCGGGGCGACGACGTGGGTGGTCGCCTGGCAGCCGTAGAGGTTGAACTTCTTCTCCAGCATGGCCTCCAGGGCGGTGATGATAACCGGCAGATGCTCGGGGCCGCAGCCCGCCATGACGGCGTTGATGGCGATCTTCTCGATCGAGGCCTCGCCGAACTTCGGCCCCACCGTGCCGATGATTTCGGCCGGCGCGCGATGGCTGCCCTGGAGCATGCGCGAAACGCGCTCGGGCGTCGGCGGCACGACCGGCAGGCCATCGGTCCAGCCGCGGGCGTAGAACAGGCGGTCGACCGATTCCTCAGCGACTTCCAGGCGGTTCGACAAGAAGGTTGCGGTGCTCAAGCGGCCTCCGGCACGTCAACGGTAGCGGTCAGCCGAACACCGGCCGGTGCCTGACCGCGGATTTCGATTCAGGGTACTTGCGTACCTTCTCTTCGGCGGCAAGCCGGTCCGCCGGCGTGGTGAGCGCATGGACGATCTGGTCGATCGCGACATCCGCCCGCGAGCGCACCGCCTCGGGCGGCTGCCCGCCGAGCGGATGCGGGATCAGCGAGAACGGCAGCCCCGGATAGCCCAGCCCGGCGCGCTCGGCGAGCGCGAGGCTCACGAACTCTTCGGTCGCGACGAGGGTGGCGGGGATGCCCCGCTTCTCGAGCTCTACGGCGTCGTGGCAACTCCACGACGTGCAGGACCCTCAATCCCCGACCGCGACCACCGCGACGTCGCACTCGCGGGCGAGCTCGTCATAGGTCGACTGGACGGCGGGCCCGGCGGCGATCGGCTTTTCCTTGCGCACCACGGCGGCGAGGTCGAAGCGCTCGCGCAGCCGCGCCTCGATCGCCTCGAACAGCGGACCGGTGTTCGGCTTGGTGTTGCTGAGGAAACCGACGCGTTTTCCGGCAAGCGTGTCCGGCCGCGGGTTGAGGTCACGGATCACCGGCCGCGGCTCGGCGACCGGCTCCAGAACGACGATCTTTGCCATGCATGTCCTCCAGAAAGAAAACGTCAGTGCCGCGAATGTAGCACGAGCGGGGCGGGCGTCACACGGCAAGCGGGGCGTCCGCCTCGATCGACCTGATGACGGCTTCGAACGCGGCGATGGTGTTCACCATCTCGTCCAGCGTGATGGGATACGGCGCATTGCCGGCGATAGCGTCGGCAAACGCGTCGAACTCGGCCAGTAGCGAATCGATCCTGGGGTAATCGCAGCTCTCGACCTTGCCGCCGCTCGCGCGCGTGACGACCTGCGTCTCGCCCAGCGCCTCGACCGAGCCTTTGTCGCCGAAGACGTGAACCCGCCAGTAGATCGGCGAGGCGCGCACGGCGCCGAGAAAACCGCTCATCCCGTTTTCGAACCGGAACAGCACCGACACCGTGTCGCGCGGATCGTGGCCGCCGCGGTGCGAGGCGAACTGCGCGTGCACGCGCTCGACCGGGCCGGCGATATTGGTGAACGCGTCGAGCAGGTGAATGCCGGTGCCGGTCATGCCGGCGCCGGGGGTCTCCTTCGGGTCGTCGCGCCACTGCGCGAAGAACTGGCTCGAGTTCTCGTTGCTGTAGTGGCCCTCGATGTGCATGATCGTGCCAAGCGCCCCGCTCGCGACCACGCGCCGCAGCTCCCGCATCGACGGCCAGAAGCGCTTGTTCTGCCCCACGCCGAGCGCAACGCCCGCGCGGCGGCATGCCGCCACGGCGCGCTCGGCGTCGGCGCGCTTCAACGCGAGCGGCTTCTCGCAGAACACCGGCTTGCCGGCCTGCGCCACCTGGACGATCTGGTCGGCGTGCAGCGAGTGCGGGGTTGCCAGCACCACCGCCTCGACGCGGGGGTCGGCGAGCGCGTCTTCGAGGCTCTCGCTCAGCGAGAAGCCCTTTTCCGCCGCGAGCGCGCTGGCGGCCGCGAGTTCCTTGGTGACGCCGTGCACGAAGCGCAGCCGCTCGCTGCGGTCCTGCACCGCCCTGACGATGTTCTGGCCCCACCAGCCGAGGCCGACGATTGCAGCGTTGATCATGTTTAGTGACGAGTGACGAGTGACGGGTGACGGGTGACGGAAGATCGCAGGTTAGGCGGCGAGGGGAGCGCCGTTCAGCTCGACCGATATGACCGGTGCGAGCGCCGCGGCGAGGGTGGCATGCAGGTAGCACGTGTTCGCGGCGATGTTCATGAGCCGCTCGTGGGTCTCGTCGGATTCCTCGCCGTTGAGGTAGAGATGCGTGTCGAAGGGCTCGACAGCGCCCTGCCAGGACGCGTCCTTCGCGCTGCCGGTGACGGCATACGGTGAATATTGCACCAGGCGCACCGCGCGGATCTTGAACTTCATGTGCTCGATGTAGCGCGAGAGCTGGGTCATGAAGCAGAAGGCGACGCCCGCGGAAAGCAGCGCGAGCCCGCTCGGTGCCTGGTCGCCGCCTGCGCGCTCGTCCGACTTCAGCACGAAGTGGCTCATGCCGGGCAGCTCGAGCCAGGTGTCGGTTTCGGTGACGCCGGCGGGGTCGAGCAGACGGGAGACGCCGCTCACTTCGCGCACGATGCGCCCGCCCGCCTGGGCGCCGGGAGGGGCCGCGGCGACCGTGCCTTCTTTCTGCTGCCCGGTTTTGCGGATGAGATCGGGGAGGTCGTTGGCACCGGCGAGCGGCTGCGGCGGCTTCGAGTAGGTGCGGAACGGGTCGGGCGCATCGGACGCGTCCGAGCTCTTCATCGTCGTCACGGCGCGGCGCCGGCCGTTGACGTAAATCGCGAAGGTGTTCTCGAGCGGCACGCGCATCGCGGCCAGCGCGGGCGAGGCGCTCACCGCATCGCGCACCAGTGCCGAAATCTGGCTTGGCTCGGCGGTCGAGCTGATCCTGACGTTGACCGCAGCCGGCTCGGCGTAGCCCTTGCCGTCGCCGCGAAAAAACGTGCCGGTCATGCTGTAGCCGTTCTTGAGATCGATCTCGAGCGAGGAGAGCGGCAGTTCGCGCACCCGCGCCCCATGCAGCAGGCGATTCACGAGGTCGGCATGCAAACCGGCATTGAAGAAGCCGAGCGGAAACGGCGCGAGATCGGTGCCTTTGAGATGCTTGCCCTCGTCGCTGGTGACGCGCCAGCTGCTGCCGGCCTCGCCCTCGGTGACGACGGCTTCCTTCTGGTGCCCGGCGAACTGGCGGGCCTCGACCTTGAACACGTCGCGGCCCTGGCCGGCAGCGACCACGGCCGGGCGCGCCTTGCCCTGCCTTGCCTTGAACGCGAGCGGGAAGCCCGAGCTCTCGATCGATTCAGTCGATGCGGATGCCATGTCGTTCTTGCCTCGTCGGAAAATTGGAACTGGAACGATGGGGCTCGCCCGCCCCGCGGATACGGCACCGCAGGGCGGGGAGGGCCCCTCTATCGTCCTGCTACAGCTTCGCGCGGCTCTTGCCCTTCACCGCTTTGTTGACGACGTTGATCGGCCACTCGCCCGACAGCACGCGGCGCACTTCGCCGGGCGCGCCGGCCTGCAGGCCGACCATCGCCTGCTCACTGTACCACGCCGCGTGCGGGTTGATGATCACGTTCTCGCGACCGCGCAGGGGATGAGGGTCGGGCAGCGGCTCTGGATCGGTCGTGTCGAGCGCGCAGCCGGCGATCTTCTTCGCGTCCAGCGCACGCACCAGGGCGTCGGTGTCGACCACGGGGCCGCGCGCGCAGTTGATCAGCACGGCGTTGGGCTTCATGCGGCCGAACGCCTGGTCGTTGATCATTTTCCGGGTCTCCGGGGTGAGCGGCGGATGCAGGGAGACGAAATCGGCGGCGGCGAGCATGGCGTCAAGCTCCATCTTCTTGCCCGGCTCCTTGAACTGGCCTTCCTTGACGAACGGATCGGCGTAGACGACCTTCATGCCGAAGGCGGCAGCGCGCACCGCGACCTGGCGCGCGATGTGGCCGAAGCCGACCAGCCCCAGCGTGCTGCCCGAGAGGCGGTACATCGGCTTGCCGGGCGGCACCGCCCACTTGCCGGCGCGCACCTGGCGGTCGTAGAAGGCGATCTTGCGCGCGGCCGACAGCAGCAGCGCCATGGTGTGCTCGGCGACTTCCTCGATGCAGTAGGACGGATTGTTGGTGACGATGATGCCGGCTTTGGTGGCCGCCTCGAGATCGATGGTGTCGACGCCGATGCCGTAGCGGGCGATGATCTTGCACTTGGGCATCTTCGCCATGACCTCGGCGGTGATCGGTCCGGCATAGGTGTTGAGCAGCGCATCGCAGTCCGCAGCCTCGGCGACAAACTCCTCGGGCTTCTTGGTCTGCAGCGGTACCAGGTCTGCCAGCGCGCCGAGCGTTTTCTTTTCCACGTCGAGCGATTCCCAGACGTAGTCGGTGAGCACCACTTTCGCTTTCGCAGCCATGATGATTATCCCTTTATAAACATGATGTTAAGAAATCCACTCGAGCGCAGGCTAGGCCGTGCGCGCCGCGTCGTAGACGGCGGCGTTCCAGCAGTTGGGCGCGGGCCTGCCGGCGAGCACCGCCTCGATGTTGTCCACCACCACGTGCGCCATCGCCTCGCGCAGCTCGCGCACCGCGGTGCCCATGTGCGGCAGCAGCACGACATGGGGGTTGTTGAGCAGCTCCGGCGGAATGTCGGGCTCGTGCTCGTAGACGTCGAGCCCGGCGCCGGCGATGCGCCGGTCGCGCAGCGCGGCGATCAGCGCCTGCTCGTCCACGATCGGCCCGCGCGCCGTGTTCACGAAGTACGCGGAGGGCTTCATCAGCGCAAACTCGCGCGCGCCGATGAGGTGCCGCGTCTCGGGCGTAAGCCGCGCGTGCAGCGAGATGAAATCCGACTTCGCGAGCAGCTCGTCGAGCGGCACCCGCGTGAGCTCCAGGGCCTTCTCGTCGGCTTCGGGCAGCCGGCGGGGATCAGCGTACAGCAGTGTCATGCGAAATCCGCGCCCGCGTTCCGCCGTGGCGCGGCCGACCCCGCCCATGCCGATGAGCCCCAGCACCTTGCCGCTGACGGCGCCGCCTTCGAGATAGCGCGACTGCGAGCCCGGGATGATGCCGCCGCGCACCACCCGGTCGCCTTCGGCGACGCGCCGCGCGACGGCGAACATCAGCGCCCACGCCAGGTCGGCGGTGGCGTCATCGAGCATCGCGCCGGGAACCGTGGTCACCGGAATGCGCCGGCGCGTGGCCTCGGCGGTGTCGATGTCCGCGGGCGTGACCGTGGTGGAGACCACGGCCTTCAAGCCGGGATTTGCGGCGAGCACGTCGCGATCGACATGGTCGTGGAGCATGCAGTACAAGAAATCGGCATCACGAACGGCCGCGATCAGCTCGTCCTTGGTCATGATGTGCAGCGGGTCGGCGTTCAGCCTGACCTCGCCGATCTTCCGCAGCCGCTCGATTGCGCTCGGCGCCACGGGCTGGGTGATGAAGATTCGCGGTCGCATGGTGTATTCAAGTGCCGATTAGCCGCCAAGGACGCCAAGAAGAACGAATCGATGACCAGGCCGCTGCGGTGCGGGCATTCGAGCAGTTGCCAAGCGGTATCCCGCTCTCGACTCAGATGTTGAGCTTGCGCCTGTTGCCCGGACCCTTGCATTGTTGCAGGCCGGTGCCAATTCGGTCGAATGGCGCTTGCTGGCGGCCTTGGCGGCTAAGCTTCTCCATGTGCTTTCGCGCTCGCGCAGATGCGGCACGCATACTCCTCCAGCGCCGCCGGCGTCACCCCCACCGCGCCGTGCTGGCGCCGGTTGTACTCCTCGGACTCGAGCTCGGTGCGGAACGAATCGTTCAGCCGGTTGATCATGTTGAACAGCGCGCACGCCATCGAGATCTCGACGATCTCGGCGTCGTTGAACAGCCGCCGCAGCTCGTCCCATACCTTGTTGTCGCGCTTGGCGGTGTTGAGCGTCATCGCCTCGGACCAGGCGAGGACTGCTTTTTCGCGCTCGCTGAACAGCGGGCTCGCGCGGTAGTCGCCCTGCAGCGCATCGAACTCCTCGTCCTTGAGTCCCAGTGCTTGACCAAGCACCCGGTTGTGCTCCGTTCAGTACCTGCACTCGTTGACGGTCGAGGTCTTGAGCACCGCGAGGTTGCGGAGCCGCACGTCGGACACCGCGCCCGCCTTGGGCTGGCGCACCGCCGCGATCAGCGGCAGGAACCAGCGCGCGACCAGCGGGCTGTGCGCGAGGATGCGCTGCAGGTTGGCGGTGCGGCCGAGCATCACGTTCGAGCTGTCGAACAATTGCTTGGCGGCGCCGGTGGCTTCTTCGTCGGTGATGCCGCGGAGGCGCTGGGTCACTGTTTTCTCCTGAAATGCGTGACCAGTGACTGGTAACTGGTGACCGATCGCCCCGTGCGCGGGGCAGGCGTGGATCTAGAACCGGTCACTGGTCACCGATCACCGTTCACGCGGTTAGGGCAGGCGCCATCATCGCCCCGGGCATCCAGCGCACGACGCCGGCGACGCCGTCCACGGAGATGCGCACGCCGTCCGGGATGCGCTCGGTCGCCTCGTGCACGCCGAGCACCATGGGGATGCCGCGCTCGCGGGCAAGGGAGGCCATGTGGGAGGTGCTGCCGCCGCGTTCCGCGACCACGCCGGCGACCTGGTTGAGAATCTGGGCCAGTGCCGGGCCGGCAACCTTGGTTACCAGGATGTCGCCGGGGCCCACGCGCGACATCTCGCACTCGCAGTTGACCACGACCGCCCGGCCCTCGCCCCAGCCGATGCCGGCCGGGTGGCCGTTCAGCCGCGGATGGTGCAGCCAGACCTTGTCGGTCACCTGCGCATCCTCCACCTGCAGGGGACGCCCCTGCAGCAGCTTGAAGCCTGCGTCGTCGAGCGCCCATTCGATCTCGACCGGCATTTCCATGTGATCCGCCACCCGGCGCAGCAGGCCGCCCAGCTCGGCGATCTGCGCGCGCGTGAGGCACGGCTTCTTGATCAGCGCCCTGGGCACGATCCGCGTCGAGGGCTCGGCCTTGTGCTCGCAGCCGACGACGTGGTCCTTGATGCCCGGCACGACTTCCAGCACTTTGCCTTCCTGCGAGAGCTCGTAGCGGTCGGGCGTCACTTCGCCCTGGGCGATCGCGGAGCCGAGGCCCCAGGTCGCGGAAATACGCATGCCGCCCTCGGCAGTCCGGCTCAGGCCCCCGCCGGAGACGCGGGCGGCGACCAGCGGCTGGACCAGCACGGCCATCGCCGTGTCGGACGGATTGAGGTCGTGCGTTGCCATGTAGCGCAGCGCGCGCGTCATCCACAGCGCGCCCCAGCACGCGCGCACCGCGGTGATGAAGTCTTCCTCGCTCTCGATGCCGACGAAGCTCTCGAACTGGCCGGCGAAGCTCGAGCCGCGGCGGTCCTCGACGAGCGCCGAGGAGCGCACGACCATCAGCGCGCCGGTTCTGTCGGCGAGCTCGCGCCGGGCCGCGAGGAGGGGCTCGAGGATTTCCGGGATGATCGGATGGTCCATGACCCCGAGCTTCATCTGGAGCGCCGCGCGGCGCTGCTCCGGGCTCGATTGCGCGCCGAAGACGGCGCGCGCGGTCTCCTCGAGCCCGCGCGCCTTCAACTGAAGGCGGTAGGCATCCGCGGAGAGGCAGAAGCCGTGCGGAATCGGCAGGCCCGCGTGTCCCAGCGCCGCGAGGTTCGCGGCCTTGGGTCCAAAGCGGCTGGCATCCGCGGCTTCGGGTGCAGTGGTTGGTACGATGAATTGATTCATGTGGCTCTACGGTGGGACGTGAAATGGGGAACGTGCCCCTTCATCCGGCCCTCTTCCCCGCTTGCAGGGAAGAGGGCAGAGTGCGGGGGGTTACTCGTCACTCATCACCCGTCACGCCTTCAGCGGCCTTCGAGCTTGCCGTAGTTCGAATATCCCGGCATCGGATCGACCACGGTGATCTGCTCGACCGGGAAGTTGGACACGATCTCGACGCTGTCCTTTTGCACGATCAGCATCTCCTCGATCCTGACGCCCCAGCGGTGCTTCTTGCCGTGCTGAGTCTCGAGCGCGAAGGTCATGCCTTCCTTGATCTCCAGCGGATGGTCGAGCGACCAGATGCGCGAGATCACCGGCTGGTCGTACTGCGCGAGCCCGAGGCCGTGGCCCCACAGGTTGGCGGCGGCCTGGTCTTCCTCCTCGTAGCCCCAGGTTTCCTTCGCCGACGGCCACTTCATCGCGATGTCGCGCGTGGTCGCGCCGACCTTCACCGCCTTGATCGAGTCGTAGAGCCACTTCAGCGCGAGCGCGTAAATGTCCTTCTGCTCCTGTGTCGGCTCCTTGCCGACGATGTAGGTGCGGTAGTAGCACGACTTGTAGCCGTTCCAGGTAAGCGCGGCGAGATCCATGAACACGATGTCGCCGGGCTTGATGATGCGGTCGGAGAAGTTGCGCCAGTTGGGCCAGGTGTTGAGTCCCGAAGACACGATCACGTCCTCCACGTCCTCCATGCCGGGAACGTTGTAGAGAAACTCCATGATGTGCGCGGTCAGCTGGTTCTCGGTCAGCCCGGGCTTGAGGAACTTCATGAATTCCCAGTGCGCGGCGTCGCCGATGGCGCCGACCTGGCGGAAGCATTCCTGCTCGTCCTTGTTCTTGACGGCGCGCGCTTCCATCATCGGCGTCATGCCGTCGGTCCAGTCGATCTTGGCGTCCTTGAAGGCCTGGATCATGTTGATGTCGATGAAGTCAACGCCCAGCTTGCCGCCGCTGACGTTGGCTTTTTTCATTTCCTGGATGACGGCGTTGGTGAATTTCTTCACCTGCTGGGTCGAGGCGGGGCCCGCTGCGCCCTTGATCCACGCGTACGAGTAGCGGATGTGGTCCTTCGGAATCCACGGCGAATGCAGCTCGATGTGCGCGCCGATGTCGCCCTGCTCGAACAGCACCGGAGCGTCATCGCCGCACAGCATGGCGTAGCGCAGGCCCGGCTTCAGCCGGTTCCAGCCGGGGGTGAGGGTGCCGGTGACGTAGCGGACGTTCTCGTCGTACATCAGCAGCAGCGCGCTCAGGCCGTGCGCCTTCATGCGCTCACGGGCGCGCTCGAGGCGATACTTGCGCAGGCGGTCCCAGTTGATCCGCTCCTGCCAGTCCAAACCGACCATGCCGACATTTGCCATTATTCTCTCCAGATAAGTTGTTGCGAGTTAAAACAAAATCGTATTCCGGGACCCGTACGGCAAAGCTTCGGCCATGGCGGGCGGCCGTCAGCCTGTGGCCTGGCCGGAACTTGCTGCGTTTTTCTGATGTTCGGTGCGGGAGCCGTTGGCCGCGGTGCGCTTCACGCGCGGGCGGAGTTGAACGCAACCTAGCAGCGGAAAATCTATCATGCGACGAACAATCAAACAAGCGATTCCGGGCAGGAGGCGCGGCGTGCTGGTTGCGCGCGCCGGCGCCTCCCGGGCTGCGGCTCAGTCGACGGTTACGCCGACTTGCTTGACGACCTTGCCCCAGCGCTCCGTCTCCTTCTTCATGAAATCGTGGAAGTCCGGAGGCGACTTGCTGGTGACGACCGTGACCCCGCCCTTGGCGAGCTTTTCCTTCACGTCGGTCCGCGCCATCACCTTGATGGTTGCGGCATAGAGCTTGTCGATCACCGGCTTCGGCGTGCCGGCGGGGACGAGCAGACCCTGCCAGGAGCCAACCGTCATGCTGCCAAAGCCCTGCTCGGCCATCGTCGGGATCTCCTTGGCCGCTTCCACGCGCTGCGGTGCCACCACACCCAGCCCGCGCAGCTTGCCGCTATGGACGAAGTTGATGGCGGAGGAGAGCGTCACGAACATGAGCTGCGTCTCGCCGCTGATGAGACCGATGATCGCCGGTCCCGCGCCGCCCTTGTACGGGATGTGAACCATCTTGATGCCGGTGTCGATGACGAAGGCCTCCATTTCCAGCCGGTTGGCGCTGCCCGCGCCGGGCGAGCCGAAGTTCAGCTCGCCGGGGCGCTTCTTGGCGAGCGCGATCAGCTCCTTCACGTTCTTGACCGGCAGGGACGGGTGCACCACCAGCGCGCCCGGCACGTCGACCACCAGCGAGATCGGCTGGAAGTCGCGCAGCGGGTTGACGTTCAACTTGGGATAGATCGCGGGATTGATCGCGAGCGTGCCGATGTTGCCCTGGTAGAGCGTGTAGCCGTCGGGCGCCGAGCGCGCCGCGTTCTCCATGCCGATGTTGCCGGCCGCCCCGGGGCGGTTGTCGGAGATGATCTGCTGGCCCAGGGCCTCGCCCAGCGGCTGGGCGATGATGCGGCCGACGAAGTCGGATGCGCCGCCGGGAGCGAACGGAATCACCTGCCGGATCGTTTTCCTCGGGTAATCGTCCGCCTGCGCGAACGCCCCGCCCGCCACGGCGAGCGCCGAGGAATATACCAACAACTTGATTAACAACAGCGGTTTCATCTAATTCTCCTGATCGGGTAGTGAGACGTTAAGTGCATGCTGGTCGGCCGCGCGAGCTCCTCGATGCTCAACGGGCGGGAATCACCGGCAACAGCAGGTAGGAGGCGTGGCTGCCGCCGGTATGTATCGTGTTCTTGCCTCCGGTGTTGTAGTCGCCGTGGTAGTGGGTATAAGGCGCGCTGCCCATGCCGTCGCGCGGCTGGATGTCGAGCCGGATGCGGTGGCCCTTCTTGAACACCATGCAGGTGGGCCAGATCTCGACTTCGACTTTCACGGTTTCGCCGGGCTTGAGCCACTGGCGCTCGTCGTGCGTGTGGTACGGGCGGTAGGGCAGCGACAGCTTGGGGTCGAGCTTGCGGTGCGAGGCGCGGAGCCAGCCCTTGGCGACCGGCACCTGCTGTTGTTGCTGCCCGACTTCCCACACGTCCTCGCCGTCTGGGCCGATGTTGCGGATCGTGGCGAGAATGTCCATGTCCTCGGTCGTGCTCGATATCCACATTACGAGATTGACCGGGCCGGTCACCTCGGTGTCTTCCTTGAGCGGTTCGGTCTCGAACGACACGCCGAGCCGGCCCAGGCTGCCCACCGCGGTGGAGGTCCACGACGCGGAAGCGACACCGGCCTTGGACGCGGCAGAGGTGGGATACGTCATCGCGCTCGACGCCTTCGGCGCGGTGGTGCCGAGCGTGCCTTCAGCCTCGCGCCCGCGGCGCGCCTTCGCCGGCTGCAGATAGAACTTGGTCCAATGCGTGCGTTTCAACGGCCACTCGTTTTCCTGGCGCCAGGTCCTGTACGGCCCGCCGCCGCCGGTGCGGATCAGGAGCTTGACCGGCGGCTCTTCCATGATCCTCGTGTCGATGCCCTTCAGCCAGTAGTCGAAGAAGCGCAACTGGTCCATGCGCGCCTCCTCGGCGTAGAAGGGGTGGTAGTGGGTGCCGGCATGGATGCGCAGCTTCTTGTGCTTCGAGGCGGCACGCACGAAGCCCTCGGTATTGCCGCGCAGGTGCAGCCCCATGCCGCTCCAGTTGCCGGCGCTGTATAACGGTGTCTTGATCCGGTCCCACCGCGGCTGCCGGCCGTACCACCAGCCGGTGTCCAGGCTGTTGCGCATGAACTGCCACAGCCAGTTCTTCGAGAACGCCTCCGGGCTGGTCTGCTCGCGCCGCCCGAGCAGGTGGTGCGCCATGTGATTGTTGTACCAGTTGGTGACGAAGCCGAAGCAGAACAGCCCGCCGTGATAGGCGAGGTCGCGGTACATGTCGGCCGCGCCCTCCCATGGGATCATCGCCTTCAGCGACGGCGGCTGCAGGTTCGCGACCAGCCACTGTGTCATCGCGAAGTAGGAGATGCCGCTCGCGCCGACCGCGCCGCTGCACCAGGGCTGCTTCGCGGTCCACTCGATCGCGTCGTAGAAGTCGACCGCTTCCTGCAGGGAGAACGGATCGGTCTCGCCCGGGGACTTGCCCGAGCCGCGGGTGTCCACGCGCACCGCGCAGTAGCCGCGCGGCACCCACCACAGCGGGTTCACCGTCTCCCAGTTCATGTATTCGTTGGCCTTCTCCTCGAGATCGGCCGGCGGCACCCACAGCTTGTCCTTCTGGTAGGGTCCGATGTTGATGATCGCCGGGAATTTTCCGCCGCCCTTGGGACGGAAGATATCGGCCTTGAGGCGCACGCCGTCGCGGAGCCGAATCTCCACGTCCTTCTCGATGACGAGGTCGTGCTTGGGCTGGGAAATCCGGCTCGCGGAACCCGCTGTCTTCTTGGCCACGCCGCTCACTCCGCGGTGATGTTGTTGTCGATCACGACCTTCGCCCACTTCTTCACTTCATCCTGCACGAACCGGTCAAAATCGGCGGGCGACTTGTTGACCACGACCGTCATGAAGCGCTTGTCGAGCGAGGCCCGCATGTCGGGCGTTTCCATCACTTTCACCACCTCGGCGTGAATGCGGGCGAGCAGCGGCTTCGACACCTTCGCCGGGGCGAACAGCGCATTCCAGGCGTTGGTGCCGATGCCCGGGAAGCCCTGCTCGACGGTGGTGGATACCTCCGGCAGCTCGGGACGGCGCTGCGCCGAGGTCACCGCCAGCGGCTTGATCCGTCCGGCCTTGATGTTGGAGAGCGAGGAAGCCAGGTTGATCAGCATGAACTGGATCTCGTTGCCCATGATCGCCGGGATCATCTGGCCGGCGCCGCCCTTGTACGGCACGTGGGTCATGTCGATGCCGGCCGCCTTGAGGAACTTCACGCCGTCGAGGTGCGGGTACGAGCCGATGCCCGCCGAGCCGAAGTTGAGCGGCTTGCCGGACTGCTTCGCATACTGCACGAATTCCTTGAGGTTCGAGGCCGGTATGGCGGTGCTCGCCACCCAGACGTGCGGCAGCTCGATGAGATTGGTGACGCCGGTGAGATCGCGCGAGGGCTTGACCTTGAGCCCCTTGAACGTGGTCTCGTTGATCGCATTGGTTGACACGTTGCCGACGAACAGCGTGTAGCCGTCCGGCGTTGCGCGCGCCGCCATGTCGAGCGCGATGTTGCCGGATGCGCCGGGGCGGTTCTCGACGATGACCGGCTGTCCCCACGCCTTGTTCAGCCCGTCGGCAAGCGTGCGCGCGGTGATGTCGGTAGCCCCCCCGGGCGCATAGGGAACCATCAGGCGCACCGGGCGGCTCGGGTACTGCTCGGCCGCGTGCGCCGTGAAGACGGTGAGGGACAGGGCTGCGAGGCAGCCCGACAAGGCTAACTTGCCAACTTTCCGGATTTCCATGTACTCCTCCCTGGTGCGGCGGTGCGCCGCGTGAGCTTTGTCAAAAACCAACTTCAAAAACAAATTAGCCGCCAAGGCCGCCAAGAACGCCAAGAAGAACAAATCCATTACTAGAATCGGAATCAAAACCAGCGCGAATCGCGCATGAGCGTCGGAATCGTGAGAACGATAGATAGTCTGCCCTTGGTTTTAGTTATTATTGATTTTCCTTGGCGTTCTTGGCG
>JBFKNN010000034.1:0-20073 GCA_041629335.1 Burkholderiales bacterium | reverse complement strand
AGCGCATCACGCGCTTCATTATGTTAGGCACTCTTAGGTCAATCGCGCGCATGGCTGACGGAGTAAGTTGGAATCAATCGTTCCGGGCGCACCCCGCGCCCCGTGGCTTTCCGTGAGAGGAGGCGTTATGAAAAGACAGCAGACCGAGCCCCGCCGCAAGCCTGCGCCAGCGCGCAAGCCCGCAGAGGCGCCGAAGAAACCGGCGGCGCGCAAGGCGCACGCCGGGAATTCGTGGACCGAGCTTGCGCCCGAGGAGCTCGAGCGGATGATCGCTACCGAGGCGTACCTGCGCGCCGAGAAACGCGGCTTCGCGCCCGGGCACGAGCTCGAGGACTGGGCCGCGGCGGAACGCGAGGTCCGGGAGAAGCTCGCGGCCGGCCGCCCCTCCGGGCGGCAGTGACGCGCGCGGTGCGCACACGGGGATTGGCATGGCCATCCGACCGCCCTTCGACGTTGGCTCGCGCGTGAGCACCGAGCTCTCGGCGTTGATCGAGCAGCTGGTCGACGATCCGGAGCGCGAGGAGCCGCCGACCCTCGATGAAGTGCGCGCGGCGCTTGCGCGAGCGCGGCCCGGGGAAGCCGCGTTCGAAGCGCTGCATCCGCAGGAGCACGACACGCTGATCGCCGAGCTCGATGACCTGATCGAGGAGTTCGGCGGCGACCTGCTCGCCGCGGACTTCGTCGCGGCGAAGGCGAGCGAGGTGCTCTCGCGCGTGATCGAGGCGGTGATGGACGATCCGTCGCGCAGCGGGGAACCGACGCTCGGCGCGGTGCGCCAGGCGATGGCAGCCGGGCTTACCGCGCGCATGATCGGCGACGGCGTGTTCGATTCCGACGAGGACGCGACGCTGCGGGCGGAGATCGACGAGCTGATCGAGCGCTTCGGCGACGGCGCGCTGGCCGAGGAGTTCATTCGGCTCGACTAGCCCCTGTCGCGCGCGGGCCGTCGGCCCGCCGGATTTGGTTTCCGTTGGCTGACACGCCGTGGCCGGCGCCCGAGCGTTTCCGGTCCTGCTTTTTCCACAATCTCGGCGCGACGACCCGGCCACCCCGCGCCCCGCGACGCAAGCGGGCGAAGTGAGTCAATTCGCACGGTTTCCGGTCCCGCGGGGGAGCGCGCGGTCAACGGCGCGGCCGGCACGCACGTTATGGCCTTGCCGCCCCATCCGGGGGCGCCACATAAGTCACTGAATTTACTGCCTGCTCTGATACAATCCCGCCGTGCCATTACCGACACGCCAATCATGACATCCATCCGCCGCCGCCTCGCGCTCTTCGCCGCTTTGTTCGCTCTTGCGCTCTCCCCGGCACTCGCGGTTGCGCAGGCCCAACCGGACGACTCGGCGCGCATCAACTCCACCGCACGGTTGATCGCCGGGCTGACACCCACGCGCCCCGATCACATGCCGCTCGCGCAGCGCGAAGAGTGGAAGGACCACGGCGCGAAGATGCAAAGCGCCTGGGTCAGGCTTCGCGCCGGGCAGGCCGCCCCGCTGATGGAATGGCGCGACGCCGTGCTGCCCAAGGATTGCCCGGTGAGTGGGACGCTGCTCTATCCGTTCAGCGGGCCGGACTTCTTCAACGTCTACTGGCTGTTCCCCAACTGCGACAAGTATGTGCTGTTCGGGCTCGAGCCCATCGGCCGGGTGCCGGCCGTGGATCAGATGAGCAAGGAGCAGTTCGCGCGCCTGCTGCTGGGCGTGCGCGACGCGATGGCGAACCTCTTCGCCCGCAACTACTTCATTACCTCGCGCATGGGCACGCAGTTGAAGACCGAGGAGCTGAACGGGGTGGTGCCGATCATCCTGATCTCGATGGCGCTTGCCGGCGTCGAGATCGTGAGCATCGAGCCGCTCGTGCTGGAGCCGATGAAGCGCGCCGCCCCAAAGCCGCCGGTGGCGCAGGACCCGAATGCCAAGCCGCCGCACGAGCTGAAGGGCGTCACGATCGAGTTCCGGCTTCCTGACTCGCAGAACGTGCAGACGCTGCACTACTTCTCCGTCGACGTCTCGAACAAGGGCCTGCGGAACTACCCGGAATTCAGCAAGTTCATGCGCGACCTCGGGCCTACCGCCACGCTCGTCAAGTCGGCGTCGTACCTCATGCACATCGACCAGTTCACCCGCATCCGCGACCTGCTGCTCGACGGCAGCCTGTACCTGGTGCAGGACGACACCGGCGTGCCGTATTCGGAGCTCGCCAGGCGCGGCTGGAACATGCGCGTCTTCGGCCGCTACCAGGAGCCGATCCCGCCGTTCGAGCGCCACTTCCAGCAGTTGCTCGCCGAGCAGTACGAGATCCAGAAGCCGAAGCAGCTGCCGTTCCGCTTCGGCTACCGGCGCGGCACGGACGGTGACGAGCGCTCCAACGTCATGGTCGGCATCCGCGCCACCCCGCAAAAGGCGCCGGAAGCGGTGAGCGAAGCGGCCCGACCCGTCGCTCCGGGACAGAACCGGTAGCGCGGTGCGGCGTGTCGCGGCGATCCTGCGCGCCGGCGCATTGGCGCTGGCGGTCGTGCCGGGATGCGCAGCGCCGCCCATGACCGCCGAGGTCTCCAGCACCCGCTTCACCACCTCCGACGACGTGCGGCTGCACGTGCTCGAAGCCGGCCCGGAGCACGCGGAGCCGGTGATCGCTTTCGTGCCCGGCTGGTCGATGCCCGCCGCGATCTGGCGCGCGCAGCTCGCCGCGCTCGGTGCAACGCACCGCGTCGCCGCACTCGACCCGCGCGGGCAGGGCGAATCCAAAATGCCCCCTGAAGGATTCAGCATCGACCGGCGCGCCGACGACGTGCGCGAGTTCGTCGCCCGCTATCGGCGCGTGGTGCTGGTCGGCTGGTCGCTGGGCGCGCTCGAGGCGCTGCACTACGTGCATCGCCACGGCGCCGCCGGCCTGGACGCGCTGGTGGTCGTCGATTCCTCGGTGGGCGAGGACCCGCCGCCCGCGCCGGGGGGCAGCTTTCAGGACGCGCTCCGGGCGGATCGGCGCGCGGCGATGGCGGAGTTCGTGCGCGACATGTTCCGCAGGCCGCGCCCCGAGCCGGAGCTGGCCGCGTTGACAGATACCGCGCTGCGCATGCCGCTCGAGGCAAGCCTCGCGCTCTTCCCCCGCGGCTATCCGAGAGAGCACTGGCGCAGCGTCACGCGCGCGTTTGCCCCGCCCCTGCTCTACGTCGTGACCCCGCAGTTTGCCGCGCAGGCCGAGGCGCTGCAGCGCCACCGTCCCGCAACCCGCGTCTCGGTGTTCGAGGACGCCGGCCACGCGCTCTTCGCCGACGAGCCGGAGCGCTTCAACCGCCTGCTCGCCGATTTCGTCCGCGAGCTCGCGGAGTGAACAGCGTGAGGGGGTGGGGCGGAAGGCGGAAGGGCGCGGCCTACGAACTCGTCACCGCTCAGCTTTCACCAGCCACGACACTTTCTTACGCCTCATCCGTGACGCCTCACGTCACTTCCTGGCAACCAGCCGCGACAATCTGAGCCCCCGCAGCGCCGCCGACCGCGTCCACGCCAGCCCGACGATCCCCGCGGCGACCGCCGACAGCGCGATCACCAGCGCCGGCGCGCCGATGAGATCGGCGCCGGTGCCGGAGGTGAACGAGCCCACCGCGATCAGCGCCGGGAACATCGGCAGCAGGCTCGCCACGCGGCCGCGCAGTTCGGGCGGCGCGCACATCTGCAGCGTCGTGACGTTGGCGGTCATGTGGATCATCTCGGCCATGCCCGCGGCCACCAGGAACACCGCCGCGACCGCGGCGTTCGGGCTCAATGCGAAGCCCACGAGCGACGCGGCGAAGCCGATGAGCCCGAGCACCTGCGTGAGCCCCACCCGCTCGAGGCGCGAGGTCCACACCGAGGCGACCCCGCCCAGCACGCCGCCCGCGCCCACGGCCGAGAGCAGCAGCCCCAGGCCCTCGGGCCCGGTCGAGAAAATGTTCACCGCGAACACCGGCATCAGCGCGCTGAACGACGGGATCAGCAACAGCGAGGGCAGCACCCCCAGCAGCACCATCATGCGCGTGACCGGATCGGTGGCCGCGAAGGTGAGCCCCTCCTTCATGTCGGCCCACGCCGAGCCGTGCACCGCGCGCCGAGCCTCCTCGTGCGGGGTTCCGGTCGCGAGCGCGGTGAGTGCGACGCCGAGGTAGAGCACGCCCAGCAGCGCGAAATTCCACGCCGCGCCGACCCAGGCGATCATGAACCCGGCGCCTGCGGGCCCGACCGTGCGCATCACGCTGAACGCGATGCTGTTCAATGCCACGCCGTTGGCGACGTCCTCGCGCGGCACCGTGCTGAAGACCAGCGCGTTGCGCAGCGTGCGGTCGAACACCATGCCCACGCCCGCGAGCACCGTAAAGACGAAGAGGTGCCACACCCGGATCTGCTCGAGCGCGAGCGCCGCGGACAGCGCAAACGAAATCAGCACCACGATCACCTGGCTCGCGGCGAGCGCGTGCCGGCGGTCGAAGCGCTCCGCCACGACGCCCGACACCGGCGCGAGCAGCAGCATCGGGATCGCGCGCATCGCAAGCACCGCGCCGAGCAGCGTGCCCGAGCGCGTCAGGTCGTACACCACCCAGCCGAGCGTGGCCTGCGTGATCCATTGGCCGCCGGTCGCGCAGAACGTGCCCGCCCACAGGCGGCGGAAGTCGCGGTGGCGGAGGGCGGAGAACGTGGTGGCGAAGCCGGGCAAGGGGAAAGGAGGAAGGCGGAAGGCAGAAGGAGGAAGGCGGAAGGCAGAAGGAGGAAGGAGGAAGGAGCGGCTGTAGGGTGCGGCTTCAGCGCACCGCTCCACCGCTCCACCGCTTCGCCGCCGCGCCGTTCACACGATGCGCATTGAAAGACGCGGTGCGCTAAAGCCGCACCCTACGAAATCATCACCGGCCACCGGTCACGCGTCAACAACGTAGCCGGAGGGCGTCCCGAGCACCGTCGTGCGCTCCATGTGCCGCCGCTGCGTCTCGTCGAAGTCGCCCAGCGCCTGGTGCAGGGCGCAGCGGTTGTCCCACACCAGGATATCGTGCCTGCGCCACTGGTGGCGGTAGACGAACTCGGGCCGCGTCGCGTGCCGGTTGAGGTAGTCGATCAGCGGCCTGCTCTCTTCCTCGGTCATGCCGTCGAAGCGCTTGACCTTCTCGCCGAGATAGAGTGCCTTGCGCCCGGTCTCGGGGTGCACGCGCACCACCGGCTGCGCTACCGGGGGATTGATGCGGCGCTGCTCCTCGGCGCGCGGGACGCCCGTCGTCGTGCTGTTGATCTTGCGCGTGCCCGACAGATGGACGCCATGCAGCCCGGCAATCAGCTTCTTCATCCCGTCCGACAGCGACTCGTAGGCGAGATACATGTTGGCGAACAGCGTGTCACCGCCGACCTCCGGCACTTCATAGCTCTTGAGCAGTGAGCCGAGCGAGGGCTGGGTGGTGAACGACATGTCCGTGTGCCACTGGCGCCCGGTGTAGCGCGAGTCGGACGGGCTGCCGTCGGGATTGGGCCGGTTGGTGACGAGCAGGAGCTCGGGATGGTCCGGATGGCGGTCGCGGGGCAGGGCGTCGTGGCGGTCGAGCTCGCCGAAGCGGCGGCTGAACTCGATGTGCTGTTCCCGCGTAACGTCTTGGTTGCGGAACAGCAGGATGCCGTGGTCGAGAAACGCCTGGTAGATTTCGCCGAAACCGGTCTCGGTCACCCGGGACACGTCGACGTCGCACACCTCGGCGCCGAGGGCGTAGGAGAGCTTGCGCAGCTTGAGGGCCATAGTTGTTAGGGGACAGACCACTAAGGATCAATCGGTCCTTAGTGGTCTGTCCCCGAAGAGGAAACTCCACAAGATTACATCGCCCGCGCGGGCGGCGTAAACCGATCCGCATTGTGGTCGGGGAAAAGGTTCCTGACGCCTTTGCGGTCTGTGCGCCAGCGTTTATCCTGACACCTCATAAGGGCCTTACGACGAACTGAGGGAGGAACCCATGACTGCGACGGCCACCCGTTACCTGAGCTTTCTCGCGCTCCTGGCGGTCAGCGTCACCGCCGGCGCGCAGGGCTACCCCGAGCGCCCGGTGCGCATCGTCGTTCCGGTGCCGGCCGGCGGCGGCGTCGACAGCATCGCGCGCATCGTCGGCCAGCACTTCAATGCCGTGTGGGGGCAGCCCTTCATCGTCGACAACCGGCCCGGCGCGGGGGGCAGCCTCGGCGCGGAAATCGTGTCGAGAGCAACCGCCGACGGCTACACGCTGATGGTGAGCAGCAGCAGCTACGTCACCAACGCGGCCGTGCGCAAGGTGCGCTACGACCCGGTGCGCGATTTCACGCCGATCACGAAGCTCACGACCAACCCGTACATACTGGTGGTGACGCCGTCGCTGCCGGTTGCGTCGGTGAAGGACCTGGTCGCGCTCGCGAAGCAGAAGCCGGGCGAGCTGAACTACGCCTCATCGGGCCTGGGCGGCGTGCTGCACCTTGGCGCGGAGCTCTTCACCACGCTCACCGGCACGAACATGGTCCACGTGCCGTACAAGGGCGTCGCCGACGGCTATCCGGCGGTGATGTCGGCGCAGGTGAACTGGATCCTGGGCAGCCCGATTTCCGCGCAGCCGCTGATCAAGGCCGGGCGGCTGAAGGGCATCGCGGTGACGAGCGAGAAGCGCAGCAAGGCGCTGCCCGATCTGCCGGCAATCGCCGAGACCGTACCCGGCTACGAAGTGACCGCGTGGTTTGCGCTCTTCGCGCCTGCGGGCACGCCCGCGAAAATCGTCGAGCAGCTCTACCGGGAAGCGGCCAAGGCGGTGACCGATCCCGAGCTCACGCGCCGCATGGAAGCCGGCGGCACCGAGACCGTCGGCAACCCGCCGCGCGAGTTCGCGCGCCAGGTGAAGGCCGAGTACGGGAAGTGGAGCGGGCTGGTGAAGAAGACAGGGCTGAAGGTGGAATGAGGCGGAAGGCGGAAGCAAGACCGGTGAGCGGCAACCTGCGATTTCGCGCTTCCCGTCTCGCGGTTTCTGCCTCACGCTCTCGGTCTCACGCTTCATGCGCCGCTGCGGCTTGTGTCCAGGATCCGGACTGCCGCCGCTCATCGCGGTGGGCCGCGCCATTTTCCGGATAGAATACGCAACGCCTCTTACCACCGGAGCCCCTCCATGAAATGCCCGAGCAAGCCTTCCATTATTGCGCTGGCAATCAGCGCTTGCGCCATCCTTGCCCAGCCCGCGCTTGCCGCACAGGCCGACCCCGCCAAGGATTATCCCAACAAGCCGATCCGCTTCATCTCGCCGTTCACGCCGGGCGCCGGCACGGACACGACTGCGCGCACCATCGCGAAGAAGCTCTCGGAGATGTGGAACCAGCAGGTCGTCGTCGACAACCGCACCGGCGCCGCCGGCTCGATCGGCGTCGAGCTGACCTCGCAGGCCAACCCGGACGGCTACACCATCTGCCTGATCTCGGCCTCCCACAGCGTGAACTCGGCGGTCAACGCGAAGCTCTCGTACGATCTCACGAAGGACCTGCAAGGCGTCACGCAGGCTGCCTCGCTTTTCTACGTGGTGTACATCAACCCCGTGGTGCCGGCGAAGAACCTCAAGGAGTTCATCGCGTACGCCAAGGCGAGCCCCGGCAAGCTGAACTTTGGCACCTCCGGCACCGGCGGGCTGCAGCACTTCGCCGGCGAGATGTTCAACCACATGGCCGGCGTCAAGCTTACCCACATACCGTTCAAGGGATCGTCCCAGGCGATCGTCGCCAATCTGTCCGGCGAGGTGCAGGTCGGATTCGGCACACTGTTCGGCGTGCGCCCGCACATGGCCGCCGGCCGCCTGCGCGTGCTCGCCATGACCGACAGCAAGCGCTCGCCGGCGGCGCCGGAAATCCCGACCGTCGCCGAATCCGGCGTGCCCGGCTACGAGGTCGACCAGTGGTACGGCGTGATTACCTCGGCCAAGGTGCCGGCCGCGGTCGTGAGGAAGCTGAACGCAGGCATCATCGAGGCGCTGAAGGCGCCCGATCTGCAGCAGCGCTTCGCCGCGGACGGCTCGACCGTCGTCGGCTCGAGGCCCGAGGAGTTCAGCGCGCACATCAAGACCGAGGTCGCCAAGTGGCGCAAGGTTTCGAAAGAAGCCGGGCTCCAGCTCAACTGACGCACATCGCGGCACGCAACGCCCCCACGAAAAGCCTCCGGCAAAGCCCGGGGGCTTTTTCTTTTCCGGCTGCGCGGCGTTGCGCGGCCGGGAAAAACCGTCGCCATATAATGGACTCTCTCAGCACTTTCTGTTGCGTGTGCAGTCATATAAGCGTATTAATCAATTCACAAAGCGGACTTTCCGGCGGTTGCGCCCGCGTTCCGCGGCCATCCGCGCCGCGGCCCGGCGGGCCGGCCGGCACTTGCACCCTATGGCAGAACAGCAGACCAAAGAGACGCCCGACCGCGGCGCAGCCGCATCCGGCGCGCGCAAGGGCTCGCGCGCCAAGACCTGGGTGCTGATCATCGTCGCGCTCATGCTCGCCGGCTGGGCGGGCAACTGGGCGTATTTCCGCTGGACCCACGTTTTCATCGACGACGCGCGCATCGACGGCGAGATCATCACGCTCTCGAGCCGGGTGTCGGGCATGATTACCGAGCTGCCGGTGATCCAGGGCGACGAAGTGAAGAAGGGCGATCTGCTGGTGCAGATCGACGACCGCGATTCGAAGCTGCAGCGCGAAGTGCTGGTCGCGCGGCTCGACGCGATCGAGAACCAGATGGCGGTCGTGCGCGCCCGCACCGGGCAGGTCGACCAGGAAACCCAGGGCAAGTACCAGAGCGAGACCAACCGGTTGAAGGCCGCCGAGGCGCAGGCCGCGGCGCTCGAGGCCGAAGTAAAGCAGGCGCGCGAGGACTACGAGCGCGCCCGCGACCTCGCGGCGCAGAAGTGGCTCTCGCCCCAGGCGATGGAGCGCGCGCGCACCACCTACCAGCAGGCGCAGGAGAACCACCGCAAGGCGGTCGCCGAGATCGCGGCCGTGCGCGGCACGCTGTCCGCCGCCGGCGGCAGCCGGCGCGAGCTGCAGGTGATGGAGCGCCAGCTCGAGGTGCTCGCGCGCCAGGCCGACGAGATCCGCGCCGAGATCCGCCGCCGCGACGTCGACATCGCCGACCGCCGCATCACGAGCCCCGGCACCGGACGCGTGGTGATGACCTTCGTCAACGCCGGCGAGCACGTCTCGGCCGGCCAGCGCATTCTCATGTTCCACGACCCCGACGACATCTGGGTGCAGGCGAACGTGAAGGAGACCGACATCGCGCGCCTGAAGCCCGGCATGAAGGCCGACATCCGCGTCGACGCCTTTCCCGGCCGCGTGTTCGAGGGCGAAGTGTTCCGCATCGGCCGCGCGGCGACCAGCAAGTTCGCGCTCCTGCCCGATCCCAACCCGAGCGGCAACTTCACCAAGATCACGCAGCGCCTGCCCCTGCGCATCAAGCTCTCGGCCAAGGACCACGTCCTGCGCCCCGGCATGATGGTCGAGGTCTACATTGCGACAGGCAACGACTGAGGAGCTGTTCGAGCGCTACGGGCCGCAGTACCGCTGGCTCGCGACCGTCACGGTCATGCTGGGCACCATCTCCGCGGTGCTCACCACCACCAGCGTCAATGTAGCGATCCCCGACATCATGGGCGCGTTCGGCATCGGCCAGGACCGCGCGCAATGGCTCTCGACCGGCACGCTCGCGGCGATGACCGTGGGCATGCTGCTCAACGCCTGGCTGATGCACACCTTCGGCCAGCGCAACACCTTCGTGGGCTCCATCGCGGTGTTCGTCGCCGCGCTCCTGCTCGCCGGCGTTGCGCCCAACGAAGACGTGCTCATCTTCTGCCGCGTGGTGCAGGGCGCGGTCGCGGGCCTGCTGCAGCCGCTCGCGATGTACACGCTCTTTCTCGTGTTTCCGCCCAACCAGCGCGGGCTGGCGATGGGATTTTTCGGCATGAGCGTGATTCTCGGCCCGGCGATCGGGCCGACGCTCGGCGGATTTCTCATCGACCAGTTCAACTGGCGCTTCATCTTCTTCGCCCCGATGGCGGTCAGCGCGTTCGCCATGCTGATGGGCAGCGCGTTTTTGCCCGGGCGCGAGGAGAAGGGCGGGCGCATGCGCTTCGACGGCATCGGCTTCGTGCTCCTGTCGGTGTCGATCGGCACCATGCTGACGGCGCTCTCGAACGGGCAGCGCGAGGGCTGGTACTCGGACTACCTCCTCGGGCTGTTCGCGGTCTCGCTCTCGAGCGGCGCGGCCTTCGTCGTGTGGTCGCTGCGGGTGGAGCAGCCGCTCGTCGACCTGCGCGTGTTCGCGAGCGCCCGGTTCGCCGCGGCCGCGGCAGTGTCGGTCATCTACGGCGCAGGCATCTTCGGCTCGACCTATCTCGTGCCGCTGTTCGTGCAGACGGTGCAGAACGCCACGCCGCTCGCGGCGGGGCTGCTCCTGATGCCCGCGGGCCTGGTGATGGGCGTGCTGATGCCGATGGGCGGCTGGATGAGCGACCGCTTCTCGCCCACGATCCTGGTCATGCTGGGCCTGCTCTTCTTCGCGGCCTCCGGCTTCTGGCTCGCGGGCGTGGACGCCAACATGCCGTTCTGGTCCATCGCCTTCGCGGTCGTGCTCTCGCGTATCGGCATGGCGTTGATCAAGCCGACGCTCAACGTCACCGCGATGCGCGCGGTGGAGCCCGAGATGCTGGGGCAGGGCGCGGGCATGATCAACTTCGCGCGGCAGATCGGCGGCGCGTTCGGCGTCAACGCGCTCTCGGTGATGCTCGACCGGCGCACGTTCTTCCACAGCGACACCCTGACCGCCCTGCAGACGGGCGCCAATTCGGCTACGCTCGAGCTGTTGCGCCAGATGGAAGCGCTGCTCGCGCGCGCGGGCGTGCCCGAGGACCTGCAGGGGCCCGGCGCGCTGCACTTCCTCGGCGAGGTCGTCTACCAGCAGGCCTACACGATGGGGTTCCGCGACGCCTTCCTGCTGGTTGCGATCGTCTACGTGCTGGCGATGATTCCCGCGTGGATCATGTCGCGCGCGAAGACCACGTGAGGCGTGTCGGGTGAAGCGTTAGAAAGAGGCGTGAGCCGGAAGCGTGAGGAAATCGGTCGTTGCTCGAGGCCGTACCTGCCGTCGCCTCATCGTCCGCCGGTATCCGTGCCCACGATGCGCTCGAGCAATCCAACCAGCAGCGGCGTGCGCTCCACGGCGGCGACGTACAGCAGCGCGGGATTGATGCGGCCGTACTCATGGATGAGGAGGTTGCGTTGCCCGATGAGGGCGCGCCACGGGATTTCCGGATGCGCGGCCTGGCATGCGGGCGTCACGCGCGAAGCGGCTGCGCCGATGAGATCGAGCGTACGCTCGAGTGCGCGCAGCCGCAGGCGATCGGCCAGGAACTGCTCCGCCGAAACCGGATCGACCACGCCAAGCGCCTCGCGCGCTGCGGACAACATGTCCCACAGATGCGCCGCGTCGCGCGCGTCAGGCCGCATACAGCGTCGTCAGTTCCCGCAGGATCGCCTGGCGCCGGAACGGATTGTCGAGGATCTCGGGCGTTGCCACGTCCACTTTGCGCCCGGCGAAGAGCTCGGACAGCTCGTCCTGCATGGCCGGGATGTCGAACAGGGACGTACCGCTGCCCGGATCGAACTCGACCAGCAGGTCCACGTCGCTCATGGGTGTCATCTCGTTGCGTGCCGCGGAGCCGAATAGACTGAGCTTGCGCACGCGATACTTGCGGCAGAGCGTCGCGAGCCTGCCCCGCGGAATGTGCAGCTTGGGACGTTGCGCCGGCACCGGGTACGCGGCCGGTGAGCCGTGCGGGACGCGCCCATCGGCGGACGCCGCGCGATCCGGCGCTCCGGGCAGCGTAGCGGCGGTTTTGCGCAGCAGCGCGGCCAGTGCATCGAAAACGGGGCAGGCAGGATTGGCGCGGTAGTGCACCTGACGGCCGACTTCCTCGCGCAACAGCAGGCCCAGCGTGGCCAGCGCCCGCAGGTCCCGGTGCAGCGAGCCGGGCGACGCTCCCGTGATGCGGGCCAGCTCGCGCACGTGCAGCGCGGCTTCAGGGTGCAGAAAGAGGGCGCGCAATACTGCCGAACGGGTGCCGCCAAGCAAGTAAGTGTCAACTGACATATGTCGTTCTCAGAATTGCTTCAAGTGTAGCAAAAAACAGAACATAAATGTTGCTCCGAGACTGTCATGTATTACCATGTTTTTATTACGATTATCTATCGCGTTTCGCCAGGCGGCCGATGCACGAAGTAGCTGGGGCCTGGCACTGGCGCAGCGACTGGAAGCTGGTGGTACCCGGGAAGGCGGGCGGGGGCCGGTCAACGCAGGCGTTGATATGCCCGCAAAACATCGACATTCCGAGCGGATTCGCGGACAGGTCGAGCCGGTCGCAATGAGTGGACCGGCTCAGGTGCGGGCCGCGATTCGAGCAGCGGGCGCTTGCCCGGGATCGCCAGCGCGCTGCACGAGAACATGCGTCTCCGGCTGCGCGTAACCGCCCGGACCGCCTAAAGTACGCTTTTCAGCACCCGTCACTGATCACGCCTCAACGGCAAAATGACCTGGCTCGACAAGCTTCCCCTCATCGTCTTCGTCATCCTCGCGCTGACGCTGGGCTTGGCGCCGTTCTTCCCCGAGCCCCACATCTGGGGAAAGCTCAAGATGCTCATCGCCGGCACGCTCACGCGCCCGCTCGACATCTTCGATTTCCTCTGGCACCTCGCGCCCTTCGTCCTGCTGGTGCTCAAACTCGCGCGCATGTACCTTCACGATCCGGGCTGACCGGTCCGGCTGACCCGTCACGAAGAAAACGGGTTCCGTCTCCTGATCACTGCCCGCCGTTGACGCTTCTCCAAGGGTATGGTTGACTCGCCAGTCCTGCGTAGTGACCGGACCGAACGGAGGGAGAGATGGCAACCAAGACGAAGAAGCCGGCGGCGGCGAGAGCCATGCGGGCGCGCAACATGACGTTCTGCACGCTGGCCGGAGGCGACGGCGAGACCCTGGGGCTGAAGACGGAGCGCGGCATCCTCGATGTGGCCAAGGCGTCCAGGCTGTTCCGCATCAAGGCGCCGGCGGATATTCACGCCGTGATCGAAGGCGCCGACTGCGCGCCGCTCGTGAAGCTTGCCGGGAAGGCGCTTGCCGACAAGCGCGGCAAGCGCGTGCTCGTTCCGGAATCGCGCGCCCGATTCGGCCCGGCCGTTCCGCGTCCGGGCAAGATCATCTGCGTCGGGCTCAACTATCGCCAGCACGCGCAGGAGACCGGCAACCCGATTCCGCCGGTGCCGGTCCTGTTCAACAAGTACAACAACTCGCTCGTCGGCCATCGCGGCAGGATCCCGTTGCCGACGAAGGTGTCCACCAAATTCGACTACGAGGTGGAGCTGGTGCTGGTGATGGGCAGAAAGGCGCGCGACGTGCCCGAGGAGAAGGCGCTGTCGTACGTGTTCGGCTACGCCAACGGGAACGACTTCTCGGCGCGCGATCTGATGCGGGCCTCGAGCCAGTTGATGCTCGGCAAGACCTGCGACGGCTTTGCGCCGCTCGGTCCCTACGTCGTCACCGCGGACCAGATTGCCGATCCGCAGAACCTGAAAATCGCCACCTACGTGAACGGCGAGCAGCGCCAGAACTCGAACACCGCCGACATGATCTTCAGCTGCGCGCAGATCGTAAGCTACTGCTCGCGCCACATGACGCTCCTGCCCGGCGACATCATCTATACCGGGACGCCGCAGGGCGTGATCCTCGGCTATCCACCCGAGAAGCAGATATGGCTCAAGCCGGGCGACAAGGTCGTGACCGATGTCGAGAAATGCGGCGTGCTCGAGGTGACGCTGGCCTGACGAAAACCGGGGACAGACCGCGCTCTCCGTTCGTTCCCCGAATTCTTGGTGGCGAGTTTCGCGAAAAACGTGGTCTGTCCCCGGTTCTTCCTGATTGTTCCCGGGCGACGACGCGAAGCCTGCCGGTTCCACCCCGATTTGTCACCCGTTTCGGCGGCCCTGACCGAGTCCGGCTCACCGGTCGCGGGTCACGAGCGTCAGGACGGCCACAATGCGGAACACACGTCGTCACCGGTGATGAATCCTGCGTAAAATGACGGGGTCCACCGGTCTGGGCGGCGTCGGCATGACAAGCGAAGAAGAAAAGCCGGGGCCGGCGATTGATGCTTTGCGGGCTATCGCGGCGTCGACATTGCGTCGCACTGCGCGGTACGACTGTTCAAGCAAAACCCCGAAAACTTGTGCTGCGACCCCATACCGTGTGCCGTCGAGCGTGCGGGGGAAGAACTGCTAATCAACGACGAGGAATATCATGAAAACCAACAGGTTGAATCTTAGTTTCGCTGCGGCCGCGGTGGCTGCCGCGATGCTTGCGGGCGGCGCGCAGCATGCAGCGGCGCAGGCTTATCCCGCGAAAAACATCCAGATCATCGTGCCGTATACGGCGGGCGGGTCGTCCGACCTGATGAGCCGCACGATCGCGCAGCGCCTGGGCGAAGCCTGGGGCGTGAACTTCATCGTGGACAATCGCCCCGGCGCAAGCGGCATGATCGGCACCGAGATCGTCACCAAGGCGGCGCCAGACGGCTACACGCTGCTGGGCCACACCTCGTCGTATCCGGCGACGTCGGCGGTGCGCAAGACGCTGCCCTTCGATCCGGCGACCGCCATTGTCCCGGTGGCCACGATCGCGCGGGCGCCGATGCTGCTCGCGATTCATCCTTCGGTTCCCGCGAAAAACGTGAAGGAGCTCGTTGCGCTCGCCAAGAAGTATCCCGACAAATTCAACTACGGCTCATCCGGCGCGGGCGGCAACAACCACTTCTCGGGCGCGCTGTTCGGCGCGGCCGCCGGGCTGAAGATGGTGCACATTCCCTACAAGGGCATCTCGAATGCGATGACCGCGCTCGCCTCGGGCGAGGTGGAGATGGTGATTTCCAGCTCCGCCGCGCTGCTGCCCAATATCCAGGGCAACCGCGTGCGCATCCTCGGCGTGACCAGCCCGGAGCGCTCGCCGCTGTTCCCGGATCTCCCGGCGATCGCGCAATCCGGCGTGCCGGGTTACGAGTACTTCCTGTGGTGGGGCGTCTTCGCGCCGGCGGGCCTCCCGGCCGATCGCATTGCCTTCATCAACGCGGCGGTCAACAAGATCCTGGCCACGGCCGACATGAAGAAGTTTCTCGACAACCAGGGCGCCGAGCCGTGGCCGCAAACGGTGGCGCAACTCAAAGACCTGCTGCCACGCGAAATCGCGCGCTACAAGAAGGCAGCCGAGGTAGCCGGGATCAAGCCGCTGTAGGCTGCCCGGAAGCGTGATTAGGGGACAGACCACTAAGGTCGACAGGGTTCTTAGTGGTCTGTCCCCTTAGACGCGCGCCGCCTGCCTCGCGCTCTCGAGCCGATCTTCTCGGAGGCGAAGCGAGAAATCAGATCAAACAAGGAGCAGTGCAATGGCCGACATTCCCCGCTTGAACGGCGCGATCCGGGCGCTGGAACAGGGCAAGCCCGCGATCACCACCTTCTCGCCGCCCGAGATCGGCATGGCGCAGGCGATCAACGCCGCGCCGTACGATGCGGTCGTGTTCGAGATGGAGCACAACCCGTTCGATGTGCAGCTGCTGCGCAACTGCATGCAGTACATGCTCGACCGCAAGCAGATTCTCAAGAGCGGCAGCCTCGCGCCGGCGGTGACGCCGATGGTGCGCATCCCCGTCAATGGCGTGGAGATGAACCAGTTCATTGCCAAGCAGGTGCTGGACATCGGCGTCTACGGCATCGTCTTCCCGCACGTCAGCACGGTGGAGGAGGCGCGCAACGCGGTCGCTGCCTGCCGCTACGCGCGCCCGCCCTCGGCGCCGTACTACGATCCGCCGGGCCAGCGTGGCGACGCGCCGAAGAACTGCGCGCCGTACTGGGGCCTCACGCAGCAGGAATATTACAAAGTTGCCGACGTCTGGCCATTGAATCCCAAGGGCGAGATCCTCGTCGGCATCCAGTGCGAGGAGGTGCGCGGCATCAAGAACCTGCCGAAGATCCTGAAGGAAGTGCCGGGCATCGGCTACGTGCTGATCGGGGAGGGCGACCTCTCGCAGGACCTCGGCCTGCCGCGCCAGTACGAGCACCCGACGGTCGCCGCGGCGATCGACGAGATCCTCGCCATCTGCAAGGAGCACAAGGTGGTCTGCGGCCACCCGCATGCCAACGCCAAGAACATCGAGGGGCTGATCGCCAAGGGCTACCAGTGGCTGATGACGCCCCCGACCTATTCCTTCGCGGGCCTCGAGAAGGGGCGTGCGGCCTCTGGCAGGGCCTGACCCGCTGCAAAGCGGCAAGCGCCAAAGCGGAGCGCTTGGCCGGTGAAACCCGCCGCGAATACCCGGTCGGCCGCGCGCGCCCGCGCTGCAGTCACCTCACCCGACGCGCTGTTTCCCTCACGCCCGCCTCCTGGGGCACCCACCTCTCACGGGTGCTGATACCGGTCACGATTCACCGCTCGCGGTTTTTCAGCATTTGAAAAATCGGGCTCCGTGCCTGTGGTTCGAGCCCGAAAGCGGGCGACTGGAGCGCAATCGGCCGTTACCCGGTGCCGGTCATATCCCCGCGGGTTTGACGTAGGTCAAATTCATGATTTCCAAAGATGCGTAGCCTGTTCGTCAGGCGCGCTACGAGGAGCCGGACGGGGGGCTGGGGGCACAAGCCGTTTACGCCCAACCATCGTCCGGAAATCGAGCGGCCTGTTTTGTGCACACGATTCGATGCGAGATTGGGGGCGTCATGTTCAGTCAACCGGTTAGAGCCGTCATGGAGCGGGACAAGCTGCTCGTCACTTCGCCGGAAACCACCGTCAGCGAAGCCGCCAAGCTCATGGCGCACAGGAAAGTCGGCGCGATCATGGTCGTCGAGCAGCAAAAGCTGGTGGGGATTTTCTCGGAGCGCGACGCCATATTTCGAGTCCTCGCGCGCGGTCAGGACCCGCGCACCACGCGGCTCGCCGACGTGATGACGACTGAACCGCAGACGATCGATCCCGACAAGTCGTTCGGCTACGCGCTGCTGGTGATGCATGAGAACGGCTTCCGCCATCTTCCCGTCATCGAGAATGGCGAGCTCATCGGGATCGTCTCGGCCCGCAATGCCCTGGATCCCGATATGGAGGAGTTCGTGTCCGAAACCCTGCGGCGAAAGCAGATCCTCCGCGAGCGGGCTTGACATCGGATAGCAGATGTCGGGGACAGACCGCGTTTCCCAAACGACTCCCCGCCGCGAACGAGGGAAGCGACGGGAAAACGCGGTCTGTCCCCTAAATTCGCGGCTGGCACGCGGTATGATGTGAGGCTTCAACAAGAAAGACTCGCCTCATGACCGAACCAGCGAACCAGCTGCGCCTGGGCATCCCGAAGGGAAGCCTGCAGGACACCACCCAGAAGCTCTTCATCCGCGCCGGCTACGACCTGCGCATCTCCGGGCGGTCCTACTACCCGGACATCGACGACCCCGAGATCCAATGCATCCTGATCCGGCCGCAGGAGATGGCGCGCTACGTCGGGCAGGGCATCCTCGACTGCGCCATCACGGGGCTCGATTGGATCCTGGAGAACGAGGAAGATGTGGCGGAGCTCGCGGATCTCAAGGCGCCGTGGCCGAACTACGGCACCGTGCGCTGGGTGCTCGCCTCCAAGGAGGACTCGCCGTTTCGCAAGGTGAAGGACCTCGAGGGCAAGCGCATCGCCACCGAAGCGGTGGGCATGACCAAGCGCTTCCTGGCGAAGCACGGCGTGAAGGCGAGCGTCGAATTCTCCTGGGGCGCGACCGAGGTGAAGCCCCCGATCCTCGCCGATGCCATCGTCGACGTGTCGGAAACCGGCTCGTCGCTGCGCGCCAACGATCTCAAGATCATGGATGTGGTGCTGGAGAGCACGCCGCGCTTCATCGCCAACCATGCCGCCTGCAAGGACGGCTGGAAGCGCGACAAGATGGAACGCGTGCTGATGCTGCTCAAGGGGGCGATTGCCGCCGCGACGCGCGTGCTGCTGTCGATGAACGTGCAGCGCAAGGACGTCGACGCGGTGCTGAAGATCCTGCCGGCCCTCGCCACGCCCACCGTCTCGACACTCGCCGACCCGGAGTGGGTCGATCTCAGCACGGTGGTGGACGAGAAGCAGGTGCGCGAGCTGATTCCGCGGCTGTACGAGGTGGGCGCGAGGGGGATCATCGAGCTTCCGATCAACAAGATCGTCGACTGAAAAACGGGGACAGACCACTAAGGAATCCAAAGAAATCCTTAGTGGTCTGTCCCCATTTTGATGGAGTGGATCCGATATGAACGCCCAGCCGCTCATCCGCCTGCACGGTTCGGATAACGTGCTCATCGCCAGCAGCCAGCTCATCCCCGGCGCGCCTCTGCCGGACGGGTCGGGCAAGGTGAAGAGCCTGGTGCCGCCGGGACATAAAGTCGCGGCGGGCCCGATCGCGCGCGGGGCCGCCGTTCGCCGCTACGGCCAGATCATCGGCTTCGCCTCCCGCGACATCGCCGCCGGCGAGCACGTGCACACGCACAATCTCGAGATGGGCAATTTTTCCCGCGACTACGATTTTTGCGCGGACGTGAAGCCGGTCGAGTACGTCGCCCAGCAGGCGACCTTCCGCGGCGTCGTCCGCCCGGACGGCCGCGTGGCGACGCGCAACTACATCGGCATCCTCACCACGGTGAACTGCTCCGCGACGGTGGCCGAGGGCATCGCCCGCCACTTCACCGCGGAGCGCATGCGCGCCCACCCGAACGTCGACGGCGTGGTGAGTCTCACGCACGGCATGGGCTGCTGCATGGATACGAACGGCGAGGGCATGCGCATGCTCCAGCGCGTGGTGGCCGGCTACGCGCGCCACGTCAACTTCGCCGGCATCCTGATCGTGGGGCTGGGCTGCGAGGCGAACCAGATCGACGCCCTGACCAAGGCGCAATCGCTCAAGGAAAGCGGCCAGCTCCAGGCGTTCACCATCCAGGACACGGGCGGCACGTCGAAGACCATTGCCAAGGGCGTCGCGCTGGTGGAAGGGATGCTTCCCATCGCGAACCAGGTCAAGCGCGAACCCGTTCCCGCCAGCCATCTCGTGCTCGGCCTGGAATGCGGGGGCTCGGACGGCTATTCGGGGATCACCGCCAACCCGGCGCTGGGCGCGGCGGTCGATCTGCTGGTGCGGCACGGCGGCACGGCGGTATTGGGCGAGACGCCCGAGGTCTACGGCGCCGAGCACCTGCTCACGCGCCGCGCGGTCTCGCGCGAGGTCGGTGAGAAGCTCCTCGAGCGCATCCGCTGGTGGGAGGACTACACGGCGCGCAACCGCGGCGAGATGAACAACAACCCGACGCCCGGCAACAAGGCCGGGGGGCTCACGACGATCCTGGAGAAGTCGCTCGGCGCCGTGGCCAAGGGCGGCACCATGCCGCTCGCCGCCGTCTACGAATACGCCGAACCGATCGAGCAGAAAGGATTTGTGTTCATGGACACGCCCGGCTACGACCCGGTGTCGGTGACGGGGATGGTCGCGGGCAGCTGCAACATCGTGTGCTTCACGACCGGTCGCGGCTCCGCCTACGGCTGCGCGCCGTCGCCGTCATTGAAGCTCGCCACCAATACCGCCCTGTGGACGCGGCAGGAAGAAGACATCGACATCAACTGCGGCGGGATCATCGACGGCAAGGAGACGGTGGAGCAGGCGGGCCGGCGCATCTTCGACGCGATCCTGCGCGCGGCATCCGGCGAAAAAACCAAATCCGAGCAGCACGGCTACGGCAAGAACGAGTTCGTGCCGTGGCAGGTCGGCGCGGTGATGTGATCGTGCCGCTCACTGGTGACGACTGATCGAGAATCGGGAACGGGGAACGGGGAGGCGGGGTCCGCATCTCCGATCTCCATTCCCGAATCCCGGGTCTTGCGCACCCGTCACCCGTCACTCATCACTCGTCACTCGTCACTCATCATTCGTCACCGGTTTTGAGCACCAGTCACCGGTCGCCAGTCACGGTTTTCCCTCACGTTTCCTGTCTCACGGT
>JBFKNN010000033.1:0-20125 GCA_041629335.1 Burkholderiales bacterium | reverse complement strand
GCCGAGCCGTGGGTCGCCTGCGCCATCGCCTGGCGCTCGCCCACGCACAGGCCCGGCGCAAGCCCCAGGCCGCCCACGAGCCCCGCCCCGAGGTCGGTCACGATGTCGCCGAACTGGTTGGTCGTGACCACCACGTCGTACTGCTGCGGCCTCATCACCACCTTCATCGCGAAGCCGTCGATCAGCACTTCGTCGAATTGAACGTCCGGATACTCCTTGGCCACCTTGCGGCATTCCTCGGCGAACATGCCGCACACCAGGCGGTAGACCGGCTCCTTGTGCAGCGCGGTCACCTTCTTGCGGCTGCGCGTGCGCGCGATCTCGAAGGCTTCGCGCGCGACGCGGTTGGCGCCTTTGCGCGTGACAACCCGCGTACCGACCGAGATCTCGTCGTTCGGGCGGAATTCGCCCGCGCCCGCCGTCACCGTGTCGCTCGACTGCATGCCCTCCGTCACTTCCCGCAGGAACACGATGTCGACGTCCTTGTGCACCGAGGCGATGTTGGGATAGGACCTGACCGGCTTGATGCTCGCGAAAAGATCGAAGCGCTTTCTCAGCGGCGGCATGATCCATGTCGGATCGTTGCGAGGATACGCGCCGTGCCCGATCGGCCCGCAAATCCAGCCGTCAGTCTTCTCGAGCGCCTTCACCGTCGGCTCGGGCATGGTGTGCCCATGCAGGTCGTGGCCCTTCTTGCCGATCGGCAGCTCCTGCCACTCGACCGCGAGCCCGGTCTTGGCCGCCGCCGCCTTCATCACTTTCACCGCTTCGGGCACCACTTCCAGCCCGATGTCGTCGCCCAGCAGTATTCCAATCTTCACAGCGCTCTTTCTCCGATTAAACGAAATCCGACCATGCGCCCCGCACTAGAGGGCCGAGACGACAGCATCCCCCATCCCTTCGGTCGACCCGCTGCCGCCGAGATCGCGCGTCAAGTGTTTCGCTTCGGCGATCACGCGTTCCATCGCCTCGCCGATCAACTTCGCGGCGGCCGCCGCCTTCGGCTCCTTGCGCTTCAGCGCGAGCCACTCGAACAGCATCTTGCCCGACATGATCATGGCGTACGGGTTCGCGATGCCCTTCCCCGCGATGTCCGGTGCCGACCCGTGGGTCGCCTGCGCCATCGCGTGGCGCTCGCCCGCGTTCAGACCCGGTGCGAGCCCCAGCCCGCCGACCAGCCCCGCCGCCTCGTCGGTAAGGATGTCGCCATAGAGGTTGGTGGTCACGAGCACATCGTACTGCTGCGGGTTCATGACGAGGCGCAGCGCGCAGGTGTCGACGATCACTTCCTCAAACACGACGTCGGGATAGCGCGCCGCCACCTTGCGGCACTCGTCGGCGAAGAGACCGTCGCCCATGCGGTAGACGGTGTTCTTGTGGATCGCGCTAACTTTGCGCCGCGGCCGCGCGCGGGCCGCCTCGAATGCGGCTTCGGCGATCAACCGGCTCTTGGTGCGCGTGGTGATGCACAGGCCCACCGCGAGCTCCTCGGTCGGCATGAACTCACCGTAGCCCTTGTAGAGGTTCGCATCGACCTTGAAGCCCTCCGTCGTCTCGCGCAGGAACAGCATGTCGACATTCTTGTGCACCGATGGAATGTTCGGGTACGACTTGAACGGCTTGTAATTCGCGAAGAACTGGAAGTGGGTGCGCAGCAGCGGATGCGCGTTGACCCAGGTCGGATCGTTGCGCGGGTACTCGCGGTGGCCGATGGGACCCAGCACCCAGCCGTCAAGGCCCTCCAGCGTCTCGAGCGTGCCCGGCGGCACCGTGTGGCCTAGCTGGTCGTGCGCGCGGCGCGCGATCGGCACCGGCAGCCAGTCCACGGCGAGCCCGGTCTTCGCCGCCGCCGCCTTCATCACCTTGACGCACTCTGGCACGACCTCGAGCCCGATGTCGTCACCTTCGAGGATGCCGATCGTCAGCACTGCCAGCGCATCACGCGTTGCTGGCGCGCTTTGCCTGATTGCCGGCCGCCACCGAGGCGCGGGCGACCTCGCCAGCGTCCTTCAGCTTGGCGATGTCCCAGCACAACCGCATGAGATTCTCGGTCTCGAGCCGCGCGAGCACGCCGTCCGCGAGCCCCTTGAACTTGGCCTCGAGGTCGGCGTCGCTCATCGGCTTGGCGAGGCTGCCCACCGCGTGCTCGACGAATTTCTCGTGCGTGCGGCCATCCTTCAGCTTCATCGCGATGCGCACCTGGTCCTCGTGCAGCGACTTGTCGACGGTCGCGCTCACCTTGTCGCGAAGCGCGATCACCTTCGGATCGCGCACGCAGGCGTCGCTGTATTGCGCCTCGCCCGCCGCGCCGTGAATGACCGCGACTGCGGCCGAATGAAACACGCTGAATTTGCCCTCGAGCCCGACCTGCGGGGTCTTCTTGCCGGTCAACTCCAGCACCAGCGGGTGCGCCTTGAGCGCGATGCTCTCGATCTCGTCGCCTTTGAGCTTGTGCTCGTTCCTCAACTGCACGCAGCCGTCGATCGCCGGATGGATCACGATGCCGCAGGCGAAGGGCTTGTAGGTGTTGAGAGAGATCTCCCAGCTCTCTCCGAGCTTTTCCGTAATCTGCTTCGGGTCGAACCTGGTCGAGAGCACGTTGGCGAAGCCGCGCTTCGCCTCGATGCCCTGGTTCGAGCTGGTGAAGTCGCTCTTGGCGAGCAATGCCGCGAGCAGCCCGTTGCGCGCCGCGTTGCCGGGGTGGAACGGCTTGCACATGGTGCCGAACATCTCGCGCAGGCCCGAGGACTGTGTCGCGGCAATGCCGAGCGCCCAGACCATCTGCTGCTCGGTCAACCCGAGCAACCGCCCCGCCGCCGCGGCCGCGCCGAACACGCCGGCAGTGCCGGTGATGTGCCAGCCCACGTCGTAATGCTCGGGGTACACCGAGTTGCCGATGCGGCACTCGACTTCGACGCCGAGGATGAAGGCGTGCAGGAATTCCTTCCCCGACACCGGCTTGCGCTCCGCCAGCGCGAGTATCGCGGAGGCCACGGGCCCGCTCGGATGGATGACCGTCTTGAGATGCGTATCGTCGAAGTCGAACGTGTGCGAGGTGATGCCGTTCATCAAGGCGGCGAGCATGATATCGACCCGGTCGCCGCGCCCGAGCACTGTGGCTTCCGCCGGTCCCGAGAACGGGGCAAGCGCGGCGAGCGCATTCTCCACCGTCTCATGCCGCGCGGCGCCGACCGCGCAGCCGACCCAGTTGAGAAACGAGCGCTCGGCCTCGTGCCGGACCTTGTCGGGCATGTTCTCGTAGCGGTGCTCGACAACGAACTTGGCGAGTGTGCGGGTGACTTCCATGATTTAGCCTCGTGATGGATGATGATTAAGCCGTAGGGTGCAGCTTCAGCGCACCGAGTCGGTCGGCATGGGGCATCGGCGGAGCGGTGCGCTAAAGCCGCGCCCTACGCAATCCGCGGCCCGACCGTTGCGCGCGGCACGGAATCAGCTCATCCCCTTCGGTACCCCCTGCGGGGTACGGCCCGGGCCTTATCTCATCTGATACTTGCTCTCCCATTCTTCCACTTCCTTGAGTCCCAGCGCCTCATTGTATTCCTTGAACGTGAGCATGCGGTCGCGCGCCCTGGCTGTGCTGCCGTCACGCTTGAGCGTCTTCAACGCCTCGCGTATGCCGTAGCCCGCGGCGCAGCGCCCGAGCCCCGGGTAGATCGCGATGCGCATGCCGATCTTTTCCAGATCGACGGCAGTGAGATCGCCGAGCCTGCCCGATTCGCCGACGTTCACCAGGCACGGCGCGTCGATCTCGCCTGCGACCCGCTTCAGGATGTCGACGATGTCCGGGCTGCTGTTCAACTCCACGAAAATGACATCGGCGCCCGCCTTGCGGTAGGCCTGGCCGCGCCGGATCGCGCCGTCGATGCCCTCGCCGCCGGCCGCGTCGGTGCGCCCGATAATGATGAAATCCGGATCGCGGCGCGCGGCAACCGCAGCTTCTATCTTTCCCGCCGCTTCCTCCAGCGTGATCACGGGGCGCGCGCCCGGCAGGTGCCCGCAGCGCTTGGGTGAAACCTGGTCCTCGAGGTGGATTGCGGCTACCCCGGCGCTTTCATACTCCTGGACGGTGCGGCGCACGTTGACCACGTTGCCGTAGCCGGTGTCGGCGTCGCAGATGAGCGGAATGTCGACGCATGCCGCGACGCGGTGCGCATGCTGCGTGATGAGCGTGAGATCGACCAGCCCGACGTCGGGCAGCCCGAGCAGGCTTGCGGACACGCCGTTGCCGGTCATGTACGCCGCCTCGAATCCCGCCTGCTCGACGAAACGCGCGCCGTAGGCGTCGTAGATGCCGGGCGCAACGACCAATGGCCCATCGGTCAGCCGTTTGCGCAGCCGCTGCCGCACGCCCTGTCTTCTCTCGTTACTCATCGCACCTTGAGTTATCAAAAAATCACTGCGTGCCGTCGATCGAGATGGCCCCGCTTCATTGCTGGTGTGCGGAAGCCGAACCCTGCTCGCCCACTGCTCACCGCTTACCGCTTGCCGTTCACGCAGTCGCCTTGATCTCGAAGCGGTACTTCGCCACCTTCTTGTCATCGAGCTCGACCCCGAGCCCCGGCCCGCCGGGCAGCGCGATGCTGCCGGAGGAAATGTCGAGCTTGCGGGTGACGATGTCGTCGGACGTCTTGAGCGGCCCCACGCATTCCAGCCCGTCGATCACATTCTTCGAGGTTGCCGCCAGCATGATCTCGGCCATCGTGTTGACGCCCAGCCCGAAGCCATGGCCGACCACGCAGCGAATCCCGGCGGCCTCGGCGGTCGCGATCATGCGCCGCGTGTTGAGAAAGCCGCCCTGCTTCATCACCTTGACCTTCACGATGTCCGCCGCGTCGTGGCGGATGATATCGATCAGGCTCGCGTGGTCGAGCACCGATTCGTCGGCCATGATCGGCACGCCGACGGCGTTCGCCTCGCGCCGCACCCGCGCCATGCCCTTGATGTCGTCGGCCGGCACCGGCTGCTCGAACAGCTGGAGATTGTATGGGGCGACCATTTTTGCGAGCTCGATCGAGGTATCGGCATCATAGCCGCAGTTTGCGTCGATGCGGATATTGAATTCGGGGCCCACCGCTTCGCGCACCGCTTTCACGCGGTCGCGGTCGGCCTGGATGTTGCCCCCGACCTTGATCTTGGCCGAGCGAAAGCCGCGGCTCTTCCAGCCCATCGTCTCTTTCACCGCCTCGTCCGGCGTGAGAATGCCGATCCAGGCGTTGAACAGCAGCTTGTCTTTCTCCGCGCCGCCGAGGTAGGCATGCACCGGCATGCCGGCCACGCGCGCCGCCAGGTCGACGCACGCCATCTCGATCGCCGCTTTCGCGTCGTAGAAGCCTTCGACCGCGGGATTGATCTTCTCGAGCACGCGATGAACGTTGGTCGGATCGAGCCCGATCACCGCAGGCGCGAGCGTGCGCTCGAGCACCTCGAGGCTCTGCTCGATCGTTTCCTTGGAGTAACCCGGCGACGGATCGATGTTGCCCAGCCCGACGGCCCCGCCGCTGGCAGTAATGCGAACGACCGCGCTCCTCTGTATCGACTTGGATTTGTAGGCGTTCTTGTACTCGCCGATCAGCGGCACCGCCACGCCGAAGACTTCAACCCGTTCGATCTTCATTCATTACCCCTCATGCTGTAGCAGTCTGCAGCGCCACGAATTGGTGCGCTAAAGCTGCACCCTACACGCTAGCCCCTAGCCCCTAGCCCCTAGTTCGAGCCCTCAGACCAGCTCCCAGTCCGGATGCTTCTGCAAAAACGCGATCAACCCGCCGGCAGCGAGGATCGCCTGAACCTCCACGGGCAACGGGCTCACGGTGCGCGCGATCTTGCGCGCCGCGACCGCGACGCGGCCCACTGCGGCGTCGACTTCGATCTCATCGCCCTGCTCGACGCCCGTCACATCGCACTCGATCACCGGCAGGCCGTTGTTGATCGCGTTGCGGAAGAACTGGCGGCCGAAGCACGGCGAGACAATCGCCGCGACGCCCATCGCGCGCAGCACGTGCACCGCCTGCTCGCGCGAGGAATTGATCCCGAAGTTCTTGCCCGCGACGATGACGTCGCCCGGCTTCACGCGGCCGGGAAAGCCCGGCACGATCTTGTCGAAAGCGTGCTGCGCGATGTAGGCGTTGTCCCTGCCCGGCAGGTACTTGCTCGAGCAGTGCAGATCGGTGTTGATGTCGTCGCCGAGAATGTGCGCCTGGCCTTTGATCATGCCGCCCTCCTGTCGCCCGCCGGCCGCCAGGTGCCGCCGGCGACTTCCCGCGCGTCGGTAATGACGCCCGTGAGGGCCGAAGCCGCAACCGTCGCCGCCGAGCCGACCCAGATCTCGGACTTGGGATTGCCCAGCCGCCCCTTGAAATTGCGATTGGCGCTCGAGATCACCACCTGGTCGTCGCCCGGAATGTAGTGGCCGGTGATGTTGACGCAGGTCCCGCAGCCCGCTGCCTCGACCGAGGCCCCGGCCATGGTAAGCGCTTCGAGCAGGCCTTCGCGCAGCGCGGCCAGGTAGACCTGGCGCGAGGCGGGCGTCACGATCATGCGCACGCCCTTGGCAAGCCGCTTGCCCTTGAGGATCGCCGCGGCCTGGCGGATGTCGTCGAGCCGCCCGTTGGTACAGGTGCCGATCAGCGCGACGTTGACCTTCTGCCACTTCACCTCGGGCACGCCGACGACGTCGTCGATCTGGTGGTTGCGCGCAACCTGCGGTACCAGACTCCTGGTATCGATCTCGATGCGCTCGACGTACTTTGCATCCGCGTCGGCGAAGACCGGCTTGGGCTCGCGCGCGCCGCGCGCCTTGAGCCAGGAGACGGTCTTCTCGTCGGCCTCGAGGATCGCCGCTTTCGCGCCCAGCTCGGCGGCGTGGTTCGACAGCGTCATGCGATCGTCGATGTCCATGCCCTTCACGCCCTCGCCGCAGTATTCAAGCGCGCGGTAGTTCGCCCCTTCGGCGCCGAGCCGCCCGAGCATCGTAAGGGTCACGTCCTTCGCCCACACGCCGGGCTGCAGGCGCCCCTTGAGCTCGATGCGAATGGTCTCGGGCACGCGGAACCAGAGCTTGCCGGTCAGCATCACCGCCGCCAGATCGGTGCCCTCGACGCCGGTGCCGATGGCGTTGAACGCCCCGTACGTCGTGGAGTGGGTGTCGGTGCCGACCACCAGGTCGCCGCAGGTGAAATGCCCGCCCTCGGGCAGCACCTGGTGGCAGATGCCGTCGCCGATGTCGTAGAGCACCGCGCCATGCTCGTCGGCGAAGGCCCGCATCGCGACGTGTGCGTTGGCCGCCTCGGGATGCGGCGGCGGCGAGTAATGATCCAGCACGAACGCGGACTTCTTTGCGAACGGCAGCTTTGTCGCGCCGAGCTTGGCGATCATCTTCAGCGCGTTGGATGCCCGGGCGTCGTGCAGCATCGCGAAGTCGACGCCGGCAACGACGACGTCGCCCGCCTTGACGGTGCGACCGCCGGCGTGTGCGCCCAGTATCTTCTCGGCCAGGGTTGAGCCCATCGATCCTCCGCTGTTGGTGCAAGACGTAGTGGACAGGATTGGGATGAATAACGGACTTAGGTCGAAGGCTTCTCAAACTGTCTCACGATACGCATCAATGACGCGTGTCCGAGCAGCTCCGCTAATTCTGTCCCATACGTTGCCAGGGTTTTTCAACAGGGTATTTTATCAGCCCGCCGTCCCGATCTGCGCGACGAACTCGCGGTAGACCTGCGGCAGGACGCCGCCGTGGCGGTAATAGCCGAGCTCTTCCCGCGTGTCGATGCGGCAGGTGACTGGCACTTCGTCCACGGCCCCGCTCGCGCGGCGGATTCGCAGGGTGAGCGACTGACCCGGCTTCAACCCGTCGTCGACGCCCGGGACGTCGAACACTTCCGTGCCGTCGAGCCCGAGGTCGGCGCGCTTCCCGCTCTTCAGCTCCAGCGGCAGCACTCCCATGCCCACGAGGTTCGAGCGATGGATGCGCTCGAAGCTCTCCGCCACGACCGCGCGCACGCCCAGCAGCGCCGGGCCTTTCGCCGCCCAGTCGCGCGAGGAGCCGGCACCGTAATCGCGTCCCGCGACCACGATCAGCCGCTCGCCGCGCTCGCGATAGACCTGCGCGGCATCGTAAATCGGGAGTACTTTGCCGTCGGGCTGCAGCCTGGTGTAGCCGCCTTCCGTACCCGGAACCATCAGGTTCTTCAAGCGGTTGGAAGCAAAGGTCGCGCGCATCCCGACCTCGTGGTTGCCGCGCCGCAGGCCGTAGCCGTGAAACTCCGCCGGTGTCAGGCCGCACTCCCTGAGGTAGCGCGCGGCCGGGCTGTCGGCGCCGATCGCACCCGACGGCGACATGTGGTCGGTTGTCACCATGTCCGCCAGGATCGCGAGCGGCCGCATGCCCGCGAGCGGCCGGATCGGGCCGGGCTCGGGCGCGACGTCGTCGAAGTACGGCGGCCGGCGCAGGAACGTGCTGTCGGCCTGCCACGCGAAGCGCGGGCTCGCGTCGCCACGCAGCGCCTGCCATTCGCGCGCGCCTTCGAACAGGTGCTCGTAGCTCGCGCGGAAGAGCTCGGGCGTCAGGCTCGTGCCCACGCATTCGGCGATTTCATCGGCGGGCGGCCAGATGTCACGCAGAAACACCGGCTTGCCGTCGGCTCCGGTGCCAAGCGGCTCGACCACAAGGTTGCGCGCGACGGTGCCGGCGACCGCGTAAGCCACCACCAGCGGCGGCGAGGCAAGATAGGCGCCGCGCGCGTACGGATGCACCCGGCCTTCGAAGTTGCGGTTGCCCGAAAGCACCGCGACCGAGACGAGCTCGCCCTCACGTACCGCGGTCTCGATCTCGGGCGCGAGCGGCCCGGAGTTGCCGTTGCAGGTGGTGCAGCCGAAGCCGATCAGGTGAAAGCCGAGCGCCTCGAGCGGGCGGTAGAGGTCAGCGCGCCTGAGATATTCCATCACCACCTTGGATCCGGGCGCGAACGAGGTCTTCACCCACGGCATGGCCTTCAGTCCGCGCGCGCGCGCGTTGCGCGCGAGCAGCCCTGCCGCGACCAGGTTCGCCGGGTTCGAAGTGTTGGTGCAGCTCGTGATCGCGGCGATGACGACGTCACCGTCGCCGAGATCGAAGTCGCGCCCTTTGACCGGCACGCGCTTCGAGGGCGTCTTGCGCCCATCGCGCGCGAGCCCGGGCATCTCGGCTTCGAAGTTCTTCACCACCTGCTCGAGCGGCACGCGGTCCTGCGGGCGCCGCGGCCCGGCGAGGCAGCGTTCGACGCTCCCGAGGTCCAGCTCGAGTTCGGCGTCGAAGCGCGGTGCGGGCGTCTTCGCGTCGCGCCAAAGACCCTGCGCCTTCGCATAGGCATCCGCCAACGCGACCGTCTTCGGGTCGCGGCCGGTAAACGCGAGGTAATCGAGCGTTTTCTGGTCTACGGGAAAGTAGACGCACGTCGCGCCGTACTCGGGCGCCATGTTGGCGATCGTCGCGCGGTCGACTACCGGCATCGCATCGAGCCCCGGCCCGTAGAACTCGACGAACTTGCCGACAACGCCTTGCCGCCTGAGCATTTCCGTGATGGTAAGCACGAGGTCGGTCGCAGTCGCGCCGGCCGGAAGCTCGCCCTTGACGCGCACGCCCACCACCTCTGGCACGCGCAGCGCGAGCGGCCGGCCCAGCATCGCGCCCTCGGCCTCGATGCCGCCCACGCCCCAGCCCAGCACGCCTATGCCGTTCACCATCGGCGTGTGGCTGTCGTTGCAGATCATGGTGTCGGGATAGACCGAGCCGTCGTCGCCCGTCCACACCACTTGCGCCAGCCGCTCGACGTTGATCTGGTGCACGATGCCGCTGTCGGGCGGCACCACGCGCAGGTTGGTAAAGGCACCCTGGCACCAGGCGAGGAACGCGAAGCGCTCGCGATTGCGCGCGAACTCGATCTCGGTGTTGCGCCGCGCCGCCTCCGGCGTACCCGCAACATCGGCAATCAGGGAGTGGTCGATGACGAAATCGACCGGGATCTTTGGATTGACCGCCAGCGGGTCCCCGCCCGCCTCCGCGACCGCGTCGCGCAAGCCAGCCAGGTCGACCATCACCGGCACACCCAGCATGTCCTGCAGCAGCACGCGCGCGGGGTAAAAAGGGATCTCAAAGCCATGCTCGCCGCGCGCGAGCGCCGCGAGCATGCCTTCGTTGATGTCAGGATTATCCGCGTGGCGCAGCAGGTTTTCCGCTATCACCCGCAACGAAAACGGCAGTTGACCGAGCCCCGCGTACGCGGCGTCAGCGGCCGCTTGCGGCAGGCTGAAGAATCGATAGCGAGCGCCGTCGACCGAGAGCGCATCCCCGACGCGCCGTGCAACATCCTTCATCGATTACGTTCCGTGGAAAGTTTCCGAGCGGAAATACATGGTGCCATGATTACGCGGAACCTGCTCCGAGCAGACATCTTTCGCGCGACGCAAAGACGTTGCCCCGTAGTTAGTTCGCGCAGCCTCTCGTATGCCACCCTTGTCCACGCATGACACAGACCTTTGGCAGATTAAGATCACAGGCAAACAACCGCCTGCGGCCCCTGTCGCTACCCGTGGATCCGAATAGCCGCCATTCAAGCGGAACAATTAAACGACATGCACGAGAGGCTGCTCGCCAGCCTGCCCTCGATGCTAGGAAAGCTGCCCGGCGGCATGCAGCGGTGACGCGACGCCCGTCGAAGACCACCGATCCCCGTTAGATCGCATTACATGCGCCGGAGCCCGATCGCGCCGCTTAGCGGCATGATCTCCGTTTCTTCTCCTCGTCGGAGTCGGATTCTGACCTCAGAGCCGGTTCTGCCCGCTGGACGAATCCCTCCAAGGCGATCTTGTCGAAAAACGAGATAGTGTCGCGCAGTGATTCCTCGATAGACGACAGATCGATCGCGGAGGTGAAAATCTGCGCGCTGTCGAGCGCGGGATCGCTTACGATGTTCAAGGCGCCGCCGCCGGTGAAACGCAGGGTGACCGCGCTGTTCGGGTCCGGCGAAAACTGGGTGTCCGTGCCGCCGGTCAGTGTCAGTCCGGTGGCGCCACCCACGGTGACAACGATCGGGTTGTTGGCACTGATGATCGCCGTCGCCGAGCCCGCGCCGGTACGGGTGCCGCCGGTGACGGCAACGTTGCCCGTAGTGCTCATGCTGAGCAGCCCCGAAAAAGCCTGGTCTATACTCGCGCCGGCGGACGCCCCGCCGAGATTCGCAACTCCCGGATCGTCGAGCGCCGAACCGCCGACGACATCGAGCTTGCCGGCAATGTTCAACGACGTGGTGCCGAACAGGGACGATATCCTCGATTCCGCGCGTGCGGTCGCTTCGTTCACGCCGCTCCCGCCTTCGGTGCGGGCCAGGCCGCCGCGAATGCTGACCGGCCCGCCACCGTAAAACACTTCTGCGCCATCGACCCTGGCATTGGCATTGGTTCTGGCAGCGTTCACGCCGAGGTCGGAAGCGAGCGCCCCGGAGCCGCCGGATTGCGCGCCACCCTGCACGGAAAGGCTGCCGGCACTGATCGAGAGATTCCCGAGCCCGCCGGCCGACGTTCGCACCTCGACCTCCGCCGTGTTGGTTGCTCCGGCCGTGCCCAGGATCGCCGTGGCGAGGGCATCGTTGCCGCCGTGCACGGTGATTGCACCACTCACGGCGAGGCTCGTCGTCGCCAGCCCGCTGACATCCCCCACCGCCTTTATCGTCGCAACATTCTGCCCGGGGCCGGTTGCCGATGCCGCCGCGTTGTCGCCGCCCCTTGCAGCAAGGCTGCTGGCGGTTACCGCCAGGTTGCCCAGAGAAACCGCCGAACCACCGGCTTCGACTAAGGCCGTGGAATCCGTCGCAGGGCCGTTGGGCACGTCGATGTCGGCCGAGTTGCCGGCCACGGCCCTGGCGTTGTCGCCGCCCCGGACCGTGATGCCCCCGGCAACGATCGTAGCGCCCGACGTTCCCAACAACGACGCGTTGGATCTCGCGGTAGCGGTCCCGCTGGCGATGCCGTCGTCAGACCCGTTGCAGCACGCAAGGGCATACGCATTGTCGCCGCCGCGCACCTCGAGCGAGCCCGAGGTCAGGGAGATCCGGCCGAAACTGGACACATCCGCACTCGCGTCGGTGGACATGGTGGCCCCGGCGCTGCCCCCGAAGGATGCGCTGCAGCACGCTCCGGCAAAGGCGCTGGCGCCGCCCTGGATCGCCAGCGGTCCGCTGACCACCAACGTCATATCCCCGAAAGCGGCGCTGAGCGAGCCCTTCGTCTCGATATTGGCATCAGCAAGCGCGAAGCCGCCGAAGTCTGCGTTGGAGGCCGCGCCTGCGTATGCGCCATTGCCGCCACGCACTGTGAGGGAAGAGGCGTTGACGCTCAAGTTGCCAAAGGCGGACACGGTTGCATTGTCGATTACGCGGGCGGCCCCGATACCCGCCCCGGACTCGAAGCCGTTGAGGCCCGCCGCCGCCAAAGCATTGTCGCCGCCTCTCACCGTCACGCCGCCCGCCGTCAGCGAAATATCGGTGAACGCCGTCAGACCGGCACTCGCGTTGACGGTTCCCTGTCCGGTGCCCGCACGGAAACTGGACCCGTTGTCGCGCGCATCCGCCACCGCCAGATCCCCGCCGCGAATCACCACCGGGCCGGAACCGATGTCGAGCACCATGCTTCCCGCACTGACAACGGCATCCACATCCACTTCCGAAAGACCGCCGGCGCTGACGGCAGCGGGGAGCGAGACCCCATTCGATTTCGCATTCCCCTGGGCGAAGTCCCCTCCCCGCACCGTGAGACCGGACGCCGTGACTGTAAGATCGTTGAAAAGAGCGACGACGCTCGCCTTGGCTTGCGTGATGGCAATGCCAAAATCGGAGGAAACCTGCGCACCGGCGAGGGCATTGTCACCGCCGCGGACGGTGATGCCGCCGGTGGTGTTGATGGTAAGCGGAGCGCTGCCGTCGTGGGTGACCAGGATATTGGATCCCAGAACGGCGTCGGCAAACGCCGCGTGGACCGGCGCCGGATCTGCAGAACTCCCCAGGAACGTCTGGGCGCTGGCCGTGCCGCCCGCCACGGTAACTCCCCCAGCCCCCACATCGAGGGTCATGGCCCTGACCGCATTGAACTCCGCATCGGCGGTTCGCTCCTCCTGTAAGGGAGTGAGGGATTCCGCCCTGGCGGTCCCTCCGGCAACGACGATGCCCCTCGCCGTAACGGCCACGTCGCGCCGCGCAGCCAACAGGGCCGATGCATCCGTTGCTCCACTCGCGGTCGTGGCATCGCCGCCATGCACCGCAAGCGTTCCGGCGATCGTCACGTTGAGATCCGTGCCTGCGACGACAGAGGTCGACCCGCGTGCAGTGGGGCTGCCTACGGAGAAATTCACGCCGGACACGTTGATCGGACCCAGCGTGTCCACGGTGACCGGCGTAAATCCCATGGGCGAGATACGAACGTCGCCGATGCCGTCCGACACCACGTTGATAGACGGCGTCAGTGTCGCGTCGGCAGCCAGCGTCAGCGTGTTGGGGCCGAGAATGATATCGCTGTTGACGACAACGTCGGTGCCGGCGTTCAACGACAGATCGTGATTGAACGGCACCGCAAACGTTCCGATGGGCGCCAGCACTGAAAGACCACGCCCTGCGTTCAGCGCAAGACTGGCGCCTGAATTCAGGTCGCCATCGCCGATCGCTGACCGCACGAAAAGGTCGAGCCCCGCGTCCACCACGACGTTCCGGAAGCCGAGGAAAGCGGTGGCTGGGTCGAGGCAGAGCTCGGCAAGACACACCCCATCGAGCGGAGACAGAACGTCCACGAAGTCCGGGTCCAGCAACAGAGTACCCGAACGATATCCTGCCGCCTGGGCACGGCCGCTGTAGTGCCCCTCAAGCAGCATACTGCCGTGGCCGGAGAGCTCGAGAAAACCGCCGTCACCACCGTCCACCCCGCCATCGACGCGCACGACCGAGCCGTTCCGCATCTCGAGCGTACCGTCGGAAACGATGCGTGCGGTGCCGCCCTCGTGCGCGCCGCCCGCAGCGCCGGACGCGGAGATCACGCTGCCCGGCTCGAGCGTGCTGTTCCTCGAAGCCCGGAGCAGGATCTCACCGTTCTTGCCGACTTCCACGGTGTCGGCGCGGATCGTGCCGGAATGGCTGATGAGCCCCGCGTAAATGCCGATACGCCCGCTGTCGGCGATGATCTGCCCCAGATTACGCGCCGCGTTCTCCGCCGCCGCAACTTCCACCCTCAGATCAGGTGTGCCCGGATCCACGAGCTCCACCGAGTTGCCCGCTGCCAAGATCACCTCACCCCTGGAACTGGTGATGATCCCGCTGTTGGTCACGGCCGGACCCACCAGATAGACGTTGCCGCCCGCTCCAGTGGTGATGCCGCCCTGGTTGACGACCGCACCCGCACCCGGCGCCTCCGTGAAGCTCAGCCGGTTGGCGAGGAAATCGGCATCGGAGAGATTGAGCGAGCTCGCCACCAGCCCCGCCACGTCGATCTGCGCCTGGGCGCCGAAGAGGATGCCGGAGGGATTGATCAGGAACAAACGCCCGTTCGATTGCAGCGCCCCCAGGATTACCGAGGGGTCGATCACGCTGCCCGCGCCGGTGACGCGGTTCAACACCGCGGAAGCTTGCGACTGCTGGATGAATCGGGTGACCTCGTTGACGCCGATCGAGAAACTCTGCCAATTAATGATGGCGCTTGGCGAGTTGCTGATCTGCAGGAGGTTGCCGTTCTGGACGACGGAGGCACTGCCGTGCACTACCGTGGGGCCAACGGGGTTAGCCAGTGCCGTGCCGGCCGCGAAGCAGGAAGCGACGGCGAGAGAGACGAGATCCCGTCTCAAGTTGTCGCGCGTTCTCGGTTTGGCCATGGCACACCCCCGAGCCGGATGGATATTCATCGCGGTCGCACAACAGGAACCACGATTTCACCCAGTCATTATATATACGTTGACCGGTGGTGCCCAGTTTTCCCTGGACTCCTCGGCCTGCAATTTCAGCCACGCCACCTTCCATATCTGAGACACTCTGCCGATGGCATCGTCCGCCCATGCTTGGCGGGCTGGATGGCGCGAGCGCTTGTCAAACAATTTAAAGAAACGATAGTCAATTCAATTTCGCCCCATCCCTCTGCAGGGGGCGTGCGTACGCTGTAACAGCGCGCGGAGCCCAATCGGGCATGCGAAGCGTGATTGGAACCTGTTTCATAAATACCCGCGTGTGCGACGGTGGCGATGTGGGATGCAGTTCTAGGAGGGCGACCGCAGCAATATCGCGAATATTGCAAGGGAGCCCGACAACGAAATGCGCCCCGAGCGGGCGCTTCGCGCCCGCAGGCGTTTGCCTGCCCATGGGCGCGCAACGGCGAAGCCGTTGCTCGGCGCCCCGTCCCTGCGGTTTGCGCCGTGGATCACCGCTTTCCAACGGTGCGTCACCGATCACTGCTCATGCTTTACCGCATTCATCCGCCGGCACACGTCGAGAAACAGGTGGCCGTCGGTGCCGAGCACGATCATCTGCACGCCCCGCTTCGCCACCGACTTACCGTAGGCCGGATCGAGGCGGTTGCCGATGGTAGTCATGACGCGTCTGCCGTGGCGCTTCGCCGCCGCGACCACGCGGTCGAGCGCGGCGCCCAGCGCGGGATCGTCGAAGGTTGCGCCGGGCACGCCGAGCGAGACACCGAGATCGGTCGGACCGACGAACCAGGCGTCGACGCCGGGCATCGCGGCGAGCGCGTCGAAGTCTGCAATCACGTCCTTTTCCTCGAGCAACGGCACCAGCATCACCTCGCGATTGGCGGCTTGCGCGTACGCATTCCAGTCGCCCGGCGCGTAGTCTGCCGAGCGCGCGATCGGGCAAGCGCCGCGCGTGCCCTGCGGCGCGTAGCGGATCGCCGCTGCAGCGGCCTCACATTTGTTCCGGTTGGCGTGCGGCACGACGATGCCCATGGCGCCCAGGTCGAGAACTTTCATGATGAGCCCCGCGTCGACGTCGGGCACACGCACCAAAGGCGTGATGCCGGCGGCGTCCGCCGCGCGGATGACATGCGCGCAGCGGTCGAGGTCGAGCGCGCTGTGCTCCATGTCGATGATCACGAAATCGACGCCGGCCGCGGCCGCCAGCTCGACGATCATCGGGTTCCCGCTGAACAGAATGATGCCGGTGACGATCTCCCCGCGGTCGAGCGCGGGGCGGAGCAGATTGGTTTTCAAGGGAAGCGCAGCCGGTCGGGAACGTCGCGCGAGATTACCCACCGCCCGCTGCATGGGTCAAGGCTCGCGGGGAGGGCCGGAGCCGCGCGATTCCGCTCTATGGCCCCCTGCTGCGCGTGTTTCAATGTTTCCGCTGCCATTTTGATGCTGATTTGGCTGAAATCATGGCGGCCATCGCGGGAATTTGCTATAAACGGCGTCACTTTTCCCACCTGTAGAGCCATGACCACCAAACCCGAATCCCTCACGGCGTACGTCGCCGACTTCATCACCCGCACCCGCACCACCGACGTTCCCGCCGACGTGATGCACCTGGGCAAGCGCTCGATCCTCGACGGCCTCGGTCTCGCGCTTGCCGGCAACGCCGCCGAATCCGGCCATATCGTGCGCACGTATCTGAAAACGCTGGGCATTCCCACCGACAAAGGCTGTACGGTCATCGGCACCGGCATGAAGGTGCCGGCGCGCTTCGCGGCCTTTGCCAACGGCATCGCAATCCATGCCGACGACTACGACGACACGCAGCTTGCGGTCGCGAAGGACCGCGTCTACGGGCTGCTCACCCATCCGACCGCCCCGGCCCTGCCGCCGGTGCTGGCGCTCGCGGAGCGCGACAACCGCTCGGGGCGCGATCTCGTCACCGCCTACCAGATCGCGGTCGAAGTCGAGACCAAGCTCTCGGAAGCGATCAACCCGCGCCACTACGACGACGGGTTTCACTCGACCGCGACGATCGGCGCCATCGCCGCCGCGGCGGGCGCGTCGCGCATGCTGGGGCTCAACGTCGAGCAGACGCGCCGCGCGCTGGGCATCGGCGCGAGCCAGTCGGCCGGCCTGCGCGAGAACTTCGGCACCATGACCAAGCCGTTCCACCCCGGCCGCTCGGCGGAAAGCGGCATCCTCGCCGCTGACTTCGCGAAGCTCGGCTGGACCGCGACTCCGATCGTGCTCGAAGCGGGGCGCGGCTTCTTCAAGGCCGCCGGCGGCGGCTACGATGCAGGCTCGATCGACGGCAAGTTGGGCAATCCCTGGTCGTTCGCCTTCCCGGGCGTGTCGATCAAGCCGCATCCGAGCGGCTCGCTCACGCATCCCGGCATGGGCCTGATGCTGGACCTCATCAAGCAGCACGACATCAAGCCAGAGCAGGTGGTGAAGGTGAAGGTCGGCACCAACCGGCACATGCCCAACGCGCTGATCCATCACCGCCCGACGAACGAGCTGCAGGCGAAGTTCAGCATGGAGTTCTGCATGGCGATCCTGCTGCTGCGGCGCAAGGCGGGGCTCGCCGAGTTCACCGACGCGGCGGTGAACCGCGCCGAGGTGAAGAAGATGATCGAGAGGGTCGACTTCGGCGTGCACCCGGAAGCAGAAGCGGCAGGCTACGAGAAGATGACGACGATCATCGAAATCCAGCTCGCCGACGGGCGCAAGATCGGCGGCCGCGCCGATTTCGGCAAGGGCAGCCCCGCCAACCCGATGAGCGACGAGGAGCTTTCCAACAAATTCCGCGAGTGCGCGGCCTGGGGCAAGCTGCCCAAGGCGAACGCCGAGAAGGTGATCGATCTCGTGATGAACCTCGAGAAGGTGAAAACAACGCGCGAGCTCACGCGGCTGCTCGCCATCGGCGGTGCGACGGCGAAGAAGAAGGCGGCTGCGCGCCAGCCTGCGCGCGCCAGGAAGAAGTAGCTTCCTACATAACTATCTGTTTATATTTATCTGTTTGTGATCGATCCGCTTCCACTGGTCGGCCTGATGCTGGGTGACGTCACCGGCATCGGCCCGGAAATCAGCGCCCGGCTGCTGGCATCGGGCAAGACCGGGCCGCTCGCCCGCGTCGTGGTCATCGGGGACGCGCGCGTGCTCGCGCTCGGCATCGAGGATGCGGGCGTCAAGCTCCCCTACACCGTCTATCGATCGGTCGACGAGATCGCCTGGCCGAGCAAGGACCTGCCGGTAGTCGATCTCAAGAACATCGACCCTGCGAAATTCAAGCGCGGCGAAGCCTCCGCCGAATCCGGCAAGCTCACCGGCGACACGTTGAAGCGCATGATCGATCTCGCCGCCGCGGGCAAACTCGACGGCATCTGCTTCGCTCCGCTCAACAAGGGCGCGATGTTCCAGGGCGGCTGGAAATTCAACGACGAGCATCAGATGTTCGCCAAGCTCACCGGCCACGAGGGCTTCTTCGGCGAAATGAACGTGATCGAGCAGTTCAGCACCTTTCGCGTGACCTCGCATGTCGCGCTGCGCGAGGCGGTCACCATGATCAAGCCCGAGCGCATCGGCGCGGCGATCCGGCTCGCCGACGCCTCGCTGCGCGCGGCCGGCAAAGACAAGCCACGCATCGGCGTGGCGGCGTTGAACCCGCACAACGGCGAGAACGGGCTTTTCGGCGACGAGGAGATACGGGTAATCCGCCCGACCGTGGACAAGCTGCGTGCCGAAGGCGTTGCCTGCACCGGCCCGATCTCATCGGACACCATTTTCGTGCGCGCGCTGAAGGGCGAGTTCGACGGCGTGGTCATGATGTACCACGACCAGGGGCAGATCGCGACCAAGCTGCTGGGCTTCAACAAGGGCGTCACCGTTACCGCGGGCCTGAAGACCGTGTTCACCACGCCCGCGCACGGCACGGCCTACGACATCGTCGGCCAGGGCAAGGCCGACCCGGGGGCCATCACGCACGCATTTACCATCGCGGCACGCATGGCGGCGGCCCGCCGCCAGCCCGCGCCCGCGAATTAACCAGCGCATTTATCCAGGAGAAACCATGAAGTTCCGCACTCTGCTCTCCGCGGCGGCCTCGCTCGCGTTGAGCGCGCTGCTGCCCGCGCACGCCCAGCAATACCCCACCAAACCGGTGCGAATGATCGTCGGCTTCCCGCCGGGCGGCGCGACCGACCTCGTCGCGCGCATCATCCAGCCCAAGCTCACCGAGAGCCTCGGCAAGCAGGTGATCGTCGACAACCGCCCCGGCGCCAACGGCACGATATCGCTCGACATCCTGGCGCGCTCCGAGGCCGACGGGCACACCGTCGCGTTCGGCCACATCGGCGGGCTCGTGATCAGTCCGGCGATCCAGAAGCTGCCCTACGATCCGGCAAAGAGCTTCGCGCCGATCGGGCTCATGGTGACGCTGCAGAACATCATCATCACGCATCCGAGCGTGCCGGCGAAGAACTTGAGCGAGTTCATCGCCATGGCGAAGGCCAAGCCCGGGAACCTGAACTACGCGAGCTCCGGCGTCGGCAGCCCGGGCCACCTCGCCGCCGAGCTGCTCGAGGCAATGGCCGGCATCCAGATGAACCACGTCCCGTACAAGGGCGGCGGCCCCGCGATCAGCGACCTGATCGGCGGCCACGTGCCGAGCTTCTTCGCCGTGATCTCGACCGCGGTGCCGCACGTGCAGTCGGGCAAGGCGCGCGCCATCGCGGTGACCGGCGACAAGCGCGCCGGCGCGCTGCCCGACGTGCCCACCGTCGGCGAAACCGTGAAAGGCTATGTGGCGACGAACTGGTACGGGCTGGTCGCGCCGGCGAATACGCCCAAGTCGGTCATCGACCGGCTGAGCAAGGACCTCGTCGCCGCGCTGAAACACCCCGAGGTGGTCAAGCAGCTCGACGCGCGCGGCATCGACTCGACGCCGACCTCGCCGCAGGCCTACGCGCAGTACATTCAATCCGAGACGAAGAAGTGGCTGCCGGTGATCAAGCGCGCGAACATCAAGGAATAGCGCGCGTCGTCGGAACGGCGTGAGAAACAACGCGTGAGGGGAACTTCGTGAGTGATAAGGCGTGAGGAAAAACGCTTCCCGCCTTCCCTCTCACGCTTCGTGCCTCACGCTTTCCATCACCCGTCACTCATCACTCATCACTC
>JBFKNN010000032.1:0-20532 GCA_041629335.1 Burkholderiales bacterium | reverse complement strand
ATGACGACCGTGGCCAGGATATGGAACACGAACCCGTACATGGTCAGCAGGTGGGCGATGCGCCGGCGCTGGTTGCAGAACTCCCCGGATGCGAGCACGTCGACTACCGCGGTCTGGACGGCGATCGACACCAGCTCGCCGCCACCGACTTCCTTGGCGCCCTTTGACTTCGACTTGCGCCAGGTCTCGAAAAAGTACCGGGCGCTGCCCTTGTGAATGACATCGAACAGCGTCCCTGCCACGACCAGGATGATCATGATGACCACATAGGTCTGCATCACGCCGGGCGACATGGACGCCGAAAGCTCGGCAAACGGATTGCTGGTGAACATTATTTCCTCTTAACGTGAGTCTGCGCCCCTTTGCGGGCCCGAGGATCGCCGTTCCAGCCCCCGGTCCGCTGATGACGCGGCAACGACGGGAATGGTTTCCGCCGCCGAACGGCCGCGGTCTTTCTCTCCTCCCGTCCGCGCTGATTTTAACGGCACGCGCAGACGCCATTGCAAAAAAAAAGATTATGCCCCTATAAAAACATTTGAATGCGCATCTTTACGAGGTTGCCGGCCTCGTTGCCGCAGGCGCGGCCAGCCCGCGCGTATCAAGGCCGTGATATGAGACACTACGCGGTGAAGATGATAACAGAGGTAAGGAAATGATCTGATGATCCGCATTGTCTCCGACAGCCACGACCATCGCGAGCCGCTCGCCGCCGCCGTCGGGGAGGCGGAAGCGCGCGGCGCTCAGGCCGTGCTGCACTGCGGCGATCTGGTATCACCTTGCACGCTACATGCGATCATCGGCCTGGGGCTGCCGATCCACCTGATCCACGGCAACGATGCAGGCGATGCGTTCCCCCTGTCCAGGTTCGAACAGGAGCCCGGGAACCGCGTGCATTACTGCGGGCAGGACCGGTCCCTTGACGTGGCGCAAAGGCGGATATTCATGGTGCACTACGCGCATTACGCCATGGCGATGGCGCTCACAGGCCACCACGACCGCGTATGCGACGGCCGTGAGCACCGCGCAGGCATCGAGCGCATCCGGAATATCAAGGGTGAAGAGACGCTGCGAATCGATCCGGGGACGGTCGCGAACGTGAGCAGCCCCAAGACCTGCGCGTTCGGCGACCTTGACACCCTGGAATTCGCGATTCGGGCAATTGCGCATTGAAACACGGCCGGTGATTCGGGTCGGAACAACCATGACTTGAGCCGCAGAGCGCCACCATGCCACCCAAGGTTTCCTCCCTCCACGCCAAGGTGCTCGACACCGAGGCGCGCCTGTTCGATGTCGAGCCGTACTACGAGCCGGCCGGCGGGGAGATCGCGCTGCTCGAAGCGGCCTACGCGAGCCAGCTGCCGGTGCTGCTCAAGGGGCCGACCGGTTGCGGCAAGACCCGTTTCATGGAGCATATGGCGTGGCGCCTGAAGCGCCCGCTCATCACCGTCTCCTGCCACGATGATCTGACCGCCGCCGACCTGGTCGGGCGCTATCTCATCACCAGCAGCGAGACGGTGTGGGTGGACGGGCCGCTCGCGCGCGCGGTGCGCCTGGGAGCGATTCTCTACCTCGACGAGGTCGTCGAGGCGCGCAAGGACACGACGGTCGTGATCCATCCGCTTGCCGACGACCGGCGCATCCTGCCGATGGAGAAACGCGGCGAGCTGCTGGAGGCGCCGCCCGAATTCCTGCTGGCGATGTCGTACAACCCCGGCTACCAGAGCGTGCTGAAGGAGCTGAAGCAGAGCACGCGCCAGCGCTTCGTCGCAATCGATTTCAGCTACCCCGGCGCCGATCTCGAGAGAAAGATCATCGTGACCGAGACCGGCCTCGACGTCGAGCGCGCCGACCAGCTGATCAAGCTCGCGCACATGACGCGGAACCTCAAGGGCAACGGGCTCGACGAGGGCGCCTCCACGCGGCTGCTGGTGCACGCCGCCAAGCTCATCGCCCGCGGCATACCGCCGCGCGCCGCCTGCCATGGTGCGATCGCCGAGACGCTGTCCGACGACCCCGAGATGCTGCGCGCGATCGATGAGCTCGCCTCCTCCCTCTTCTGATCCGCGGCTCGCCGCGCTGGCGGCCGAGCCGCTTTCGGCGCAAGTGCTGGAGGAGCGGCTCGACGAGATCCTCGATGCGGTGCTGTCCTCGCGCCGCACCGCCGCGAGCCTCGCGCGCGCCACATCCGAACTGCCGCGCGACTACCAGGACTTCGTGCTGCACTGGGCCGCCGTCATCGCCCGCACCAATTCCGAAATGGCCTACCAGTTCGTTGCAGCGGCACCCGCGGCGCTCGCGGAGCTCGACTTGGCCGCAGCCGAGGAGTGGATCATCCAGGCGATGGACATCTATGACCGCGACGGCCTCTACCGCGGCAGCGTGGTGTTCAAGAACGTGCGCGAGTTTTCCCAGCTCGCCCGCACGGGCAGCGGCGCCATCACGTTCGAAAGCGTCGCCGAGGTGCTGCAGCTCTTCGTCACCGGGCTCGCCGGCCGCCGCTTGCGTCTGGACACGGCCCCGCACGCCTACAATGACACCGAAACCCTGCATCTGCCGCCGCGCATCGCGTCCTTCGCCACGTCCGCGGACAATTTTCTGCTCTACAAGGCGCTCGCGGCGCTGATGTGGGCCCAGAGCCGCTACGGCACCTTCAACACCGACCTGGAAGCGGCGTGCGCGGCGTTTCCCGATCCCGACCGGGCTTTGCGCCTGCTCAACTCGCTCGAGACGGTACGGCTCGAAGCGTGCATCGCCCGCGCGCTTCCCGGACTCGCGCGCGAGCTGGCGCGGCTGCGCAAAGGCGCGGCGGGACCCGATGCGCGCACCGCGCCGCTCACCACGCCCGATGCCACCGTCTCAGATAGCGTGGCTCTGCTCTCCCGCGTCTATCCCGACATGGTGCCGCTGGATTACGCCTATATGACACGACTGCACCCGCGCGAGGCGGCGGCCGTACGCGCTGCACGAATTGTGCGCGAAAAAGGGCAATTGCGCTCGGCGCTCGCGCGCATGCTCGAGACGCAGCCAGCGGGCGGAAACGAAACCGCGAGCCAGGCGATGTTTTCAGTCGAGACCGGCGCTTCCGACGACCTGGAAAGTGATCTTCACGCGGAACTCACGCTCGACGGCAATCCGGTTGCGCCGCCCGAGAACGTGCGCAACCTGCTTGGCTCCGTGCTGCAGGACCTCGGCGAGATCCCGGAAGACTACCTCGCGCCCGCCGGCGATGACGGATACCGCTCGCCCGCGCGCGCCGAGTTTGATCCTGCGGACGTCTGGAAAGGCATCTACCACGAGCAGGGCGCGTTCTTCTACAACGAATGGGACCACCGGCGGCGCCATTACCGCAAGAACTGGTGTGTGCTGCGCGAGGTCGACGTGCACCCGGGAAACCCGCGCTTCGTTGCGGCGACGCTCGAGAAGTACCGGCCGCAGGTGGCGAGGCTGAAGCGCACCTTCGAGCTCCTGCGCGGCGAGGACAAGCTTGCCAAGAAGCAGCCTGACGGCGACGACATCGATCTCGATGCCGTGATCGCCGCCTACGCCGACATGAAAAGCGGCATGGAGCTTTCCCAGCGCCTGCTCGTGAAGCGCCGCAAGGCCGAGCGCGACCTGGCGGTCATGTTCATGGTCGACATGAGCGGCTCGACCAAGGGCTGGATCAACGACGCCGAGCGCGAGGCGCTCGTCATGCTGTGCGAGGCGCTGGAGGTGCTCGGCGACCGCTACGCCATCTACGGCTTCTCGGGCATCACGCGCAAGCGCTGCGAGATCTACCGCGTCAAGCGGTTCGACGAGTCCTACGGGGAAGTCGTCAGGAGCCGCATCGCGGGCATTCAGCCGCAGGACTACACGCGCATGGGCGCGGCGATCCGCCATCTCTCCACCCTGCTAAACGGGGTGGACGCGCGGGTGAAGCTCATGATCACGCTCTCCGACGGCAAACCGGACGACTACAGCGACCATTACCGGGGCGAGTACGGCATTGAGGACACGCGCCAGGCGTTGATCGAGGCGCACCGCTCCGGGATCAAGCCGTTTTGCATCACCATCGACCGCGAAGCACGCGATTACCTGCCGCACATGTACGGCGCGGTCAACTGGACGCTCGTCGACGACGTGGCGCGCCTGCCGCTCAAGGTGGCCGACATCTACCGCCGGCTGACCAGCTGACGCGGCGGGCTCCCGGGCCCGGTGTGCGCTTTCCGCGATTTTCTTGCGCCAGGTCAAGCCCCGCGCCGTTCTGCCTGGATAACCTGCCTGTATGCAAATGAGACGAGACGGGCTTTGCGTGCCCGGCTTCGGGCAGCACGCCGTTTCGCTCTGCGGGGAACGATCAACCACATTCTTCCCGGAGCACACTGATGCGAGTCAACGACTACATGAGCCATCCTGCGGTCACGATCCGGTCCGATGCCGATTACAAACAGGGACTCAAGCTGATGCAGGATCACGGCATGCATCACGTCCCGGTGCTCGATGCGAGCGACAAGCTCACGGGTATCGTCGCCGAGCGCGACCTGCTGATCGCCGCCCTGCGCTACCTGCAAGCGTCGGTCGAGGTCGCGGAAGTCATGCATCGCGACGTGGTGACCGCCACCGCCGACATGCCGCTGACGGAGGCCGCCTCCCTCATGTCCCAGCGCAATATCGGCGGTTTGCCGGTGGTCGACGGCAGCGGGCATGTCGTTGGCGTGATCACCGAAACGGATATCTTCAAGGCCTTCGTCGAGCTGCTGCAGCAGGGCAGGATCGTGGCCCGGCCAGCGGGGCATTGATCGCCCTCTGTTGCTGGCAGGTATAAAGCCACCGCAAGCGCCGGCCGGCATCAAGTCATTCCACGCGCCGCGCTCTCGTTCCAACGGCTGTATTGTCAATGCCCCCTACCGCGAACGGTGCACGGTCCGTGCGGTGACCATGCGCCCGGTCCACGGGCGCAACTGGAAACAGATCTTTTTCGGGGCCGAGCGGTTTCCCCCCGAGCAACACGGCGCGAACTGACGAATGAACCCGCGGGCGGTTTGCAATGTCCCATGGAAGACAAAGGAGGGATCATGAATCGCGAAGAGTACATTGCAAAGCTGAAGGCGCAGCTCGATCAGTGGAACGCCGAGGTCGCGAAATGGGAAGCCAAGTCCAAGGAAGCGCAGGCCGGCGTGCGCGCCGAGACCGAGAAGCAGCTCGCGACGTTCCGCCAGCAGCGCGACCAGGCACTCGAGCATATGCGCAAAGTGCAGAACGCCAGCGGCGAAGCGTGGATGGATCTCACGCGCGGCGCCGAGGACGCGTGGACGAAGTTGAAGGAGGCTTTCGAGCGCGCGAGCTCGCATTTCAACAAGTAGCGCGCCGGGTCCAGCGAAGCTTCATAACCCATTGTTTTTCATAATGTGTTCTCTGCGCACGGGCCGGGAGGGGAACGTTGCGCCACCTCACGCACGTCGCGATTACCGGGCCGGAAGAAGATGAACATCATCGAATGGCGGTGCGGCTTGCGCTGCCTGATCGCAGCTTGCGCTTGCGTGCTGCCGCTCGCGAGCGCGCCAGTGTGCGCCCAGATCATCGCGACCGACGAGCACGCGCTGCGCGTCGTGACCCTGGTCCAGGGACTCGACCACCCCTGGGGCATGGCGTTCCTGCCCGACGGCCGCATGCTGGTGACCGAGCGGCCCGGCCGGCTGCGTATCATTCGTGACGGCCGGCTCGAGCCGGCACCCGTCACCGGCGTGCCGGAAATCGCCGCCTACGGGCAAGGCGGACTGCTCGACGTCGCGGCGCATCCGCGCTTTGCCGAAAACCGGCTGGTCTACGTTGCCTACGCCGCGCGCGGCGCGGGCGGCGTAGGCACCGAGGTCGCGCGCGGGCGTCTCAACGGCAACCGCCTCGAAGGCGTGGAAGTCATCTTCCGCCAGCACCCCAAGGGCACGAGCGGACGCCACTTCGGCTCGCGCCTGGTCTTCGACCGCGCGGGGCTTCTTTACATCACGCTCGGGGACCGCGGCGACATGGACCGCGCGCAGCAGCCCGACGACCACGCCGGATCGGTGATCCGGCTGCACGACGACGGCCGCGTGCCGGCGGACAATCCGTTCGTGGGCAAGCCCGGCTGGAAACCCGAAAAGTACACGCTGGGCAATCGCAACATGCAGGGCGCGGCACTCCATCCGCAGACCGGCGCGCTGTGGACGCACGAGCACGGCCCGCAGGGCGGCGACGAGGTCAACGTGATCCGCGCCGGCGTGAACTACGGCTGGCCGATCATCACCTACGGTGTCAACTACGGCCTCGGCACGCGCATCGGCGAAGGCACGCACAAGGCAGGCATGGCGCAGCCGCTGCACTACTGGGTGCCGTCGATCGCGCCCTCCGGCATGGCGTTCTATGTCGGCGACAAGTTCCCGCGCTGGCGCGGCGACCTGCTGGTGGGCGCGCTGCGCGACCAGATGCTGGTGCGGCTCAAGCTCGACGGCGAGAAGGTGGTGAAGGAGGAGCGGATGCTGAAAAACCGCCTCGGCCGCATCCGCGACGTCCGCGTCGGCCCCGACGGTTACGTCTATCTGCTGACGGACGAATCGAACGGCGTGCTGGCCCGGCTCGAGCCGGCGTCCTGACGCACTACGCGCTCTTGAAGCGCGTCATGCGCGCGAACGCGATCGCCGCGAGCGGCAGCGCAAGCCCGATCAGCGCCTGCACGATCAGGAGCTCTCCGAGCTCGCTGTAGTCGGCGGGCACCTGCACCACGCCGGTGGCGCGGTCCTTCACCTCGCGCGCCACCAGGTATGCCTGATTGAGATACTTGGTGCCAAGCTGCGAGAGCGACAACGCGAGATTGGTGAACGAGGCCATCACGGCGAAGAACGTGGCCTTGAGGTTCGCCGGCGCGGAATTGGCGATCCAGGCGAGCATCGGGATCATCGCGATCTGCCCGAGCGGCGACTCGAGCGCGGTATCCACGAGCGCGATGAAGCGCGCGTCCACCACCCCGCCGGTCACCGATGCCGTCCACACGTGCAGCCCGTAGTACATCCCGATGATCGGCATCGCCAGCACGGTGCCGATGACGGTGAGAAAGCCGATCACATAGGCGATCGAGCGCTCCGCCATGAAGCGCCGGAATATGAACATTCCGAACAGCGTCAGCACGCTCGCAATGAGCGACAGCACGGTCAGGAACTGCTGATCGAACTTGAGCTGGTCGATCATCCACCAGGTCAGGCCCGGGCCCGGGCCCGGAATCGCCCGGAACACGAAAATCACCACGGCCGTGCCGATCAGCGTCGCGCGCGCTTCGGCGTCGAGCACCCGCGTCAGCCGGGTGATCAGGAAGACGACGATGCCGAGCGAGCCCACGAAAATGATTTCCTGGCTGTAGGCGAGATCGGAGAGCCCCAGGCTCACGGTGAACACGACGAACACGAGGCTGCCGCCGAGGATCCACCAGTTGGGCGGCGGCGCCTCCGCCGGCTCGAGGACCAGGCGCTTCACCTCATCCGGCGGCAGGCCCTGCGCGAGCAGCTCCCGCACCCGGCGCCGCTTGAGCAGCGTGTGGCTCACTACGCCGATGACCGAGATCGCCGGGATCACCAGCGCCATGAGATAGATGTTGCGATAGATTTCGACGATCGCCGATTCCGGCAGTTTTTCGACCCCGGCGAAAAAATACAGATTGATGAAGGCCACCAGGACGCTGCCGCCGATGATCGCCACCCGCCCCAGCGTCTGCATCGTCGTGTGCATGAGCTTGCGCTTCGCCGGGTCAATCGGGTTTCCTTCGGCGTCGATGCGCGGCACCGCTTCCACCGTCATCGCGTCCGCCACGGCATCCTGCACGACGTAGCCCACCGGCGCGAGCAGCACGCTCAGCACGAACCACGCGCCAGCGGGCATGATCGCGGTCATCTCGTCGCGGTGGCCGATCAGGAACACCATGATGACGAGGCTCGCGGCGATCAGTCCTGCGCCGAGATAGACAAGCAGCGACTTCCAGCGCCAGATGAGATCCACCAGATGCCCGATGGGCATCTTGAGCGCCCAGGGTATGCCGGCCCAGAACCCGAGCGCGGCGAGAAACGCCGCGGAAAGCCCGAGGTAATCCTTGACGAAGAAGGTGCCGACGATGCCGGTCAGCCCGGACACGCCCGCCGCCATGTAGACCATGAGGGGGGGCAAGTACGACAGCCGCACCTCCCGCCCGAGCTCGAGGATGTTATCGTCGATCCAGCGCCAGAGGGCGGTCAGCATGGGTTTCTATACGCGGCGGCGGTAGGAGGCCCGGCCGGCGATCACGCTGCCTGAGACGATCGGACCCGCGCCGGCTTGTCGGCAGCGTCGCGCGCGTCAGGCCGGTCAGTGCAGCCGAGCCGATTCCAGCCCGGACTTCCCGGCTGGCAAGTCATCGGCCTCAGCGTCCGGCGCGTCCTCGCCAACCGCACCCGCCTCGTCGACTTCGCTCCCGGCCGGGATTTCGTCGGCGGCCCTGCCCGGCCCGCCTGCGACCGCATTCGATTCGACCAGCGCGCCCAGGTCCTCCAGCGGCGGCAGCTCCTCCAGCGACCGCAGATTCAGATCATCCAGAAACGATTTGGTCGTAGCGAAGAGTTCCGGTCGGCCCGGCACCTCGCGGTGTCCCACGATGTCGATCCAGCCGCGCGCCTCCAGCGTCCTCAGGATGTTGGGCGATACCGTCACGCCGCGAATCTCCTCGATGTCACCGCGCGTCACCGGCTGGCGGTAAGCGATGATGGCGAGCGTCTCGAGCACTGCCCGCGAATAGCGCGGCGGCTTCTGCGGATTCAGGCGCTCGATGAATTTCTGATACTCGGGCTTCGTGCGGAAACGCCAGCCGGAGGCAACATTCACCAGCTCGACGCCACGCCCGCTCCAGTCTCCGCGCAGCTCGTCCAGCATCTTGCGCAGCGTCTCGTTGCCGAGATCATCGTCGAACAGCTTCTTCAGTTCCGAGAGCGTCAGCGGCTCCTGGCTCGTGAGCAGGGCCGCCTCGAGCACCGTCTTGATGTACTTGAGATCGAGTGAGGTGTTGTCCATCGTTGAGCTCTATCCGACCACGGCGAGATGCCCGGTCTTCAGCTTGACGTAGATCGGCGAAAACGCCGCTTGTTGGGTGACTTCGATCAGCAGCTCGCGCGCGAGCTCCAGCACCGCCAGGAACGTGACGACCAGCTCGGCGATGCCCTGACCCGGGTTGAACAAGTCGGCGAACTCCACGAATTTCGCTTCCTGCAGGCGCCGCAGGATCCGGCTCATGTGCTCGCGCACCGAGAGCTGTTCGCGCGTGACCTTGTGATGGCGGTTGACCGCCGCTCGTTGTATGAGCCCGAGCCACGCCATGCGCAGGTCCTCGGGATTCACGTCCGGCAGCCGCTGTGCGACGTCGCGCTCGAACAGCACCTGGATCAGCGTAAAGTCGCGACCGGCCTGCGGCAGCTCGTTCAATCCCTGCCCGGCAAGCTTCATCTGCTCGTACTCCAGCAGACGCCGCACCAGCTCCGCACGCGGATCCTCCTCACTGCCCTCGGTGCTCACCGGCCGCGGCAGCAGCATGCGCGACTTGATCTCGATCAGCATCGCCGCCATCAGGAGGTACTCCGCGGCGAGCTCGAGCTGGTGAGCGCGCATCATCTCGACATATTCCAGGTACTGCTCGGTGAGCCGCGCCATCGGAACATCGAGAACGTTGACGTTCTCCTTGCGGATGAGATAGAGCAGCAGGTCGAGCGGCCCCTCGAACTGCTCGAGGAACACTTCGAGCGCGTCGGGCGGGATATACAGGTCCTGCGGCACCTCCAGATACGGCTCGCCGTACACCTTGGCGATCGGCCCGGCGGGGTTCGCGGCCGGATCCGTCATGGACGCACCGTCGCGGCGCAGATAGCGCCTGAATCGGATCGTTGAGCGGGAGGGAGACCGGCCCGTGCGGTCACGCGAACCGCACCGGGGCGTGAGATTATTCTTTTCGGCTCCGGCATCGGCGTATTCTACAGCGAAACGACGGGCAAACCTACCCGCCCGCAGGCCGTGCCGGCGAGGAGATAACGCATTGAATAAGAAAGAACTCGAGCCGAATAGCCGCGACACAAGGTGTGGCCGACGCAAGCGTGTGCGCAGCGCCTGGGGCCTTCGGTTGAACGGCAATCAACCGCCGCCGCAGACCGGCGCGGCGCGTCCGGCGGCGCCTGCCGAATCAGTTGTAATCGAGCCCCATCACCTCTCGCACCTCGCGCAGCGTCTCCTGTGCGAGCTTGCGCGCCTTTTCGCAGCCGTCGGCGATAATGCTCTTGACCAGCGTCGGGTCCTCGACGTAGCGCTCGGCCCGCTCGCGCATCGGCGCCTGCTCCGCGAGCACCGCGTCGATGACCGGCTGCTTGCACTCGAGACAGCCGATGCCGGCGCTGCGGCAGCCTTCCTGCACCCATTGCCGGCGCGCATCGTCCGAGTACACGAGGTGCAGCGGCCACACCGGGCACTTGTCCGGATCGCCGGGGTCGGAGCGCTTGACGCGCGCCGGATCGGTCGGCATGGTCTTCACCTTCCTGGTGACCGAGTCGGCGTCTTCGCGCAACGTGATCGTGTTGTTGTACGATTTCGACATTTTCTGCCCGTCGAGGCCGGGCATCTTCGCCGACTCAGTGAGCAGCGCCTGCGGCTCGGGCAGCACCACCTTGCCGACGCCCTCGATATACCCGAACAGCCGCTCGCGGTCGCCGAGAGTCAAGTTCTGCGTCTCTTCCAGCAGCGCGCGCGCCCCGGCAAGCGCCTGCGCATCGCCCTGCTCCTGGTACTTGGTGCGCAGCTGCCGGTAGAGCCGCGCGCGGCGCACACCGAGCTTCTTGACCGCCTGTTCCGCCTTCGCCTCGAAGTCCGGCTCGCGGCCGAACAGGTGATTGAAGCGACGCGCGATCTCGCGCGTGAACTCGATGTGCGGCACCTGGTCTTCTCCCACCGGCACCCGGTTGGCGCGGTAGATGAGAATGTCGGCGCTCTGCAGCAGCGGATAGCCGAGAAAGCCGTAAGTCGAGAGGTCCTTGTCGGGCAGCTTCTCCTGCTGATCCTTGTAGGTCGGCACCCGTTCGAGCCAGCCGAGCGGAGTGACCATCGACAGCAGCAGGTGCAGCTCGGCGTGCTCGGGCACGCGCGACTGGATGAACAGCGTCGCCTGCGCCGGATCGACGCCGGCGGCAAGCCAGTCGATCACCATGTCCCATACGTTACGCTCGATGATCTCGGGTGTGTCGTAATGCGTGGTGAGCGCGTGCCAGTCGGCGACAAAGAAGAAGCACTCGTATTCATGCTGGAGCTTGGCCCAGTTCCTGAGCACGCCGTGGTAGTGCCCGAGATGGAGCCTGCCGGTAGGGCGCATGCCGGACAGTACGCGGTTCACGAACATGGTGTCATTCCCGGCCCAAAATCATCCGATCGACGCGAGCAGCCGAAACACGACGCCCGACGGCAGGCCGGACGACCATTCGACGATCGACACGACGATGTGGATCAGCGGCCACAGGATGAGGCCGAGAACCCCGGCAAACAGCAGCACGATGAGGATGACGAATCCATAAGGCTCGATACGCGCTACATTATAAGCGAGGCGGTGCGGCAGCAGGCTCACCAGGATGCGTCCTCCGTCGAGCGGCGGCAGCGGCAGGAGGTTCAGCACCATGATGATGACATTGATGAACACGCCCGCCGCCCCCATCAGAATGAGCGGCAGCGCGAAGTATCCGCCGGGGAGCATCAGCCCGGCATTCAGCGCGAGCGCCCACCCGAGCGCCATCGCCAGGTTGGCGAGCGGCCCCGCCGCGGCCACCCAGAGCATGTCCCGCTTCGGGCTGCGCAGGTTGCCGAAATTCACCGGCACGGGCTTTGCCCAGCCGAAGATGATCCCGCCGCCGAACAGCTTGGTCACTGCCAGCAGGACCAGCGGCAGCGCCACCGTGCCGATCGGATCGATGTGACGCAGCGGGTTCAGGCTGACGCGGCCTTCTGCATAGGCCGTGAGGTCGCCGAAATGCTTGGCGACATAGCCGTGCGCCGCCTCGTGCAGGGTGATCGCGAAGACCACCGGCAGCGCGTATACCGCGATGGTTTGGACGAGGGTGAGTTCCATCAATTGCGGCGCGGCGGCTGTGTCGCCACGGGAAGCCGCGCCCGGTGCAGTGGAGAAGCGGTCACGAGACTGGAAGCCGAGGGTGTCAGGAAGTGGCGCGCGAAATTGCGGAGTGTAGCGTAAACAGGCTCGTTTTTCCCGGTCTCATCGTTCGCGGCCAGCCCGGCGGCAAGCGCAATCATGCCGTCAACGGCGCGGTGCTGCCCTTCCCCACGCGCGTGATGACCGGCGCATCGCCGGTCAGGTCAACCACCGTGGTGGGCTCGATCCCGCACGGGCCGCAGTCGATCACGAGGTCGACTTGCCGTTCGAGTCGTCCACGGATCTCCCGCGCGTCGTTTAGCGGCACGGCCTCCCCGGGCAACAGCAGCGTCGAGGACAGCAACGGCTCGCCAAGCGCGGCGAGCAGCGCCTGCACCACGGCGTGATCCGGGACGCGCAGCCCGATGGTACGGCGGCGCGGATGCTGCAGCCGCTTCGGCACCTCGCGCGATGCGCGCAGGATGAACGCGTAGGCACCGGGCGTCAGGCTCTTCAGCAGCCGGAACTGCTGATTGTCGAGCCTGGCGTAGATGCCCAGCTCGGCAAGATCGCGACACAGCAGCGCGAAATGGTGGCGCGGGTCGAGCGCCCGAATCGCGCGCACGCGCTCGACCGCCGCCTTGTCCCCGATGCGGCAGCCGAGCGCATAGCACGAATCCGTCGGATAGACGATGACGCCGCCGGCACCCACGATCTCGGCGGCCTGCCGGATCAGCCGCGGCTGCGGGTTCTCGGGATGGATGGTGAAGAACTGTGCCACGTTAGGATCACACGATGAACGATGAATGAAGGCCGGTACGTGTCCGTTCCGCCTTCAGAATAGCTCCCACACCGGCCGACACCCCTCCGGCAACGGCGGCAACGAACCCAGGTCGCGCAGGCTCTCGCCCGGGCCGTGGAAATCCGAACCGACCGAAGCGAACAGGCCGAAGCGCTGTGCGTAATGGCCCCAGGTGATGTGCTGTTCCGGGGTGTGGCTGCCGGTGACGACTTCGACCCCTTTTCCGCCGAGATCGCTGAAACAGCCGAGCAGTTCCTCGCGCTGCAGGTTGCCGATCCGGTAGCGCCCGGGATGCGCCAGCACCGCAATGCCGCCGCTCGCCCGGATCCACGTCACCGCTTCTTCGAGGCTTGCCCACTGGTGCGGCACGTAGCCGGGCCTGCCCGCGGTCAGATAGCGCCGGAACACCGCGCCAACATCGCGCGCATAGCCGCGCGCTGCCAGAAAGCGCGCAAAATGCGTGCGCCCGACGAGCGCGGGATTGGTCGCGTAGGCGCTCGCGCCTTCGAAAGTGCCCGGGATTCCCGCCTGCGCGAGCCCGGCCGCCATGTCTTCGGCTCGCCGTTGCCGGCCGCTGCGCACGCGCGCGAGGCCGTCGGCGAGTGCGGGGTGATCGGGGTCGACGTGGAGGCCGACGACATGCAACGTCTGGTCGGCCCACGTGACCGACACCTCGACGCCGTTCACGAACTGCATGCCCGCTGCCTCAGCGCACGCGCTTGCCTCGCGCAGCCCGCCGGTATCGTCGTGGTCGGTCAGCGCGAGCACTGTCACCCCGCGCTCCGACGCCCGCGCCACCAGCTCCCGCGGCTTCAGCAGCCCGTCGGAGCGGGTGGAATGGCAGTGAAGATCGTATTTTGACATAAAGGCACAAAGAATCAGGGCGATATGATCAGCGAGCCGCGCATGATAACAGAAACCGTTGACCGCGCCTTGGCGCCGTAAGTTTCGGCCGTCCGAAAACGACAATTGATTGATGGATAAGGCCCGGACGCCATTTTCTGCTCGCCTTGCCCTCGCGCTCGGCACGCTGCTGTGCCTGCCGGTCGTGGCAGAGGCGACCTCCTGCACTGCCACGAGCGGTGAGCGCCGCGTCGCGCTGCTCGAGCTCTATACGTCGGAGGGGTGCAGCAGCTGCCCGCCCGCGGACCGCTGGGTGAGCGGGCTTCCCGGGCGCGGCTTGACCCCCGAGCGCGTCGTCGTGCTGGGTTTCCATGTCGACTATTGGGATTACATCGGCTGGCCCGATCCTTATGCACAGCGCCGGTTCAGCGAGCGCCAGCGCCATGTGAACGTGCGCAACGGCGCCCGCTTCGTCTACACCCCGCAACTGATGCTCGACGGCAAGGATTACCGTCGCGGCTTCTGGCGCGATGATATTGCCGCCGCCGTCGCCGCCATCAATCAGCAGCGACCTGGTGCCCGGCTCGGCCTGACGCTCGCGCCCGGCAACGCGGAGTTGGAGGCCCGGGCCGAGGTCGCGGTGCCCGATCCGGAGACGCGCAGCAGCGCGGACGTCTACCTCGCGCTGCTTGAGGATCGTCTCGGCAACCATGTCACTTCGGGCGAAAATCGCGGACAGCGTCTCGCGCACGACTTCGTGGTGCGCGAACTGGCTGGTCCGTTCCCGGCCCAGCACACACCGGCGATCACGCATCGATTCAAGTTCGCGCCGGGCTGGAAAACCGGCGACCTGAGCGTCGCCGTGTTCGCGCAGGTGCGGGCGAGCGGGGCCGTCCTGCAGGCGTTGGCGCTCCCTTACTGCCAGGAAAAGACAAACTAATATATCTTAAAACCAATAGGCTATACATCCTTCTTCAATTGTTTTCTTGATTCTGCCTATAATTTCCCCGATCGATCCTGCGGGGTAGCGCGATGAATCGGAATCAATGGATCGCGATCACGGCTTTTGCCGCGAATCTCGTGCTGATCCTGCTTTTCCCGCCGGTAGACGAGTACGCCGTTGCTTCCAATGTCGCTATCTTCGGCGGATTTCGCTTCTTCCTCGACGTCGGGCGCTATGCCGAGGTCAACACAAGCCTGTTTACGCTCGAAGCTTTCGTCGTGCTGATCAACGCCGGCATTGCTTGGGAGCTGCTGCGCGATCGCCGACCGTCTCGGCGGCGGCGCTTCAACCCGCAGAACGCGGTGCTGCTTTTCACCGGCGCCAATCTGGTGCTGGTACTGCTGTTCCCGCCGTTCGAATCGGTCTTCGCGCTGACCAAGGCGGCGATCCCGAGCTTCGAAGGCTTCTATTTCCTCTTCGACCGCCGTCCCGCCCACGTCATTGTCACGACCCTGCTCTACCTCGAGGTGTTCTTCATCCTCGCCAATGGCGCCCTGTTCTGGCTGTTGTTTCGGGAAAAAGCGGCCGAGCTGACGGCCGAAGAGGCGTACATGCGCGCACAGACCCGGCGCAACTGAACCCGGGCGCGCGGGTAACCGTTACGGCTGCTTCTGGTGCAGGCGGCTTTGCGCCGGCACGTGCTGCGCCAGGAACTCCATCTGGTCAGCGAGAATGCGACGGTTGGTGAGAATCAGGTACTCCGCGCGGTTCGGCACGTACGGCAGGTAAACCAGTTCCATTCCGGCGCGCTCCGGCGTGCGGTCGCTCTTCTTCTCATTGCACGAACGGCACGCGGTAACGACGTTCATCCACATGTCCCGGCCGCCGCGCGAGAACGGCTTGACGTGATCGCGCGTCAGCTTTGCGATCGGAAACATGCGAGCACAGTAGGCGCAGATCTGGCGGTCGCGGTGGAACAGCTCCCGGTTGTTCAAGGGCGGCACCTGGCTGAAGGCTTTCATCGCCATCGCGCGGCCCTTGATCGCGATGATGCTCGCCGCGCTGATACACGAACGCTCGCCGGTCATCCGGTTCAGCCCGCCGTAGACGGTGAACGCGTGCTCGCCGAGGCTCCACGCCACCTGGTCCTTGGCGTAGTAGTAGCAGGCGTGCTGCCAGCTGATCCAGCGATGCGGCACGCCGTGCGTGTCCAGCGTCAGGATCAGCGGAAACGACACTGGCGCCAGCGTCGGTTCAGCCGCGTCTTGCATGATCGATAGCATACGTTTCCGGTTTGGCCCGGCAGCGGTTGGCGGCGCGCAATGCGCCGTTGCCGTACCGTAGCGCACAATTTACCAGATTTCTGAATTTTATCCAGTTTTCGGGAGCGTCCGGACGCTCCCGCCGCCCCGCACCGCGCACCGGACGGGTTAACCGGATACGTCTCCCGCGGTATAATACCGGTCCGTGAAGACGCCTACTTTCGAGCTTGTCCAGCCCGCCACCCTCGCCGGCCGCCGTGATCGGTAGTCGAGTGCCGCGCATCCCGCGCCGGATGCGCTCCCGGGATCGTTGCCATGTCGTTTGAGTCTCTCAAGCTGCTTCCGGAGTTGCTGCGCGCGGTGGTCGACCAGGGCTACAGCGAGCCGACGCCGATCCAGGCCAAGGCGATCCCCGCAATTCTCGAACGCCGCGACATCATGGGCTGCGCGCAAACCGGCACCGGCAAGACCGCGGGCTTCACGCTGCCCCTGCTGCAACTGCTCGCCCCGTTCGGCAACACCAGCCCCTCCCCGGCGCGCCATCCGGTACGGGCCCTGATACTCGCGCCCACCCGCGAGCTCGCCGCGCAGGTCGAGGAAAGCGTCCAGATCTACGGCAAGCACCTGCCGCTGCGCTCGGCAACGGTGTTCGGCGGGGTCGACATCAAGCCGCAGATCAAGAACCTGCACGCGGGGGTGGAAATCCTGGTGGCGACCCCCGGCCGGCTGCTCGATCACCTGCAACAGAAGACGGTTACCCTGTCGCAGGTGCAGATCCTGGTGCTGGACGAAGCCGACCGCATGCTCGACATGGGCTTCCTGCCCGACATCAAGCGCATCCTCGCCGTGCTCCCGCCGAAGCGGCAGAACCTGCTGTTCTCGGCCACGTTTTCCGACGAGATCCGCCGGCTCGCCAAGGAGCTGCTGAACGCCCCGATCATGATCGAGGTGGCGCGGCGCAATGCGCCCGCCGACCTCGTCTCGCACCAGGTCTACGAGGTCCCGGCGCTGCGCAAGCGCGCGCTGCTCGCGCATCTCGTGCGCTCGCGCGACATCCAGCAAGTGCTGGTGTTCGTGCGCATGAAGCGCGACGCAAACCGGCTCGCGCGCCAGCTCGAGCAGGACGGGCTCGGGGCGACCGCCATCCACAGTGACCGCACGCAGGCCGAGCGCATGCAGGCCCTCGAGGAATTCAAGCAGGGCAAGGCGCGCATCCTGGTCGCGACCGACATCGCCGCGCGCGGCCTCGACATCGAGGAGCTGCCCTTCGTCGTCAATTACGAGCTGCCCTACTCGCCGGAGGATTACCTGCATCGCATCGGCCGCACCGGCCGCGCGGGCCTGCCGGGCGAAGCCATCTCGCTGGTGAGCCCGGATGAAATGCACCTGCTCTCGGAGATCGAGAAGCTCCTGAAACGCGCCCTTCCGCGCGAGCGCGCGGAAGGATTCGAGCGCGAGGGGCGGCGCCAACGCCACGAGCGTGACCGCCCGGCGCACGGGGGGAAAGCCCAGCCCCAGAGCGCACACAAGACCGCGCCCAGGAGCGCACCCAAGATCGCGGCCGACGGTTTCGATTTCTCCAAGCCCTACGAGCCTGCCGCGAGCGACGCGCCGGAGCAGCAGCGCGAAGCACCGCTTCCCCATCGCGGGCGGCCGCAGCGCCCGACCGCAGCGCTCCTCGGCGGCGCTGGCATCAAGCCCCCCGCCCACAAGAAAAAGCCCTGAAAGCGCGCGGGATGCCTCGCCCGAACGGTCCCGCCCCCGCCTCAGCCACGCCTCGTTGCCGCGAGCGCTGAGTGCTGTCCGTCACCGATCTCGGCGGCCTCGAGCTCGCGTTCTTCGGCGGCATCCTCATCGTCTCGTACGCGGTCCGCGGCAGCGCGGGATTCGGCGGCGTGACGGTGCCGCTGCTCGCCTGGGTGATGTCGTTGAAGACCGTCGTGCCCATGGTCACCTTCCTCGGCCTCATCTCGTCGGCCGCAATCCTGCGCACCGAGTACCGGCACATCGTCTGGCGCGATCTGTGGCGCGTGATGCCCTGGTGCGCGGTCGGCGTCGCCATCGGGCTCTACTTCTTCAAGGTCCTCGACGCCCTCACGCTGGCGAAGACGCTCGGCTGGTTCGTGGTCGGCTACGGCTCGTTTTCGCTGTGGGCGACGGTCAGGCCGATCGGCCGCTTGCGCCTTCCGTTGCCGGTATTGACCCCCGCGGCGGGGACCACCGCCGGCTTCGTCGGCACCATATTCGGCTCGATGGCCGGTATGTTCTTTGCGATCTATCTCGACGTCCTGAAGCACGGCAAGACGCCGTTCCGCGCGACGATCGCGGGCATTCTCTTCGGACTGGGCGTATTCCGGGCTGCCGGCTACATCGCCGTCGGCGAGTTTGACCGCGATGTGATGATCACCTGTGCGGCAGCGTTGCCGATGATGCTGATCGGGGTCTTCGTCGGCAACCACATCCATGCCAACCTGAATCAGGTTGCGTTCCAGCGGCTCGTTGCGCTGATCCTGATCGTGAGCGGGCTGCCGCTGCTGTTGCGCTGACCGCCAATCCGCGCCTGCTCTGCCGATTCCCGGTCGCCGGTATAATCGGCAGGTCCGACGACCGCTTGCAATGTTTCCCCCATGATTCCTTTGAATCGCGTTTCCGCGCAGCAATTGAAGACGATGCTGCACGACGGCACCGAGTTCGCGCTGCTCGACGTGCGCGAGCCCGGCCAGTTTGGCGAATCGCACATGCTGTTTGCGACGCCCCTTCCCTACAGCCGGCTCGAGCTCGACATCGGCGCGCTGGTGCCGCGCAGAGCCGCAGCGATCGTGGTGACCGATGATGGCGAACTCGGAATCGCCGACCGCGCGGCCCGGCGCCTGCAGGCGATGGGCTACAGCAACGTCGCCGTGGCCAACGGCGGCAACCGGGCGTGGGCCGCGGCCGGCTACGCGCTGTTTGCCGGCGTCAACGTGCCGAGCAAGACATTCGGCGAGCTGGTCGAGCATGCGTACGGCACCCCGCGCGTCAGCGCGCAGGAGCTGGCCCGCATGACCGAGGCGGGCGAGGATTTCGTGCTGCTCGACGGCCGGCCGGTCAACGAGCACCACAAGATGACCATTCCCGGCTCCACCTGCTGTCCCAACGCGGAGCTTCCGCTGCGCGTTGCCTCGATGGTGAAGAACCCGAAGACCAAGATCGTGGTCAACTGCGCCGGGCGCACCCGCTCGATCATCGGTGCGCAGACGCTCATTAACTTCGGCGTGCCCAACCCGGTCTACGCGCTGGAGAACGGTACCCAGGGCTGGATTCTTTCCGGACGCGAGCTGGAGTACGGCTCCACGCGCAAGTATCCCGACGCGATCGACGCGGCCGCCTTGCCCGCGCAACAGTCGGCGGCGAAACGGCTCATGGCGCGCTTCGCCGTCCGCAGCGTGCCGGCAGGCGAAGTGCAGGGGTGGCTCCACGACACGCAGCGCACGACTTATCTTTGCGACGTGCGGACGCGCGAGGAATTCCGGGCCGGCTCGATTCCCGGCGCGGTGCATGCGCCGGGCGGACAGCTGATACAGGCGACCGACCAATGGGTCGGGGTGCGCAATGCGCGCATCGTGCTGATCGACGGCGAAGGCGTGCGCGCGCCGGTCGTCGCGAGCTGGCTGAAACAGCTGGGTTGCGACGTCTACGTGCTGGAAGGCGGCGTCACCGCGCCGCTGGCAGGCGCGCCTCTGGCGGCGCCACATCTGCCGGATCTGCCCAAGGTTTTGCCCGCACAGCTGAAGCGCTCGCTCGACGCAGCGGCCTGCACCGTGATCGATCTCGGCCCGAGCATGGACTTTCGCGAGGCGCATGTTCCCGGCAGCCGCTGGAGCGTCCGCCCGCGGCTCGCCGCGGCGGCGCGCGCAGCGAACGGGACGATCGTTCTGGTGGCCAAGGAGCCTGACCTCGCGCGCCTCGCGGCGAGCGAATTGATCGATGCCGGCATCAACGACGTAAGCTTGCTCGCAGGCGGACTGGCTGCGTGGCGGCAGGCGGGCTACGCGACAGAAGCGTCCCCCGCCGCCCCGCCCGATGCCGAGTGCATCGACTATCTCTTCTTCGTGCACGACCGCCACGCCGGCAACCGCGAGGCGATGAAGCAGTACCTCAAGTGGGAAACCGGGCTCATGGCCCAGCTCGACGCGCAGGACAAGGCGTCGTTCCGAATCGGCGCGCGGGCCTGACCGGCACGAGACCGCAGGCGAAAAAAAACGGGGACGCGCCGCGCCCCCGTCTTACGTCCGTGTCCGGATTACTTGATCGTCAGGTTGAGCTCGCGGACAACGTTGCCCCACGTCGCATATTCGCTCTTCAGGAACGTGTCGAAGGCCTTCGGGTCGGTCGCGACGACATCCGTGCCGAGCTTGTCGTAGGCCTTTGTCACGTCGTCCGACTTCATCAGCTTCGAAATCGCCTTGTGCAAGCGGCCGATGGCGGGCGCCGGCGTGCCGGCGGGTGCGAGGAAGCCGGTCCACAGCGACGCATCGTAGCCGGGCAGCGTTTCCGCGAT
>JBFKNN010000031.1:0-20625 GCA_041629335.1 Burkholderiales bacterium | reverse complement strand
CTGCGGCTAACGAGTCGCAGCCGCCGCGATATTGGCTGCGCACCGCTCCTCGCATTCATCCCGTTTTGGCCGCAACGCATCACGTGGGGTTTGATGAAATAGGTTCCAATCACCACCGCGAGCACGGCGAAACGTCAATCGATCTCATGCACGGCCGGGCCGGATATGCAGCGAAATCTCCACTTTTGGGAGATTTCGCGCTGCCGCAAGCGCCCTTGATGCAAATTTAGGTCGCTGCGGCTGGCTGTGCCGCAAACATTTCTGTAAAGTTCAGCCTATTGCGCAGCGGCAGCGTGGTCAGGGGCCGCACCGCCGCACAAGGCGGCCGCAATTAGAGAAGAGAGGGGCAAGAATACAACAGGAAGCGATCGACGCATGGCGAATTTGAGCGCGGAACGTCAAGACACCGCAGACAAGCTGATCGAGGCCCTGGAGCAGGACCGGTTCGTCCTGCACTCGCAGGAGATCAAGCCGCTGAAGCGCATCGCCGAGGTGCCGTACCGTGAAATCCTGATCCGTTTCCTCGACGAAGAAGAGACCCTCTTGCCGCCGGGCACCTTCATCCCGGTACTCGAGAGCTACACGCTGATGTATACGCTCGACCGCTGGATCATCACACGGGTCCTGAGCTGGCTGCACAAGGCGTCCGGCAAGGACGGCAAGAGCTACCCCGCCCGCTGCAGCATCAACTTGTCGGTCGAGACGATCCGCAACCACGAGTTCCCCGCGTTCCTGGGGGAACAGCTGAACCTGTTCAAGGTTGCCCCGGGTGCGGTCTTTTTCGAGGTGACCGAAGCGGATGCCGAGGCGAACCTCGCCGCCCTGGGCAACATGGTCAAGCGGCTGAAGAAAGCCGGCTGCGGCGTGGCGCTGACGGGGTATAACGGCGACCGGATATCCTACGAGGCGCTGAAGAAACTGGCCGTCGACGTCGTCAAGATCGACGGCGACATCGTCCGGAAGATCCACGCCAGCGCGAGCCATCTCAAGACCGCGAAGGCGATCAACGACATCTGCCACGCCTACGGCATGCGTACCGTCGGCGAGCTGGTCGAGCAGACCGAGACGCTGGACAGGCTCAAGCTGGTGGGTGTCGACTACGCCCAGGGATTCGCCGTCGCGATGCCGGAAGTGCTGGCGTGACGGATGCCGGCAAGCTCGCGCCGGGCCTGAAAGGCTCGGCCGGCGCCAAAGTGGCCGATCAGCACACGGCGCCTCACGTCGGCAGCGGGACGGTCAAGGTGCTGGCGACACCGGTGATGGTGAATCTCATGGAGGCAGCGGCGCTGCAGGCGGTCGAGGGCAGGCTGCCACCGGGCCATCAGACGGTCGGCACCCACCTCAACGTGCGGCATTTCGCGGCTACGCCGGTCGGCCTGCGGGTCACGGCGCAGGCGGAACTCGTCAAGGTGGAAGGTCGCACGCTCACCTTTCGCGTGTCGGCAGCCGACGACCGCGGACCGATCGGCGACGGCGAGCACGTGCGCATCATCGTCAACGTCGCGAGTTTCGACCGGCGCGCCCAGGACAAGCTTGCCTGATACGCCGCGCCGGCCAGTGCGGGCCGGCGCTCAGCGTTCGGGCGGACGCGTCAGCCGGTCCGGCCCGTCGGGCTCGACCGTCGTGTATTCCCCTTCGATGATCTCGTCAGCCTGCGCTGCGCGCGCTGCCCGGAACTTGCGCGTGAGCCACCACCAGCGCGCGAGGATAACCCCGGCGAGCAGAGCGCCGGCAACGAGCGCGATGGTGAGAAAGAAGAATGCGAGCACCAGTATCGCGAGCCCGACGATACCGAGCAGCACGCGCTCGAGAAAGCTGCGTCCCGCGAACGTGTAGATTCGCGTCCGATCCTGGTAGTGCCGGTTCATGAGCTAAGACGGTTGCGCAAAGAAATATGACCGGCGGCTTCAGCGTGCGTTCAATAATCCGGGTTGAAACTCGTGATGATCACGCCGCCGGATTTCTCGTCGGGCTCCAGCGTGAGGAGTTTTCGCGCCTCGGCCTCGTCGAGCAGTTTCCCGAACGAGCGGAAGCCGTAATACGATTCGTTGAATCCCGGCTGGCGCCGCTTGAGCGCCTGCTTGACCATCGAGCCCCAGATCCGGTCCTCCGCGCCACGCTCGGCGAACAACGCCTCCACCGTCTCCAGCACCAGATCGAGGGCCTCCTCCTTTTTGCCGGCTTCCTTGGGCGCGGGCTCCTCGGTCTTCGCGCCGCCCTGCCTGCCCGACTTTCGCTTGCTCTGTTTCTTCGCCTTCTCGCGCACCAGGTCGTCGTAATAGATAAACTCATCGCAGTTGGCGATCAGGAGGTCGGACGAGGATTCCTTGACGCCGACGCCGATCACGGTCTTGTTGTTCTCGCGCAGCTTGCTCACCAGCGGCGAGAAATCCGAGTCGCCGGTGATTAGGACGAACGTGTCGACGTGCGATTTCGTGTAGCACAGGTCGAGCGCGTCGACCACCATGCGGATGTCGGCCGAATTCTTGCCGGACTGGCGCACGTGTGGGATCTCGATCAGCTCGAACGCTGCCTCGTGCATCGGCGCCTTATACTCCTTGTAGCGCTCCCAGTCGCAATAGGCTTTCTTGACGACGATGTTGCCCTTGAGCAGCAGGCGCTCCAGCACCCGCTTCATGTCGAATTTGCCGTATTTCGCGTCGCGCGCGCCGAGCGCCACGTTTTCGAAATCGCAAAACAGCGCCATGTTTTCCGTGTCTTGTTGTGCGGTCATTCCAGCTCCGGTTGACTATCTGCAGCCCCGCGGCGCCTCCGCGCCCGGGATGGCAAGGATGCAGCAATTAGGCCGGCACGTCCAATTCCCGCGCCGGTTCCGCGCCCCGCGCGCCGCGTTCAACGCGCCACCTTGCCGGGACCCGAGGCGAGGCGATGCGCCCAGCGGGTGGTTTCGGGCAGGCGGTAACGGCGTGCGCACGCGAGCGTGTAACGCACCGCCGTGGCGAGGCTCACGCAGTGTCCGCATGATACGAACAGCGGCTTGACACCGGCTCGCGTGCGCACGACGGCGCCTATCACCTCGCTACCGTCGAGCAACGGGCGCCAGCTGCCGCGCCGCTGCGGCGGATCGTCGTAGGTGCCGGTGAGCCGGCTTTTTGCCACACCGATGGTCGGCACGCCGGCGAGGAGTCCGATGTGACTGGCGAGCCCGCAGCGCCGCGGATGGGCGTAGCCCTGGCCGTCGCAGAGGATGAGATCGGGGGCGCGCTCGAGCTGCCCAAGCGCCGCAAGCACGGCGGGCGTTTCACGGAACGACAGCAGACCGGGAACGTAGGGAAAGCGCGTCGGCATGCGCACCAGTGCCGAATCGATCAGGTCGAGGCCGGGAAAGGCCAGGACCGCGACCGCCGCCCGGGTGACCCTGCCGCCGTGCTCGAATCCGACATCGGTTCCGGCCACGCGTTCCACGCGTCCGAGGCGGTCTTCCAGCACGACGCGGGCGCGCAGCCGGTTCTGCAGGGCGATCGCCTCGGCAGGGGTGAGGTCCCAGCGGTGTTGCACAGGCGTCATTAACCCTGCATCCTGTGGGAAATTGTTCGTGGCGGCAACCGGATGTCGGCCGCGCGAAACCTTGCTGCTGATGATTCCCGGTGGCGGGGAATTTTCTGCGATCCGGGCAGTCTTTTGTTTCATGGGCGAAGATCAGTTCAAAGACCTGCGTGCGCAGATGATGGCGGAGGTTGCGCTGGAGGCAGCGCTCACGGTGGCGCATACCGGCCGGGCGGCGTTCAGCGAGCGCGTGATGCGGGTTATCGGCAGCCTGCCGCGCCACGAATTCGTCCCGGTCGAGCTGCAGCCGTACGCCTACCTCAACCGGCCGCTGCCGATCGGCTACGAAAAGACCGTCTCGCAGCCCTACATCGTCGCGCTGATGACCGACTTGCTCGAGCTTCAGAGCACCGACACGGTGCTCGAGGTTGGTGCCGGCGTGGGTTACCAGGCTGCGATTCTCGCCCAGCTCGTCTCGCGGGTCTACACCATCGACATGATCCAGGAACTCGCACAAGGCGCGGAAAAACGCCTCCGTCGCCTGGGCTATACGAATGTTACCGTCGGGATCACGAACGGCTACTACGGATGGCCTGAACACGCGCCATTTGACAAGATCATCGTCACCGCGGCATGTGAGCTTATCCCGCCGCCGTTGCTCGAGCAGCTCAAGCCGGGCGGGCGCATGATCATTCCCACCGGCATTCCCGAGAAACAGGCGCTCACGCTGGTCGAAAAGTCGCCCCAGGGCAAGCTCGCGACGCGGGATATCCTTCCCGTGCGCTTCTCCGAGCTCGAGGAGCCCGGCGGCATCGCCGGCGCCGCGTGAGCTTGCGCGGGCGGTTTGCCTCGCATCCGCCAAGACGCGCCAGGGGGCCCACGCTTGGCCCTGACGCTGCCGCGGGGCGGACCGGTGCATGGCGATGCGCTTGTGCGCCGCCGCTGCTCTCCGCTATGATCGGCGCCGATGACGCGTGAAGTGCAGAATGCGGTCGTGTTGTTCGCGGACATTTGCGACAGCACGAGTCTCTACCAGAAGCTGGGTGACGTGGCGGCGCGCAACGTCGTCAATTCCTGCCTGGCGGCGATCGTGGACGTGGTTCCACGTCACCAGGGCCGCTTGGTCAAGACCCTCGGCGATGCCGCCCTGTGCGTTTTCCCGAGCGCGGACCAATCGGTCCTCGCCGCGAGCGATATGCAGTCCCGGATTGCCGCCACCCGGCCAGGAAATTTCCCGGCGATGATCCACATCGGCCTGCACTATGGCCCGGTGCTGGTGGAGGAAAACGACGTCTTCGGCGACACAGTGAACGTGGCGGCGTACCTGACGGCAGTGGCGACGTCCGAGCAGATTCTCACCACGGAGGTCACCCGTCAGTCGCTTTCCGCGGCGCTCGAATCATGCGTGCGGCCGGTCTTCAACACGGTGCTGAAAGGCAGCAATCAGGAGTCGGTCGTCTACCAGGTGTTGTGGCGTACCGACCGCATCGGCCTGACTGATGTCAACGACCAGCCGCACAAACTGATCCCGGGCGACACCGGCAGCCTGCTGGTGTCGCTCGACGAGGAGCGGGTGCGCATCGACCAGTGGCGCACCGGCATCGTCATCGGCAGGGACACGGACTGCGACCTCGTCGTGGCCGACCGTTACGCCTCGCGCCGGCATTTGACGATCAAGCTGATGCGGACCCACTTCTATCTCATCGATCACAGCATCAACGGCACCTATGTGTCGCTGGAGAGCGGGGAAGAAGTGCATGTGCTGCGCGGCGAGCTGATACTCGACGGAGCGGGGCAGATCCTGCTTGGCCGCAGCCGCGTCGAGCGGCCGGGCGAGGCCATTGTTTTCAGCCGCGACCGGCGCTCGATATACCGTATCTGAGGGCGCGGGTGCGCCTAGTCCGCGAGCTGGCGGATCACATCGGCGCCGCTGCGGCCCTGCGCGCGTGCCTGTTCCGGCGTTTCCCGGCCGAGCGGCGTCGCGGCGACGAGCTCGAACATGTCCGCGGCGCCGAGCGGGATGCGCGGGGTGAGCCCGGCGGCTTCGAACGTCTTCGCGATTTCGTTCATTTCCGGCACCCAGCGGTATGCCTTGGGCGGCGTGCTGGGAAAGCGACCATTCAGCCACTGGTAGACGCCGGCGAGGCTTTCCTTGAGCTCGGTCTCGAGCGCGTCTTCCACGCCCAGCCGGCGCGCGGCGATCAACAGCTCCATGCCGAGCGCCACGGCACCCTTGGTGATCGCCCCGTAGCACATCTTGACGGCGGACGCGTCACCGATGTGCTCGGATAGCACGCGCCAGACCAGGTTCGGATGCGAAACCTGCTCGAGCAGGCGGGCGCCCGGTCCGGAGAGATAGATGCGCGTGCGAGTGTCGCCGCGCGGCGGCGAGCCGAGGATCCCGGCGTCGACGAAGGACCCGCCCGCGTCGCGGATGATGGCGTCGACCTCGTGCGCCGTCTGCGGCGCAATCGCGTTGCAGTCGACGAACACCGGTTTATGCCCGTCCGCGCTCATCGCGGCCGCGATCTCGCGGGCCATGTCTACCGCTGCGCCCGGATTGAGCACCGACAGAATCACGTCGCAGGTTTGCACGAGCGCGTCGATCGTGCCGCAATCGTGCAGCCCCGCAGATTCGGCCAGCGCTCGGGTGCGCGCACTGCGTCCGTCAAGCGCCGCATGCACGGCAATGCCGCTCTCCTTGAGCCGTATCGCGATCGCCTGCCCCATGTCGCCCGGGCTGACGACGCCGATGTTCTTGATCTGCATGTTCGCAATCCTTTCGATGTGGTGATGCGCGGTCCCGCCGGGCGGGTTGGGGCGGGCAAGTCGGCTAAAATAACATTTTCCCTGCAGGGCCCCCACCCAGTGTCACCATCGCCGGTTGCCGCCACGCGCATTCTGCTGCGCGCTACTTTGCGCGCCGCAGCCGTGCGCCCCGGGCCATGTCCATCCGGGAGCCGCTAGATGGCGATCTGGCTGATCGTGCTGGTGACGGCGCTTACGCACACCAGCTTCAAGGGCAGCAAAGTCCTGATCTCGCTGTTCGCGATCGAACTCGGGGCAAACCCATTCGAGATCGGCGTGCTGTTCGCCATGTACTCGATGTTCCCGATCGTGCTGTCGATCTACGCTGGGCGGGTCGCCGACCGGTTCGGCCCGCGCGCGCCGATGGTGTTCGGCGCATGCGGCCTCTCGGCCGGGCTGCTGCTGCCATTCCTGTTCCCCGGGCTCGGCATCCTGTACGTGTCGGCCACGCTGATCGGCATGTGCTACATCTTCTACGTCGTCACGGTACAGAACCTGGTCGGATCGATCGGCGAGGGCCACGCGCGCACGCGCAACTACAGCATCTTCAGCCTGGGCGTGGCGCTCACTGCGCTGTTCGGTCCCATGACGGCCGGCTTCTCGATCGATCTCATCGGCCATCGCTACACCTACCTGCTGCTCGCGGCGGTGCCGGTAGTGCCGATCGTTGCATTGCTCTCGTTCTCGAAGCTGCTGCCGCCGATGAAATCCAAGCACGAACAGCGGCACGGACAGCGCCTCGCCGACCTGGTCAAGGACCGCCCGCTGCGCCGCGCGCTGCTTGCGGCCGGCATCATCGAGACCGGGCTCGAGCTGTTCAATCTTTTTCTGCCGATCTACGGGCATTCGATCGGGCTCAGCGCTTCGCAAATCGGGATTTGCATGGGCTCTTTCGCGGTGGCGCTGATGCTGGTGCGCACGCTGATGCCATGGCTCGCCCGGCGCATGAGCGAGGAGGGGGTGTTGAGCGCATCGCTCTTTCTCGCCGCTGCGACCTGCCTCGTCTTCCCGTTCGTGAAGAGCTTCGGATTGCTGGCGCTGGTTGCCTTCGTGCTCGGCCTGGGTCTGGGGTGCGGCAGCCCCTTGTCGATGATTCTCGCCTACAACCGGGCGCCGCCGGGGCGCTCGGGCGAGGCGATAGGGTTGCGCCAGATGGTCAACAAGGCCACCGAAATGGCGATGCCGCTCGTCTTCGGTTTTCTGGGAACCGCGCTCGGGATGATCCCCGTGTTCTGGCTCGACGCCGTGCTGCTCGCCTGGGGCGCGGCACTGATGCGCAAGGATGTGCGCGATGCGCCCCGCAAGCGGCCGGCAGCAGGGGACACATTGCCGCGCTGATCCCACCCGGCATTTGTCCGCGTGCTAGGTCAGTCGACCGTCGCGCCGGAGACCTTCACCACCTGTGCCCACTTCGTGACTTCGGCCCGCAGCTGCCTGCCGAATTCTTCGGGCGTGTTGCCCATCGGCTCGGCGCCGAGATCGATGAGGCGTTTGCGAACGTCGGCGTCCCGCGCTGCCCTGGCGATGGCGTTCGCCAGCGTCGTGACCATCTCGCGCGGCGTCGCCGCGGGCACGAGCACGCCGTACCACACCACAACCTCGACGCCGTCCACGCCGGCTTCCTTTATCGTCGGCACGTTCGGCAGCTGGTCCGAGCGCTGCGGGCCGAGATTGGCGAGCGGGCGCAGCCGCCCCGACTTCACGGGCTGCGAGATGGCGGGAATGTTGGCGAAGGACAGGTCAACCTCGCCGCTGATCAGCGCGGTCATCGACGGCGCGCTGCCCTTGTACGGGACGTGCGCGATGTTGGTATTGGTGCTCACCTTGAACAGCTCCCCCGACAGGTGCTGGGTGGTGCCGCTGCCGGCGGAGGAGAAGTTGAGCACGCCCGGTTTCTTGCGCGCGAGCGCGACCAGCTCCTTGACGTTCTTCACCGGCACCGACGCGTGCACCACCAGGATGTTCGGGCTCATCGAGAACATCGACACCGCGGTGAAGTCGCGCAGCGTGTCGGACGGGACCTTCTTGTAGAGGCTCATGTTGATCGCCACCGTTGCGGTGCTGATGAGCAGCGTGTGGCCGTCCGGCGCGGACTTCGCCACGTGCTCGTTGGCGATGTTGGTGCCGGCGCCCGGGCGGTTGTCGATGATCACCTGCTGGCCGAGATACTCGGTCAACTTGGGGCCGAGCAGCCGCGCGTTGATGTCGACGCCGCCGCCGGGGGTGAACCCGACGACGAGGCGGATCGGCTTGCTGGGGTAGGTCTGGGCGTTTGTTGCGGGCGCCAGAGCGGCTGCGCCGAGCGCGACAAGGAGGGCAGTCAGATTCTTCACGGGACGTCTCGTGGAAAGGGGGGCAGCTTCGGGTTACAGGGGGGCCAATGGTAATGGAAGCGGGCACGGGGCGCGAGTCAGGAGCGGTAGCGCGGGTCGTCGTAGCTCGCCGGCCGCGACGGTGTTGGTGGCGGTGGCGCGCGACGCCGCCGGCGCACCAAAACGACAGCCAGGCCGTAGAGCGCGGCCAGCGGCGCTGCCCAGACTGCCGCTGCAACGACGACCACCTCGGCCTGTGCGATGGTGAGGTCGCGGCGGTAATCGAGCTCGACCTGTATGCCTTGATCGCCGTACTTGGCGCGTACGCGGCGCATGAGCTGGCGGTCGGTAAGCAGCCGTGACGCAACGCGCGTCCAGGTCTCCGGCGTTCCGTGATATTCGGGATGCATTTCCCACAGCCGATGCTGGACGATCAGCGTCTCGCGCGCGTGGCGGGTGACTTCTTTGAGTTGGCCGTACGCGGTGATCCCGGCCGGGATGGCCGATGCCACGGCCGCCGCGATCCAGGCGTAGAGCCACCACCTCGCTTTGGGCGCGCTGCGAAGATAATTTAGAGTGCCTAACATAATGGAGCGCGTGTGCGTTGCGAGCCGGAATTGGCGATGACGCGATGGGCGGCGCAGGGGATATTGCGGCGGCTGCGACTCATTAGCCGCAGGCCCGTTCGCGGGAGCAGCCGCGGAAGCCCCGGGGCGCTGTCGCATGAACACGCCGCCCCGCGCCCCGTCCCGCAACACGCTGCGCGAGACCGTGGCCGGGGCGCATGGCCAAGCCGCCCGACATAATAAGCGGCGGCTCTGGCCGTAACCCTCTGGACTGGCACGAATTTCGGCCCATGGCGCGGTCGCTCACCTGGTGAAGTTTCGCGATATTCAACACGGTAAGCCTCGCGCCGTGAGCCAAATTCGTGCCAGCGCATCACGCGTTTCGTTGTGTTATGCACTCTTAACATGACGCGGCTTTGCAGGGGGCCATTATGATGCAATTCGTCGCCGCGCTGATTTGCGGCGCGCGAGTTCACATGCTGCCGGCCCCGGGCTGCACGCGCGGTCGTAACGGCTCGGTGCCGGCAACCGGTCCGCACGGACCGGGTCGGGTCCGAAGTTGTGCGATATGCTATTGGTTATGAATCAGTTTCTCGTCTATTCCGGCAGCGCGATGCGGGCCCGGTGCGCACTCGTGCTCGCGGGCATGGTCATAATGCTCGGTTTCGCTGCGATCGCGTCCCTGGCGCGCGCCGCACAGGTTGCGGAGACAGTGCAGTTCCCGAGCCGTGACGGCAAGACGCAACTTATCGGTTATCTATTCCGGCCGCAGGGGCCGGGCCCTCACCCGGCGGTGGTCATGCTGCATGGCCGCTCCGGGGCGTACTCCTCGCTGAAGCGCGGCACATACTCCGCCGAGACACTGACGTTGCGCCACAAGATGTGGGGCAATTTCTGGGCCGATCGCGGCTACCTTGCATTGCACGTCGACAGTTTCGGTCCGCGCGGCTTCCCCGATGGCTTCCCCAAGCATTCCTACAGCGAGCGCCCGGGCGAGGTGAGCGAGCGCTTTGTGCGTCCGCTCGACGCCTACGGCGCGCTCGACTATCTGCGCGGGCGCGGTGATGTGATCGCCGACCGCATCGGCGTGCAAGGCTGGTCGAATGGCGGGATGACCGTGCTGTCCACAGTGGGACGGCATGCGCCGGGCCTCAGCGACATGAACGCGGCATCCGGATTCCGGGCGGCGCTGGCGTTGTACCCGAGCTGCCGCACGCAGGCGCGCGAGGGCAATTATTCGCCGTACGCGCCGCTGCTCATCCTCGCGGCGTCGGACGACGACGAGGTGTCCCCGGCGGTGTGCCAGGAGCTCGCGGCCGAGGCGCGGGCGCGCGGTGCCGCCGTCGAGTTCGCGCTCTACGAAGGCGCGCACCACGCTTACGACGATCCGGGCAAGCGCAAGCAGAGCCATGAGCCGAATCGCTACGCAATGCGGGATTCACTCCACCGTGCCGAAGTTTTTTTTCGCAATCACCTGACACCTTGATGCCGAGGCACATGCGTTCGGAAGGAGATGCTTGGCAGCCGCTCACGCGGCGCGCCGGCTGGGCGCTGTGCGTTCTCGCGCTGTTGTGGCTGCCGCTCGGCCGCGCAGCAGAGCCGTCCGCCGCGATCGCGTCGGCGCATCCGCTGGCCACCCAGGCGGGACATCGGGTGCTGGCACAAGGCGGTAACGCCTTCGACGCGGCAGTCGCGGTGGCGGCGGCCCTTGCGGTGGTCGAGCCGTACTCGTCGGGACTGGGCGGTGGCGGATTCTGGCTGTTGCACCGCGCTGCCGACGGCTACCAGGTGATGGTAGACGGTCGCGAGACTGCGCCGGCCACCGCGCGCCCGCAGGCCTATCTCGATGCCGAGGGCAAGCCGGTACCCGGCGCGACGACGCGCGGCGGCACGTCGGTGGGAATTCCGGGCACCCCGGCAGCAATGGCGCACGTGGCGCGCGGCTACGGCAAGCTGCCGCTCGCGCAATTGCTCGTGCCGGCGATCGAGCTCGCACGCAATGGCTTTCCGGTCGACCAGCGCTATCACCGGATCGCACGGCTGCGCGAGGAACGGCTGCGGGAAAGCGGGGCGGGACGAATCTATCTCGATGATGGCCGCGCGCCGCAGGCAGGGTTCATGCTGCGCCAGCCGGAGCTCGTGGTGACACTGGAGACGCTCGGACGCGAAGGCGAATCAGGATTCTACCGTGGCCGTGTGGGGCAGGCCCTGGTTGCGGCGGTGAACGCGGCCGGCGGCGCGTGGCAGCCGGCCGACCTCTCGCGCTACCGGGTGATCGAGCGCGAGCCGGTGCGTTTCAACTACCGTGGTGCCCGCATTACGGCCGCCGCGCTGCCTTCGGCTGGCGGCGTGGCGCTCGCTCAGGCGTTCGCCATGCTCGAGCGCTTCCATCCCGGAGCAGTGGCCGAGCCGGAAACTGCGCACCTCGTCGCCGAGGCGCTGCGACGCGCGTTTCACGACCGGGCGCGTTTTCTCGGCGACCCCGACCATGCCGCGGTGCCGCTGGCCCGGCTGCTCGACCGCGACTACCTTGCACGCCGCGCGGGCACGATCGACCCGGCTGCCGCAAGCCCGAGCGAAAGCTTGCCGGATGCGCTCGTGAAGGAAGGCAGCGGCAACACGACGCATTTCTCGGTGGTCGACTCCGCGGGCAACCGGGTTGCCGCCACGCTCACCGTCAACTGGCTGTTCGGCTCCGGGATCGTCGCGGCGGATACCGGCGTGCTGCTCAACAACGAGATCGACGACTTCACGGTGCGCACCAACGTGCCCAACTCGTACCGGCTGCGGGGCAGCACGGCCAACACGATCGGCCCCGGCAAGCGGCCGCTGTCGAGCATGACCCCGACGTTCGTCGAGGACGAGAAAGGCGTGCTCGTCGTCGGCGCGCCCGGCGGCTCGCGTATCGTGAGCCAGGTGCTGCTCGCGGTGCTCGAGTATCTGCGCACGCCCGAGGTCGATCTCGGGCGGCTGGTGGCGATGCCGCGCTACCACCATCAGTACTGGCCTGACCGCATCGAGATCGAGCCCGATGCGTTTCCGGCCGACTGGCGCGCTGCGCTCGCGGCCAAGGGCCATGTCGTCGAAAGCGCCGGACGGCGGTGGGGAAACATGCAGGCGGTGTTCAAGTCGCGAGCAACCGGCGCGGCGGTGGCGGCGAGCGATCCGCGCGGGACTGGGGTGGCGTGGTACTAGAACGGCTGCGCGCCAAGCAGGGACGCAGCCAGCAGGCCCGCACACGAGATCCCAAGCAGCAATCCCGCGAACAGATAGAAACGATAGCGGCCGGCGAGCTCTTCCGGCGGCACTGAGGAAATCAGGTAGGGCCGGGAGTCAGCAGGCTTGAATATCAGATGATGAGCGGGCGCTGCCGCGTCGCGCGCCGCGTCACTAACTACTTTCAGCTTTGCGGCCTCGTGCATCGCCAGCCATTCCTTCTGGTCGAGCCTCCCGTTGCGATCGAGATCAAAGGTACGCCGTTGCGCCGGGTCGCGCTCCCATTGCCGGGTGAGCTCGTATGCGGGTTGTTCGAGCTGCGGTTCCCGCGTATGGCTCGAGAATTGCCCCACGACGTAGAGCGGGTCACCCGGAAGAATCTTTTCTTCCACGAGGCGCGTGTTGTCGCCGTGGCTCACATACCGGCGCCGGCACACGATTTCCGCTCCGTGCGGCAGGATGCATGCGCTACCGGTTCCGTCGTCGATCGCGAACGGCGTCCGGCTCTCTTCAGTCTCCGCAGTGGTGTACACGAGATTGAAGGGAAACAAATGTCGCCCAGCGCCCGCGGCGCGCACGCCATATTCCCTGCGGTAGTAGAGTACCGGCGCGCCGACAAACGACTTCGCCCTCTGGTCATGATAGGATGCCGCACGTCCCAGTAGCTCGACGTATCCTTGCGCGGCCGAGCCGATCCGGCTGGTTGGGATGTCATCGATCAGGCGCGAGTAACGCAGTCCATGCCGCCAACTGACGAAACCCGCCACGGCGCCATACGCCAGCGTGAGCCAGGCAACCCATGCATTGATGCGCGGGTCGACAGGATGGCTCCACAACCACACGAGCAGCATTACGAGCAGGAACAAAACCCCGAACAGCAAGTGAATGAGATTCGAGCGGTGCATGTGGGTGGGCTGTCGATGGCATATTAATGTATCATTTGAACCAGCCAAATTGGCGCTTGTGACCTGACGTGAAGACCACATTTCTCGATTTCGAGCAGCCGGTCGCGGAGCTGGAAGCCAAGATCGACGAGCTGCGCTATGTGCAGGACGACTCGGCGCTCGACATTTCCGAGGAAATCTCCCGGCTCCAGAAGAAGAGCCAGGCGCTGACCAAGGATATCTACGCGAAACTGACGGCCTGGCAAATCGCACAGGTCGCGCGCCATGCCCAGCGTCCGTACACGCTCGACTACATCAGCAGCGTTTTCACCGACTTCGAGGAGCTGCACGGCGACCGCGTCTTCTCGGACGATGCCGCGATCGTCGGCGGCCTCGCGCGATTCAACGGCGAAGCGTGCATGCTGATCGGGCACCAGAAGGGGCGCGACACCAAGGACAAGCTCTACCGCAATTTCGGCATGCCCAAGCCGGAGGGCTACCGCAAGGCCTTGCGGCTGATGAAGCTCGCCGAGAAGTTCAGCGTCCCGGTGTTTACGTTCATCGATACGCCAGGGGCATACCCGGGCGTGGGTGCGGAAGAGCGCGGCCAGTCGGAGGCGATCGGACGCAATCTTTACGTCATGGCCGAGCTGCGGGTGCCGATCATCTGCACCGTCATCGGCGAGGGCGGCTCGGGCGGCGCGCTCGCGATCGCGATCGCGGACCAGGTGCTGATGCTGCAGTATGCGACCTACTCGGTGATCTCGCCCGAGGGCTGCGCCTCGATCCTGTGGAAGAGTGCGGATTACGCGGCGGAGGCGGCGGAAACGCTGGGTATCACGGCGACGCGGTTGAAGGCGCTGGGGTTGATCGACCGGATCGTGAACGAGCCCCTTGGCGGGGCGCACCGCGATCATGCCACGATGATGCAGAACATGAAAAAAGCGCTGCAGGATGCATGGCGCCAGCTCCGGGACCGCCCGGCCGACGAGCTCGTCGAGGCGCGGATCGCAAAACTCATCGGCTATGGCAAGTTCAAGGAGCTCGAGACCAAGTAAGCAGCGCGTCTCGACCGCTCTCGTTTCCACTGTCACCGCGAAGCTTGCCGGCGCTGTCCGGCGCGGCGACCGCGTTGCGGTGGCCCTGAGCGGCGGCGTCGACTCCGTCGTCTTGTTGGATGTGCTCGGCCGGCTCGCCCGGCGCCAGCGTTTCCGCCTGAGCGCGATTCACGTCAATCACCAGATCAGTCCCAACGCGAAGCGGTGGGCGGCATTTTGCCGCCGCCTTTGCCGCGCTCGTGGCGTCGCGCTCACCATCGTCGAGGTGGCGGTGCCGCGCGGCAACAGCCTTGAGGCCGCCGCCCGCGCGGCGCGCTATGCGGCGTTCCGTGCCCTGCCCGTCGAGAAGGTCGTGCTCGCGCACAACCAGGACGACCAGGCCGAAACGCTGCTGCTGCAGCTGTTGCGTGGGGCCGGGGTCAAGGGGCTCGCGGCGATGCCCCTGCTTCGCAAGGCAGAAGGCACAAGGCAGAAGGCAGAACGAAAAGCCTCGAATTCTTCACTTCATCCTTCATCCTTCATCCTTCATCCTTCGATTCTTCGGCCCCTGCTCGACGTGCCCCGTGCGGAAATCCTGGAATACGCGCGCGCGCGCCGCCTGCGGTGGATCGAGGACGAGAGCAACCAGAGTACCTACTTCGTACGCAATTTTCTGCGCCATCAAATCCTGCCGCGCATGGGCAAGCGTTTTCCGGCGTACCGCGAAACGCTGGGACGCTCGGCCCGGCACCTTGCGGAGGCGGCTGCACTGCTCGACGAGCTTGCGGTGGCCGACGGCGAGCAAGGAATGAGGAACGGCACTTTGGAGGTCGCCGCGCTGGCGCAATTGAGCGAGGCCCGGGCGCGCAACCTGTTGCGTTGGTTCCTCGCGGGACACGGCGTCACCATGCCGGGCGCCGAGCGGCTCGCTGAAGCGGTGCGCCAAGTGATTGCCGCCCGCACCGACGCCCGGCTGTGCGTCGACCTGGGCGAGGTCGAGCTGCGCCGGTTCGCGGGCGCCGTGCACGCAGTGCGGAAGGCGGCAGCGGTGCCGCGGGCCTTCGCGCGTGCCTGGCGCGGCGAGCGGCGCCTGGCGCTGCCCGAGCTGAACGGTGTCTTGAGCATGACGCGAAGCAGCGGGGAGGGCATCAGTCTCGCCCGGCTCGGGTCGAAGGCGGTGACGGTCCGTATCCGCCGCGGCGGCGAGCGCCTGCGGCCGCATTGCGGCCGGCCGCGCCGGAGCCTGAAGAACCTGCTTCAGGAATCGCGCATTCCGCCCTGGGAGCGCGACCGCCTGCCGCTGCTTTTCTGCCGCGGCGATCTGGTATGGGCGCCGGGGATCGGCGTCGCCTGCGAGTACCAGGCAGAGAAGGGCGAGCCTTCCATCGTGCTGGCGTGGTCAGCGGCTGCGTTGTCCGGATGAGTGGCCCAGGCCGGGCGAGCCCTGACCGGGCGTGAGCTTTACGGCAGCTTACAAGGAGCCGCAGACTCGATTTCCGGGCCTTGCCAATGGGGTATTTTTTGGGACCCAGCCCAAACCACCCGTTCGTTGATCTAGGTCAACTCGGCGGCGGGCTTTGCTGTATAGTTTTGCGCACTAGCGGCGGAAGGTGGTCGGCCTGCTCGCGTCCGCTCTTCGGCACCGGGCGGTGCGCACAACCTGGGAGAACAGTCACGTGAAATCCCTTCGTTCAGCAGGTCCAGCCGCATGCGGCGGTGCTCATCCGATCGGTATCGTGCTCTAAGGAGGATTGCAATGTTGAAGGCAAGACCGGGTTTCAAGTTCGCAGTATCCGCGGCGGCCGTCGCTGCGCTTTTCGCGGTATCGGCAATGGGGCCGGCTCAAGCGCAGGAGCGCAAGTCGATCCGCTGGGCCACGTCGAGCGTGGATTCTTACGGCTACAAAGTCGCCGCTTCGATGGTGAAGATCCTCGAGGATGCGCTCGGCGGCCAATACACCGTCACCGTCAATCCCTATCCATCGACCACCGGCGCCATGAAGGCGGCGATGGACGGCGACGGAGAGATCGGCTACACGGCGGACGTCGGCATGACGCAAGTCTATGGCGGCGAAGGCGGGTTCAAGAATTACACTCCCAAGAAGGGAAAACTGGTGCATGCCTGGTACTCCTACCCGATGGAGTCGTTCATGGCCACGTCGGCCAAGGACGCCGGCAAGTACAAATGCTGGGGCGACTTCAGCGGCAAGCCGGTGTTCTTCACCACCGCCGGGTTCATGAACTGGCTGAACTTCATGCGCATCTACAAGGCGCTCGGCTACCAGTTCAAGCACGTCCAGATCGACGCCAAGACCAATAGCGACGCCCTGCAGGGCGGCACGATCGCCGGATCGGTCGCCTACACCACCGCCGGTCGCTCGCTGGCGAGTTACTGGAAGGAAACCGACGTGCGCATGGACGTGAAGGTGATCAATCCGTGCCCCGAGGAGGTCGCCAAGCTGAAGGCGGCGGGCCTTGCCGTCGTGGAAGTTGATCCGAAGGAGGCATTCAGCAAGGACGTCGGGGTCAAGACGATCCTGGGCGTGCCCATCCTGTTCGGCTACAACGTGCGAGCGGACATGCCGGAGGATGTCGTCTACAAGATGCTGGGTGCGTTCTACAAGAACCGTGAAGACCTTGCCAAGTCCGATCCGGGCTTCACGCCTTTGGCCAAGGACTTCATCGGCATGCAGGTGCAGGGAATCAATGCCAATCCGGATATCCCGGTGCATGCCGGACTGGCCAAGTTCCTGAAGGAGCACAAGGCCTGGAACGACAAGTGGAAGATCGCGAAGTGACGGCGTAGCGAGGTCGGTCGAGGCGGGGCCTGCGATGGTGCAGGCCCCGCAGCTTGTTTGTGCCGGCCGCAGATGCGGGAAGCAAGGGAAGAACAGGAATTGCGCGAAGGGCTGCTCCGCCATTCGCTGAGCGTTGCGATGCACTGTACCGACGCTGCACCCGCTTGAAGAACGAAGGCCGCTGTTCACCGAAGGGGGAATGTCCATGGCAAGCAACTGGCTGACGCGCTGCGCCAGCCTGAAGAACCTGACCTTTGCATTGTCGCTGGTCATGTTCGTCTGGGTGATCTGGTACTGCTACACCGGCTTCGGCGGCGCGCAGGAGCTGGTGTCCCGGTTATTGCCGATCGCGCTGGTCCTGCAGCTCCTGTTCATGTACCAGAAGGAGCCCCTGTACACGCGGTTGCCGGCAATCGGCAACCATCTGTTGGTGGCGTTCTACATCGGCATCTGTGTCTACGCCTTCGTCTACTTCCTGATTTATTACGAGGACATCTCGATCTGGCGGCAAGGATCGTATACCACGCAGGATTTCGTCGTCGGCCTGCTCATGTTCCTGCTCGTCATGGAAATGTCCCGGCTGGCTCATCCCACGCTGTTCTGGGTCAACCTGATCCTTGTGTTCTATACGATGTACGGCTATTTGAGCCCGATCGATTTCTTCTGGCATCCGGGCACGACTTTCTACCGCGTGGTCACGTCCAGCACGGTTGAAATGTCCAACGGCATCTACGGCATCTACGGCCAGATCGCGCTGACCCTGATCGCGGCCTTCCTGCTGCTCGCCGCCGTCGCAAACGGGTTCGGCGCGCAGGGCGCGATGATCCGTGTCATGCAGCGGCTTGCCGGCAATTCGCGGCAGATGGTGCCGCAGGCGGCGGTGCTTGGGTCGCTGTCGATCGGCATGGTGAGCGGCAGCGGCTCGGCCAACGCGGTCGTGGTCGGCAGCATTACCATTCCGCTGATGAAGCGCTATGGCGTGCCGAGCGTTTTTGCCGCCGCAACCGAGACGGCGGCTTCCATGGGCGGGCTTCTCATGCCGCCGATGATGGGTGTCGGCGCGTTTCTGATGTCGGAGTTTCTCGGCGTGCCGTATTGGGACGTGGTGGCCCGCGGGTTCGCGCTCGCGTTCGTCTATTACATGTCGCTCGCTTTTGCCGTTTATCTCCTGTGCGTGCGCCTGTTGCCGCGCGAGCCGATCACGGCGCCGACTGTCGCTGCCTACAATCAGTTCAAGACCGCAATTTTCTTTTTGGCCGTGGCGTTTCTGCTGACCCTGATGGGCGGCGTCGGCATGGGCGAGCTGCTCGCGGCGCTGTACACCGCGGCCTTCCTGTTCGTACTCCTACTGGTCAACTTCCTTTACTTCAAGTATGTCCTGAAGGATCCGGCGGTGGCCGACGAGACGTTCCTGGGCAACGTGCGCCTGAGCATCGAAACTCATGCAGACATGACGTCCTATCTGACGCTGCTGCTCGCGACCCTGGGCATCATGATCGGGCTGTTCACCGTCACCGGATTCATCAACCGCATGGGGGGCATGCTGCTCGATCTCGGCTCGTGGAACATCATGGCCATGATCTTCATGGCCTTCGTCTTCGGCTGGCTCGTCGGCATGGGCCTGCCGCCGACGGCTACCTATATCATCGGCGCAGTCGTCATCGTGGGTCCCCTGACCAAGCTCGGCGTCAACCCCTGGGTCGCGCATTTCTTTGTCTTCCTGCTGTCGGTCTGGGGCGAGTTGTCGCCGCCGACCTCGCTCACGGCCGCCATCTCCGCTCGCATTGCCGAGGCGTCCTTCATGCGAACGATGTGGGTATCGCTCAAGATCTGCCTGCCGATCACGCTCATGACGTTTGCGATATTCTCGCGCTCCGAGATGGTGATTCAGCCGGGGTGGACGCAGGTCGCGAGCACGCTGGTCGTGTTGATCGGCACCTGCGGGACGGCTTTTGCCCTGTTCGGGCGATTCGTCAGGAATCAGGTAGTAGACGTCAGCCTGCGAACGGTGCTCCTGGTCGTGGCCTTCGTTGCGTTGTTCTTCCCGAGCGACCAGGTGGCCGCGGCCACGTCCGCCTTCCTGGTGGCGGTGATTGTTCTCGGCGTCCTGCGCCATCGGCTGATCGCCCCGCCGAAGGGCGAGCTGCGGGCGGAGCCCGCCATCTAGACTGCCGCGGCCGTCTCCGCCTGGCGGCGATTCGAGCAAAGGCGACGGCTCGCCTGACCGCGCGCGCCACCTTGCCCGGCGCGTCCTTCGCCGCGTGCGGGGGCGCAGCTGTTCGTGGGCGCGAATCCTCTTTTTTTCAAAGCCTTATCGTGATATTCTTGCGCGTTGTTGAATTTCAGCGAGCAAGGACGCTTACATGCCTCTGGAACGTACGTTGTCGATCATCAAACCCGACGCAGTGACCAAGAACGTGATCGGCCAGATTTACTCGCGTTTCGAGCAGGCCGGGTTGAAGATCGTTGCGGCGCGCATGCGCCATCTGTCGCGCGCCGAGGCGGAAGGATTCTATTCGGTGCACAGGGAGCGTCCATTTTTCAAGGACTTGGTTGACTTCATGGTGTCCGGACCGGTGGTGATCCAGGTGCTGGAAGGGGAGAATGCGATTCAGAAGAATCGCGACCTGATGGGTGCAACCGATCCGAAAAAAGCGGCCAAAGGCACTATCCGCGCGGATTTTGCTCAAAGCATAGATGCGAATGCGGTCCACGGCTCCGACTCGCCGCAGAACGCTGCGACCGAGATCGCGTACTTTTTTCCTGCGTTCGAGATCTATCCGCGCTGACACGAAACACGATGACCATTAACCTGCTTGGACTGAACGGCCGGCAATTGCAGGCCTTCCTCGCTGAACTGGGCGAGAAGCCCTATCGCGCCCGGCAGCTCGTGCGCTGGATCCACCATGCCGGCGTGGATGACTTCGCCGTGATGACCGACGTGTCGAAGTCATTGCGCGAGCGGCTCGCGCAGTGCGCGACGATCAGCCCGCCCCCGGTACTGCGCGATACGACCGCGGCTGACGGCACCCGCAAGTGGCTGCTCGATGTCGGGACCAACAATGCCATCGAGACCGTGTTCATTCCGGAATCCAACCGCGGCACGCTGTGCATCTCCTCGCAGGCGGGCTGCGCGCTGGAGTGCTCGTTCTGTTCCACGGGGCGCCAGGGGTTCAACCGCAACCTGACGGTCGCGGAAATCATTGGCCAGCTGTGGTGGGCATCGCGAGCCCTGCGGGTCCGTGATGCCCATGCGGGGGAAGAAAGGACGGAGCAAAGCGCCGAGCGTGGCGTGCGGTCACGCAACGCCCTGGAGGGGGAGGTGACGACGGCGCAAAGCGCCGTGGGCGAGGCCGGCCACCGTGCTGATGGATACAGGCCGATCAGCAACGTCGTGATGATGGGCATGGGCGAGCCTCTCGCCAATTTCGACAACGTGGTGGCGGCGATGCAGCTGATGCTCGACGACTCGGCCTACGGGCTGTCGCGGCGCCGTGT
>JBFKNN010000030.1:0-20726 GCA_041629335.1 Burkholderiales bacterium | reverse complement strand
CCGGCCAGTGGCTGCCGTGCGGGACGTAGTAATGTTCGTCGTTGTGAGTCGTCATGGTCTATCTCGGTACGATTTTCAATTGTTCGACGCCACGCGTGTGGTGTCGAAAAAAGTGTATTGCAGCGTGATCGTGTCGACGTAGTCGGGCAGCTCCGGGTCGACAATGAACTGCAGCGGCATCGCCTTTTCCTCGTTGGCGGCGAATTCCTGGCTGTTGAAGCAAAAGCACTCGATCTTGACGAAGTGCTCGGACGCCGCCATCGGCGCAACGCTGGGCACGGCCTGCGCAATCTTGTCATTGCCCGTCATGTTCTTCGCCGTGAAAGTCGCGAAGTACATCTTGCCCGGGTGCACGGTCATGCTGTCGGCGTCGGCGCCAAACTCGAACGGCGCATATTCGTTGACGGTCGTCATGAACTCGACGCGAATCTCGCGATCGAGCACGGGCGCCTCGGCAACCTGCACGGCCGCTTCGTTGGTGCGCCCGCCGAAGCCCGTGATCTCGCAGAAGACGTCGTAGAGCGGCACCAGCGCATAGCCGAAGCCGAACGCCCCGACCACGACGACGAGCAGCGAGGCCACGAGCCCGCGGTGAGACTGGTTGCGTTTTTCTTCGGTCATGTTACGAACGCAGGACACCCATCATGATGAAGCCGATGTAGAACATGAGCGCAACCGCCACGACGATGATCGTCGTGCGGCGAATGTTTTTTCTGCGCTCCTGCTCGTCCATCCCTTATTCAAACGCCTCGTCGGCAATACGATGCTTCGGCGGCGTCGTGAACGTATGCCACGGCGCCGGCGACGGTACGGTCCACTCCAGACCGTGTGCGCCTTCCCACACCCGATCGTCCGCCTTCGCACCTTTCTTCGCCGTCAGCAGGACGAGCAGGAAGATGAGCTGCGACAGGCCGAAGCCCATTGCGCCGATGCTGGCGACGAAGTTGAAGTCCGCAAACTGCGTCGAATAGTCCGGGATGCGGCGCGGCATGCCGGCCAGTCCCAAAAAGTGCATGGGGAAGAACGTGAGGTTGACGAAGATCGTCGACATCCAGAAGTGCAGCTGGCCGAGCTTCTCGTTGTAGTAGTAGCCGGTCCATTTCGGCAGCCAGTAGTAGGCGCCGGCCATGAGCGCGAAGATCGACCCCGGCACGAGCACGTAATGGAAGTGCGCCACCACGAAGTACGTGTCGTGATACTGCACGTCGGCCGGCTGAATCGCGAGCATCAGCCCGGAGAAGCCGCCGATCGTGAACAGGAAGACGAACGCCAGCGCAAACAGCATCGGCGTCTCGAACGTCATCGAGCCTTTCCACATCGTCGCCACCCAGTTGAAGATCTTCACGCCCGTGGGCACGGCGATCAGCATCGTCGCGAACATGAAGAACAACTGCCCCGTCAGCGGCATGCCAACCGTGAACATGTGGTGTGCCCAGACGATGAAGGACAGGAAGGCGATACTCGAGGCCGCGTACACCATCGAGTCGTGGCCGAACAGCTTCTTGCGGGAGAAGGCCGGGATGATCTCGGACACGACACCGAAGGCGGGCAGGATCATGATGTAAACCTCGGGATGCCCGAAGAACCAGAAGATGTGCTGGAACATGACCGGGTCGCCGCCGCCTGCCGCGAGGAAAAAGCTCGTGCCGAAGAACTGGTCAGTCAGGAGCATCGTAACGGCGCCCGCGAGCACCGGCATGACCGCGATCAGCAGGTACGCCGTGATCAGCCAGGTCCAGCAAAAGAGCGGCATTTTCATCATCGTCATCCCCGGCGCGCGCAGATTGAGGATGGTCGTGATGATGTTGATCGACCCCATGATCGACGACATGCCGAGGATGTGAACCGCGAAGATCGTCAGGTCCATTGCGGGACCGGCCTGCGTGCTCAACGGCGCGTAGAGCGTCCAGCCCACGCCCGCGCCGCCCCCCGGCATGAATTGCGCCGTGATCAGCAGCAGCGCGGCCGGCGGCAGCAGCCAGAACGAGAGGTTGTTCATGCGCGGGAACGCCATGTCGGGCGCGCCGATCTGCATCGGGATCAGCCAGTTGGCGAAACCCACGAACGCCGGCATGATCGCGCCGAACACCATGATCAGGCCGTGGTAGGTGGTCATCGAGTTGAAGAAGTCCGGATTGACGATCTGCAGCCCGGGCTGGAACAGCTCGGAGCGGATGACAAGCGCCATCACCCCGCCCACCAGGAACATGGTGAAGCTGAACCACAGGTACATCGTGCCGATGTCCTTGTGGTTGGTCGAGGCGACCCAGCGCATGATCCCGTAGGGATGGTGCGCGTGACCGTGCGCCTGATCGTGTGCGTGTGCTGCTTCCATAACTATCTCCTGAAGCCTGTGTTGTTAGCGTGACGCCTTGACGTCAGCCGGCATGACCGCGTCGCCGACCTTGTTCGCCCAGCTGTTGCGGGTGTAGGTGATCACCGCGGCCAGCTCCACGTCCGACAGGCGCGCAAACGACGCCATCGCCGTGCCGGGCTTGCCCTTGAGCAGGAGCGCCACTTGCTCCGCCTTCGGACCATTGACCAGCTTCGAGCCCGACAGCGCCGGAAACGCGCCGGGCAATCCCATCCCCGTGGCCTGGTGGCAGGCAACGCATTCCTTCTGGTACACCTGCTGGCCGCGCGCCATCAGGTCATCCTGGGTCCATGCCTTGGCCGGGGAATCGGCGACCGACGCCACCTGCATCTTGTCCTTCTGCTCGCCGACCCAGGCCGCGTATTTCTCGGGCTCCATCACCTCGACCACGATCGGCATGAACCCGTGATCCTTGCCGCACAGCTCGGCGCACTGGCCGCGGTAGGTCCCCGGCCGCTCGGCTCTGAACCACGCATCGCGAATAAAGCCGGGAATGGCGTCCTGCTTGACCGAAAGTGCCGGCACATACCACGCGTGGAGCACGTCCTGCGCGGTCGTCAGAACGCGCACCTTCTTGCCGACAGGAACTACCAGCGGATTGTCGACTTCGAGCAGATAGTTGGGGTTCTTCAGCCGCGCCTCCTTGTTGCCGCCGTCGATCTGGTCGCGCGGCGTCGCGAGCGCGCTGTAGAAACTGATGCCTTCGCCCTCGCCTTTCAGATAGTCGTAGCCCCATTTCCACTGGTAGCCGGTCGCCTTGATCGTGATATCGGCCTCCGACGTGTCGCGCATGGCGATCAGCGTGCTGGTCGCCGGGATCGCCATCCCGATCAGAATGATCGCGGGGATGATCGTCCAGATTATCTCGACCGTCGTGTTCTCGTGGAACTGCGCCGCCTTGTGCCCGACCGACTTGCGGTGCTTGAAGATCGAGTAGAACATCGCGCCGAAGACGCCGACGAAGATCACCACGCAGATCAGCGTGATGATGGTGTGGAGATCATAAATCTTCTCCCCCAACACGGTGTTCGGCGTCTGGAGGTTCAGCTTCCACTCCGCTGCCGCAACGACGGAATACAGCGACAGAGCCAACGATCCCGCGAGCTTCCTAACCAGCTTGTGACTCATTCTTCCCCCGATAATCTGCCAAATTCGTTCTTCAGCCCCGCAGCCGGCGGCGCAGCTCGCGCGCCAGAGCCCGCCGCCCCGACTCGTCCAGATAACGGCCGAGCTCGACTTCCCTGCCGTACGAACGCAGCGCGATCCGGTACTGCGGCGCGCGCTCCCGTACCACGAGCTGTGCCCAGAGCCGGTTGAAGCTGAAGTGCCGCTGCTCGCTGTCCTCGATCACGTCGAGGACGACCCGGTCACCTTCGATGGCCACTCTTTCGTAGTCCCTGGCGCGGCGCATGACGCAGCGCAGAGCAATTGCCAGCGCCGCCAACTCCAGCCCGGCGAACGGCAGTATCAGCCACGCGCCGGCCACCGCGAAACCGCCCGCAATTGCCAGGGAAAGTACTGCAAGAGCGCCAACAACCAGACAGAAACGCTCCGGGATCAGCGAGTTGTTGCGGCGCGAAACGAATGCAAACTCGGCCGCTCCGCCGATGTTAGCGCCTTCCATCTGCGCGTTCCGGGCCGCAAGCGCCGGCACTCCGTTTAAAAGCGCGGAATTTAGCATACCCGCCATGGCGTGGCAACAAAATACCCGGGCGAAAACAGGCAGTTTACCCCTCGGTTCGCACCGGGCGCTCAAGCCGCGCGAGCGAGCGAATCGACATCGAGTCCGGGCGCCACCCGGCGCGCGTCAGGCAGCTCCGCGAACGCGATTCGGGCAACACACGGAGCCCCGATGCGCGCCGCCAGCGCTTCCGCGTTCTGACCGGCTCGCGCCATCGTCGCATCCACATGATTCGCAACCCACCCCGCCAGCCTGAGCCCGCGCGCGCGCGCCGCCTCGGCCGTGAGCAGCGCGTGATTCAGACAGCCGAGCCGCATGCCGACCACCAGGATCACCGGCAGCGTGAGGCGCAGGGCCAGATCGGCCATGTCCTCGCGTGCGTTGAGCGGGACGAGCAGGCCGCCGGCGCCCTCGACCACCACCACGTCGGCAAGTGCGGTGAGCTCGCGATAAGCGTGGACGATGGGCTCGAGCACTATCTCTCGCCCTTCCTCCTGCGCTGCAAGATGCGGCGCAATCGGCGGTGCAAAACAGTAGGGGTTGGCGAGACTGCGCGGTACCGCCACGTTGCTAGCCGCAGCGAGCTGCTCGACGTCCTCGCTGACGAGGCCGCCGGATTTGGGCTCCGCTCCTGCCGCCACGGGTTTCATGCCCACGGCACGCAGCCCGCGCGCGGCAAGCGCGTGGAGCAGCGCGCAAGCCACCAGTGTCTTGCCGACACCGGTGTCGGTGCCGGTGACAAAAAACCCGTGACTCTTGATTCGTGACTCGCGCTCCTCGACGGGGGATTGAACGGAATGATTCGACACAATCAACTCCGCGCGGTTGGCTTGATATCGATCACCGGACGCCCGGTGGGGCTCACGCGGGGCAGCGGCTTCCATGCGTGACCGTAGACTACCTCGAAAGTCGCGGGCAGCCGCTCTTCGCGCCGCAGCGGCTCGTAGTTGCGCGCCACCGCTGCGATCTGCGATTTGCCGCTCAAACCGGGCGGCCGACCCCGGGTCACGTTGTGCGCGCCGATTGCCTTCAGGTCGCGCATCAGCTCGCGCACGTCCGCATAGGTCAGCGTGACCCGCTCCATGTCCATGACCGGATCGCCGAAACCGCTGTGAACCAGCATGTCGCCGATGTCGTGCATGTCGATGAAGCGATTAACGTGCGTGCGGCTGTCGGTGCCGCGGTAGGCCGCGCGCAGCTCGCACAGCGTATCCGGCCCGAAGGTGCTGAACATGAGGAGCCCTCCCGGCGCGAGCACGCGGCGCAGCTCGGCGAACGCGCGCGGCGGATCGTTGACCCACTGCAGCGCGAGATTCGACCAGGCGAGATCGACGCTCGCGTCAGCGAGCGGCAGCGCTTCGATGTCGGCGCAAAGCGGCGCCGGCGCATGACGCCGCAGCAGGAGACGCTCCCAAGGGGCAACCCGCCGGCGGGCGCGCCGGAGCATGGCAAGCGCCAGGTCGAGCAGGATGACGCGCGTCCGCGGAAAGCGCCGCACGAGCCCGCCCAACGCGTTGCCGGTGCCGGTGCCGGCGTCCAGAACCACCGCCGGGCTCAGCTTGACGTAATCGAGCCGCGCCAGCATGCGCTCGCACACCTCGTTCTGCAGGACCGCCGCCGCGTCATAGGTCGCGGCTGCCCGCTCGAAGGCGCGGCGCGCAAGGCGCTTGTCGATGAGCGACTCATCGCTCATGAAAAAATTCCTCCAGCAAAGTGCCCGTTTCCTGCACCCTGGAAACGAAGGGCGCATGGGAGGCGCCTTTTACCACCGCCAGGCGCGCATTCGGCAGGGCTTTGCAAAGGAATTCCCCCGCTGCCAGCGGCGCGAGCGGGTCGCGGTCGCCGTGGAGCACCAGCGCCGGCAGCGCGATCGCTCCGAGCATCGCGCGCAGATCGGTGCCGAGGAGCAGCGCGAGTCCGTCCGCCAGCACCGAGGCCGGCGGGCGCGCGCCGCGCTGCAGGTGCGCACGCAGCCCGGCCGCGACCTTGCGCGCTTGCGTGTCCCCGAGCGACTGCAAGGCAAGAAAACGGCGCAGCGTCCCATCGAGATCGGCCGTGAGCAACTGCGCAAACTCGCGCAGCACCGCCGCGTCGACCGCATGCGGCCAGTCGCTGCGCTGCACGAAGCTCGGCGTCGTGGCGATCAGCGCCAGCTGCGATACCTGCCACGGTGCGCGGTGCGCCCAGGCGAGCGCCACCTGCCCGCCCATCGACCACCCGCATACTCCGCAACGCGGGGGAAGGTTGCACGCCAGCTCGCCGGCGATGCGCTCCGGCGAGTAGGGTGAACAGGATGCGCTGTCGCCGTAGCCCGGCAGATCCACCGCGTGCACCCGAAATCGAGCGGCAAGCACGGCAGCGAGCTCGTCCCAGATGCCCGCTCCCATCCCCCAGCCGTGCAGCAGAACGAGGTCGGGGCCACTGCCCGCAGTGCGGATCGCGAGGCTCATTCGAGACGGCCGGCGGCGCGGCGGCGCGCTGTGACCGAAGTTCGACGGGCATCGGCAATCACACTAGCGGCCGAGTGAATTCAGTGTGGCGACGAGACGGCGGACAGGCTCTTCGTCATGCGCTGCCGAGAGCGAGATGCGCAGACGCGCCGTGCCCCGCGGCACTGTCGGCGGCCGGATCGCGGGCACGAGGATGCCCTCCCGCGCGAGCGCTTCGGTGACCGCGACCGTCTCGTCGCTGGCACCGATGACGAGCGGCTGGATCGGCGTCGAGGACGGCAGCAGGCGCCAGCGCGGGACTTCGAGCCCGTGCTTGACGATGCCGATCAGGCGCGCCAGGCGCGCTCGCCGCCATTCTTCGCGCGCGATGAGATCGAGACTGCGCAGCAACGCATGCGCGAGCAGCGGCGGTGTCGCGGTGGTGTAGACATAGCTGCGCGCCCGCTGCGTAAGCCACTCGACCACCTCGGGCTCGCCCGCGACGAAGGCGCCAAACACGCCTGCCGCCTTGCCGAGCGTCGCCATATAGATGATGCGCGGCGATGCCACGTTGAAATGCGCCAGCGTGCCGCGTCCCCCCTCGCCCAGCACGCCGAATCCGTGCGCGTCATCGAGCAGGAGCCAGGCGTCGTGGCGCTCAGCGAGACGCACGAGATCGCGCACCGGCGCGATGTCGCCGTCCATGCTGAATACGGCGTCGGTGACGATCAGCCTGCGCCGTGCGCGCGACGCGCTGAGCAGCTTCTCCAGCGCCGCCATATCGAGGTGGGCAAACCGCTTGAACTCGGCTCGCGCCAGAAGCGCCGCATCGTTGAGCGAGGCGTGGTTCAGGCGGTCCGCGAAAATCGCGTCCCCGCGCTGAAGCAGCGCTGTCGCGACGCCGATGTTCGCCATGTATCCGGTGGAGAAGAGCAGCGCCGCCGGCAGTCGGCTGAAGCGCGCCAGCGCCGCCTCCAGCGCGTGGTGCGCGGCGTGATGACCGGTGATGAGATGCGAGGCACCCGCACCCAGCCCGTGTTGCTGCGCTCCTTCGCGCGCGGCCTCGATGAGCGCGGGATGGCCGGCAAGGCCGAGATAGTCGTTGCTGCAGAATGCGTCGTACTCGCGCCCGTCCACCCGCACGCGCGGCCCCTGCGGGCTTTCGAGCACCCGCCGCCGGCGCCTGAGTCCCTGGGCGTCGAGCTCGGCGAGGCTGGCAGACAATGCGGAAAAGACCATCGGGTGAGCGGCGCCGGTCAGACCAGGCTCGGTCGCGCACCGGTGCAGCGTGGCGCGCGGCCGCTCCGGCTCAGCGCGCTGTGGCCGCGTCGGGCCGGCACGCCCCACCGCCGTCATCGACCGCCACGGGATGGATACCGAGCCGCGCAAACAGCGCCTGATCGCGCTCGACGTCGGGGTTGCCCGTGGTAAGGAGCTTCTCGCCGTAGAAGATCGAGTTGGCGCCGGCCAGGAAGCACAGCGCCTGGATCGCATCGGGCATTTCCTGGCGGCCCGCGGACAGCCGGACCATGGCGCGCGGCATGGTGATGCGCGCGCAGGCGACGGTGCGCACGAACTCGAGCAGGTCAAGCTTCTCCGTGCCGGCAAGCGGCGTGCCTTCGACCGGCACCAGGTTGTTGATGGGCACCGATTCGGGATACGGCTCCATGCTGGCCAGCTGCGCGATCAGCCCGGCGCGGCTTGCGCGCGACTCGCCCATGCCAACGATCCCGCCGCAGCAGACGTTGAGTCCGGCCGCCCGGACCCGCGCGAGCGTATCGAGCCGGTCCTGCTGGGTGCGCGTGGTGATGACCTCGCCGTAGAACTCCGGCGCGGTATCGATGTTGTGGTTGTAATAATCGAGGCCGCCGGCACGCAGCTGCTCGGCCTGCCCTTCCTTGAGCAATCCCAGGGTCGCGCAGGTTTCCATCCCCAGGGCACGCACCGCCTTGACCATCTCGACCACGCGGTCGAGATCGCGCTGCTTCGGGCCGCGCCACGCGGCTCCCATGCAGAACCGCGTCGCGCCGCTCGCCCGGGCCGCCTTTGCAGCGGCCACCACCGCGTCGACCGGCAGCACGTCTTCGCTTGCCAGACCGGTTTGATAGCGCGCCGCTTGCGGGCAATAGCCGCAATCCTCCGGGCAGCCGCCGGTCTTGACCGACAGCAGCGTGGAGAGCTGGACCGCGTTGGGATCGAAGTGCGCCCGGTGCACGGTTTGCGCGCGAAACAGCAGGTCGTTGAACGGCAGCTCGTACAACGCCAGGACCCGCGCGGGGGTCCACGCGGGCGCAGAGCCGCGGTCATCGGCCCGAGCGGGCGAATCGTTGAGGGGAAGGGTATCCATAGCCGGCCTCATCCTGTGCCGGGCGTGAAAAGGCCCGGGTTTTTAACGACATGGATCATCGCGATTGGAGTTCCACTTGTCAAATCCAGCCCGGCAACTTCTGAACAGCTGCGTACGGGTTATGCAGGCCCTGATCCCGCAGCAGTGCCTGCTGTGCGACGCCCCGCTCCCAAGCCACATGCCGCATTCGCTCCCGCGCGCGTGCTGGTGCACCGCTTGCGATGCAGATCTTCCCCGGCTGCCGTCCAGCCGCTGCGGTGTTTGTGCCGTGCCGTTGGCGCGCGGCGAAATCTGCGGGGTCTGCCTGAAGCGCCCGCCCCATTTTTCACGCGTTTCCGCAGCGCTGCTCTACCGCTACCCGGCCGATGCGCTGATCCACGCGTTCAAGTACGGCGGGAACCTCGCGCTCGCCGAACCGATGGCCGAACTGCTGGCGGGCGGGCTCACGGAGAAAGCCGACATCATCGTTCCGCTGCCGCTCGCGCCGGATCGGCTGCGCGAGCGCGGCTTCAATCAGGCGCACGAAATCGGGCGCTGCATTGCGCGCCGCACCGGCGGCACGCTTGCCGGAGCCGTGTGCCGCAAAGTGCGGGATACCGCGCCGCAGGCCGCGCTGCCGTGGAAGGAGCGCGCCCGCAACGTGCGCGATGCGTTCGTGTGCGATGCGGACCTCTGCGGCCTGACCGTAGCGGTGGTCGATGACGTCATGACGACAGGTTCGACCCTCGACGAGCTGGCACGCACGCTGCGCCGGGCCGGAGCCGCACAGGTAATCGGCTGGGTCGTCGCGCGCGCGGTGCGCCGGGACTGGCTTCCGGTTCTGTCGGATTGAAGCGGGCGCCGGGGTGGCACCCGCTGTTTATTGCAGGCGCTGCAGGCGCTGCTCCGCCAGGGCTCGCAGGTCGGCACCGAGCGTCGCAGTCGCCGTAGCGCGCTGAAATGCGTCGCGCGCTTCGGCGTCGCGGCCCACAGCCTGCAATGACAACCCGAGGCCAAGCAGCCACACGCCATTGTCGGGCCTGACGCGCAACGCCGACTGAAACTGCTCTACCGCTTCGGCATTGCGCTGCTGGCGCTGAAGCAATCCAGCCAGGAAGGCCAGGTAATCCCCGCTCTCCCGCGCGTAGCCGGCGGACTTCTGAAGCGTGGCAATCGCCGCCTGGCTGTCCCCCCGATCGACCTGCAGGCGGGCAAGCGCAATCGCAAAACCGATCTGGTGAGGCGCGATTTGCAGACCTTCCTGCATGACCCGCTCCGCTTCGGCGTTGCGCTTGGTTTCCACCAGCACGCCGAGCAAGGCCTGGCGCGCGTTGTGGTGACCGGGATGGCGGCTCAGGGCCGCCTCCAGTTCCTCTCGCGCCTGCTCGATGCGGCCGTGCTGCAGCAACGCCATCGCCTTGCGAAATTCGCCCTCGGCGAGCTGCTGCGCGGTGGGCTGGCGAACCCGCTTGTCGATCCCGCCGGGATCCGCGGCCGGCGCGGCGTCCCGGCCGGCAGCCGGGCTTGGTTCTCTCCGCGCAACGTTTTGCGCCGCCCGCTTCGGCTCCGGAGGCCTCGTCTCAACGGCCGTGGCTCGCACGGCACGCGCTTCCGCCGGAGCCTTGGCAATCACGCGATCCGACGATATCGCGCCATCAATCGCGGGACGCGTCTGCGGTTCCGGCAGCGGCTCCGGCAACCGCGAAAGCTCGAAGCTCAGGCGCGCGGCAAGCTGCATTTCCGCGGCGGGGGCGGGGGCCGGCGTCGCCCCTGCGGGGCTCGGCGCGGCTTCGTCCTTGGGCACGATCGCTTTCGCGATCGGGGGCGCAGGCCTCGGTCGCGCGGCCCCGCCCTCTTCCGGCCGTGATCCAGACCAGTCGACGGCGTTGAACGCGGCCCAGGCCACCGCGAGCAGCAGCGCCACCGCAAGTATGGCATTTCGTCTCTTGCGTGCCTTTTCTGCTGCCTGCGGCAGGACGCGGACATGGTTGGGCAGGTTGCCACGCTCCGCGCCGGAGGCCCGGCGGTTTTCCAGATCGAGCAATACCTGGTTGATTACGCTCATGCCAGCAACACCCACCCGAGCCCGCTCGCGGAAACGAGCACCATGGCAAAACCCAGCCACCACCACGGCCGCGCCTGCTTCACCGCCGGCGTATCGGCTGCTGCCTTGCGCACGTGCCGCGGCAGCACCTCCTGCATGCCTTCACCGAACGCGAGCAGCATCGCCTTGTGCGCCACGATGTTGACGAGCCGGGGCACGCCGCCGGAGAGCGCATGCACCGCGCGCATCGCCGGCCCGGAGAAGAGCTGGTTGCCGAGGTAGCCGGCCACGCGCAGCCGGTGCGCGAGATAGCGCTCCACCTCGTCGCGGTCGAGCGCGTTCAACTGGCACTGGAAGGTGATGCGCTGGCGCAGCTGGCGTATCGATTCCTGGCTGAGCTTGTCGTCGAGCTCCGGCTGACCGAACAGCACGACCTGCAGGAGCTTCCGCTTCTCGGTTTCGAGATTGGTCAGCAGCCGCAGCGTCTCGAGCGTCGGCAGCGGCATCGCCTGCGCTTCGTCGAGGCACAGCACCACGATTTTGCCCTGACGCGCGAAATCGAGCAGCGCGCGCGTCAGCTCCTTGAGGAGCCGGTGCTCGTCGGCGTCCTTCGACAGGCTGATGTGCAGCTCCTCGGCGAGCGCGAACAGCAGCGTCCTCGGCTGGAGCTCCGGGTTGAGAATGTAGGCGGAGACGAACTTGTCGCCGAGCGTCGCGATGAAGCGGCGGCACAGCAGCGTCTTGCCGGTGCCGACCTCGCCGGTGACCTTGATGAAGCCCTCGCCGTTCCGGGACGCGACCAGCAGCGTGTTGAGCGCCTCCTGGTGCGCGTTGCAGGCGTAGACGAAGCTCGTGTCCGGCGTGATGCCGAAAGGCATTTCACGCAGGCCGAAATGGGCTTTGTACATGGCGCGCTTCCTGTCGTTTACTGAGGCTGCCCGACGGCCGGCGCGGGACGCTCGAGCGCGCGCACCCGGTCGCGCGTGTCGCTCAAGTCCTGCTGCCAGTTGCGGTCGCTGTGCACGATCGTCGGCTTGAGCAGGATCACCAGCTCGCTCTTGATCGTCCGTCTCGAGCGCTGGCGGAATAGCGCGCCGATTCCGGGCGCATCCCCGACGCCCGGCAGCTGCGCACCGTCGGTGGTGGTCTGCTGGCGCATCAGGCCGCCGATGGCGACGATGTTGTTGTCCTGGACCCGCACGATGGTGTCGGTCTCGTTGACGTCGCTCGATGCGAGCGGCAGCGTGAAGGTGCCGAGCGCGCCCAGGTCGATGATCTTGCGCTTCTCCACCACCGTGCTCACCGATGGATGGATGTGCAGAATGATGTTGTTGTTCTCGTCGATCTGCGGCGTTACGTCGAGCGCGATGCCGGAGAAGAACGGCTGCACGCTGATCGTCGGCGCGATGGTCGTGCTCGTGCCGCTGGTGGTCGAGGTCGTGGTGACGTTGGTGACGAAGAACTCGTCGGTGCCGACCTTGAGCACCGCTTTCTGGTTGTTGATCGTCGCCACCCGCGGGCTGGAGAGCACGTTGACCGCGCCCTGGCTCTCGAGGAACGAGATCAGCGCGGCGAAATTGCTGGTCTGCAGCGCGAGTCCGAAGATGCCGCTCGGTGCGCCGGTGCCGGCGACCAGCGATCCCGCCGTGCCGAGTGTCGCCGTGATGGCCGATGCGGTCGCAACCGACCCGTCGGGATTGCGCGCGGTCGGCGCCGTCAGCGCCCCCGTGTTGCCGATGACGGCGCCAGGATTGACGATGCCGGCCGTACCCCGGTTGCTGCCGTCGCGGAATGCCGCCCAGTTCACCCCGGCTTCGAAGCCCTCCCGCAGCGTCACCTCGATGATCTTCGCCTCGAGCACGACCTGGCGCTCCACCACCAGCTGCATCGCCTTGAGAAACGATTCGACGTGGCGCAGCTCGGGCGGCATCGCGCGCACCACGATGACCCCGGACTGCGGATTGACGATGACGTCGCGCGCCTCGCCCGTGCCGATGATCGCGCGCAGCGACTTGGTGACGTCGTTCCAGAAGTCGCTCTCCGAGGTCGTGGTCACGCGCGTGCTCTCGGTCAGCCGCGATGTCGCACCGAAAGTCTGGGTCGCCCCCGATGCGCCGGGCGTCCCGCCGCCGGTGCCGGCCACCGGCGAATCGGTGATCGATCCGGAACTCACGCGCACGTCGGTGCGGCCGCGGCGCTGCGCCTGCAGGTAATTGACCTGAAAGACGCGGGTCTGCAGCGTGAGCGGCTGCACGGTGATGCGGTTGCCCTGGATGCGGTATTCATAACCGTAGAGCTCGCGGATGGTATCCAGCGCCTCGGGCACCGTGACATCCTTCAGGCTTACCGAGAGCGGGTCCCTGACGTTGGGATGCACGATCATGCTGTAGCGCGTGCCGGACACGATCGCCATGAATACCTGGTTGGCGGGGGCGTTGTTCACGCTCAAGTCGAACCGCTGGTCGAGCGGCGTTGCTTCCAGCCGCGGCATTTCCACCACCAGCGGGGGCAACAGCGCCCGGCTCACCGCATCGGGCGAGGCGGGCTTCGCGCGCTCCTCGACAGCCTTGTCGAGCTCCTGCCGGATGCGCTCGTAGGTTGCGTCTTCGCGCTGTGGCGTGTCGGCGCACGCGGCGAGCGCAACCACCGCGAGAGCTGCCCAGCAATTCTTCTTGTCGACCACCGTATGTCCTTTCATCGCTTGGCGCCGCCAGGTGCGGCGACCGGATCGCCGGCTTTCCCGGCCGTCTCCGGGCCGCTCTTGGCAGCGCGCTCCGCATTCGCCTCGCCGGCAGCGCGCTTTTCCACCCCCGGATACAGCTTGAGGATCTGTTCTTCGTCGCCTTCCTTCAACACGACTTCGTTCTCCGAAACCTTGACAAGGCGCGCGTTGCCAAACGCGTCTCCCAGCCGCACCATTTCGCCGTTGATGATGGCGGCCTTCACCGCGGGCGAGATGATCACCGACTGCAGCACCGGCGCCCCGGCGGTCCCCACCGCCGCGCCCTCGGCGCCGAGCAGCGCCGCTGGCGGTCGCGTCGGATCGCTGAGCGCCTGCGCGCCGGCTGCCGCCGGCATCAACGCGCTCGCTGCGACGATCCAGGCCGCGAACCGGATGCCGAGTCTCATATCGTCAGCCATGTCCGGTCCAGGCTCAGTGTCTGCACCACCAGCGTCAGCCGGATCTCCGGGTGATTCTCCGCGTTCAGGCTGAGTCTCGCCCAGAGCATCCGCCACGGCAGTTTCTCCAATCGCGCGAGGTAGTCGTGCAGTCCCGCGTACGATCCCTGAATCGTGATCTCGAACCCATGCTGGAAGACGCCGCCGGCCGCAGTTTCGGGCGCCGTCTTCTTCTCCGCCACGGGGGCCGTCTTGGCCCCGCTGCCGGCGGGAGCGGGCTTGGGCGCCCGCACCTGCTGCACCGGCAGCTTGCGCAGGCTCACCAGCTCCACCCCGCGCGTCTTGACGATCATTCCTTCGAGGAGCTTCGCCATCTGCTCCGGCGGGACCAGCCCCTTCTGCATGCCCTTCAGCGACTCGTTGAGCTCGTCGATCTGCTTGCGCAGCGCGTCCTGGTAGGCATGCTTGACCGTTTGGACATCGGTGTCCCGGCGCGGCGTCGTCTCCAGGATCGCATCCACCGTTTTCAGCATCGCCCGCTCCTGCTTGATCGCCTGCTCGAGCCGCAGCTTGGTCGCAACGAGCGGATTGATCAGCAGAAAGTACGACATGTAAAAAATCACCACGATCAGGCCGACCGCAACGAGCACGCGCTCGCGCAATGACATCGCGTCGAACCTTTCGGCGAGCCTGAGCCATTGCTCCTTCATGGCGTGCGCCCCGCAGGTCCCGCGCCGGAGCCGGGCTCGGCCGTGGCCAGGCTGAATTCGAGGAAACGCGGAAGCTCCTGCTGTTTCTGCCCGGGTGAGGAGGATGGCGCAGGCGCCGGCCGTCCCATGTTGAGCGCGGCGAAGCTGCGGCCGCGCAGCGCCTGTTCGCGATCGAGACGCTGGATGTAATCCGGCACCAGCGCCGGATTCAGCGTCCGGCCGCGAATCGTGATCTCGCCATCGGCAAGAATGTCGACGCCAGTGAGCCAGAGGCCGTCCACCGACTGGCGCGAGAACGCCCGCAAGTACTCGGCAAACCCCTGGGGATCGCCGGCGTCACTTCCCCTCAGCGTCTCCATCTGCGTGCGCGTCTGCTCGAGCGCGGCCTCGAGCCGGCTGATCTCGTTCTCCAGCGTGGTGTCCTTTGTTCGCGCCGCCCTGGCAGCCGTGATGCGCTCGACGTGCGTGCGCTGCGCCTTGAGGAGATTTTGCGCGGCAGCAAGCTCCGTCTTCAGACCCGCGATTACCTGCTGCTCGTAGAACAACAGGCCAACCACCGCGACGACCGTAAGCGCGCAAAACAGCACCACCCGCCCTGCCGTAAGCACGATCCGGCGCTTGCGCAGCGCCGGATTGAAAAGATTGATCTGCTGACTCATGCTGCGGCGCCCTCCGCGCGCATTGCCGCGCCGATCAGCTGCAGGCATTGCTGCTGGCGCGCGGGCTCGCGCAGCTCGGGAACCTGCGCGCACTCCAGGGCCTGCGCCAGATCGAGCAGCTCTACCCGCACGCTGAGATTGGACGCCAGGTATTCCTGCAGGTCGGGCGCGTCGGGCACCGGCGCGAGAACCACCTTGGACACCACGAGCTGGCCGAACTGGCGGTCGAAGTAATCGAGCGAGCGCTGCAGCTCGAGCACGATGCGCTCGTAGAATTGCTGACGCATCTCGCCGTGGGCAGCCGACAGCGAGTCGCGCGAGACATCCATGCGCCGGTACTGGTAGAGCTCGCCGTCGCAGCTGAACGTGAGGAGCCCGCCGTGCTCGTCGAACGCGAGCAGCACGAGCGCCCGGCCGCCCTCCTCGAGGCATGCCGCGACGTTGCGCTGGGCCATTTCCGGCACGTCGACCACTTCGAGCGCAATGTCCGCGTCGTTGAACGGCTTCACTGCGGCCGCAATCGCGTCGTTGCGCGCCGCCACGACGAACACCTGCTGGTTGCGCGCCGAGCTCGCGGCGGGAATCCTCAGCGCATCCAGCATCGCGTTGTCGATGGAGAAATCGATGACGTCCTTCACCCGCCAGCGCACCGCTGCCTTCAGTTCCGCATCAGGCACGCTCGGCGCCTCGATCTGCACCATTTGATACTGCCCCGGCATGAGCAACGTCGTGCAATGGTAGCGATCGAGATCGAGCACGCGGGCAAGCCGCTTCAACGCGCTCACGTCGTCGCCGTCCTTGCGGTAGGACTCGCACAGCATGACCTCCGGGCGCGCCCTGCCGGCGACCCGGACGTGCGAAACGTCGACCCGGTGCGGCATCACATTGATGCACATCCAGCCGGATTTTTTTTGCGCCGAACCGAACAACCTCATTTCTTCAGGGCCTATTGCGACTCGATTAGCGCAAACTAGCATAAAACACAATATTGTCAAGCTGTTGCGGCACTTTTTTGATGCTTGTACCGCAGAATCTGTGTATCTATCTATTTATGCTAGAAATTTTCCCTGAAATAGATGAACTCCTGCCCGCCGCGATAGCTGCCGAAGCGCGCCCGGCCGACGGGGTCGCGATCGGCATCGGTGCCGCACCACTGGCCGCGCAGATAGGCGAGGTTCGCCGCCGCCGGGGTCGGCGGCGGAGCGTCGAACGCGACACACGGATTGATCGCGCCTGCGCTCGGCGCGAGATTGAGCACGACGTCCACGCTGCCGGTCTTGGTGCCGCCGGGCGCGGACAGCGTCAGCAACTTGATCCCGCTCGAGACCGGCCCGGCGGGCGAAATCGTCGGCGTGGTGTCGCCGCCAACGAGCCCGCCGCGGAAATTGCCCACGCCGACGTTGGCGGTCGCGACCACCGTGCAGTGATCCGCGGTGTTGGTCACGTAGTAGCCCTTGCCCGGTACCGGCTCCAGCCAGTGCTGCGCCTCGATGCGCAGCGTGAGCGGCAGCAGGTTCGTTCCGTTGGCGCTGCCCAGGCGCAGGCGGCCGTAGGCGAACGTCTTGCCGCCAGTGAGACCCGCCGGTGTGTCGAAGTCCCCGCCGTCGAACGCAATTCCGGTGCCACCGCCGTTGAATACGAGCGGCGTCGCCGTCACGATCGTGCCCTGGCCGGTGTCGGTCTCCGACGCGTCAGACACGCTCCAGGTGAGCGAAAGGTTCGAGTTGAACGGCGCTCGCGGGGCGGCATTGTTCCGCGTGAAGGCAAGCTTGCCCGCGGCGTTGCCCGTCAGGGTGCCGGTGCCGGTACCGGGGGTCTCCGCGACCGTCGGCGCGAGTACCTGCGTGGTATCGAGGGTCTCCACCGGCGAGTTGGCGAACGTCTGTGTGACGCTGGCGCCGGTCAGCTTCCAGAGCGCACCACGGTAGTTGGTCGTGGTGCCCCCCGATGCGTTCTGCGCGGTGACCATCGCAACCGGCTGGGTCTGCGAGCCGAAGAACTGCCCGATGTACGTGAAGCGGCGCCGCGCACCCGCCGGGGGCACGGTGCACGCCGCGTCAGTCTGGTCGAACGTCCTGAACGTCGGTGGCGTGACGCCGACCAGCGCAAAACGATCCGGCACGAAACGCCCGACCGCAACCGGCGCCGACGACTGGCAGACATAGCGGCCGGTCGCCGAGCAGTCCGCAGTAGTGCCGTCGGCCGAGTCGACGCTGGCGAAAGTCTGGTCCACCAGCGTGAGATCGAAGGCGCCCGCCTCGCTATAGGTCGCGGTGCTGCTCACCCGCGTGCCGCTGCCGCCAAAGGTACCGAGCGAGAGCGTGCCGGTAGCGCAGGGCGCAGGCAGGCTGCACGCAACGGCGCTTACCGTGGGATCGCCGTCGTAATTGGTCGCGGTGCCGGGCGAGGGGGTGACCGTGATGGTGAAGTCGTGCCCGGCCTTGTGCACGTTGCCGCCCACCGCACCAGTGTTGTTCAGCGCGCGATCAACGCCCGCCGTGTCCCATGTCGCGTCGGTGACGCTCACCGCGAAGCTCGCCGGCCGGATCGCGAAATTATCGGTCGAGCAGCCGCGGCGGCTCGCGCCGGTCTGACTGGTGATGCGCACCCGCACGTCCCGGTACGCGTTGGCGACATTGAGCGGGCCGACGGTGATGCGACCGTTGTCGGGCGGCGAAAACGACGGATCGGGCGCCAGGGTCGCGATCGGGCTCCAGGTCGGCCGGCAGTTGTCGGCATCGAGCGCGCCACTGTTGTCGCTCGCGTTGAGCAGCTCGACGCGCACGGTCGCGTTGTAGCTCGTGTCGAGCGAGCCGTCTAACTTGAGCGCCACGATGTCGACGCTGAAATTGGCACCGGCGACTTTGGTCGTGATGTAGGTCGCCGGGGTCGTGCTGTCACAGGTTGCCGCGCCCGCATTGCATGCATTGAAGCGTCCGCCCGCAGTGGCGATCGGAACCGACGGGCTGGTATCGGTCCGCGCCGGCGTCACTGCGTTCGCAATGAGAGTCGCATTGGGTGGCGTGTTGAGAATCACCGAGAAGTTCCGGGTGCCGGCCGAGAGCGCCGCAGCCGGGGGCAGCACGGCGGCCCCGTCGCTCGAGGTGATGTTGACCGTGTCGGTCGCGGTCGCCACGAGGTTCCACCCCTCGTCCACGGCGTTGACCGTGACGTTGAAGGCGATGCCCTGCGTCTGCGTGAGCGGCGTGCCGAGCTTGCCGGAGGGCGATCCGGGATTCGCGGTCTCCCCCGGCACCAGGATCTGCAGCTTGGGCACCACCAGAAAGCTGTTGCTGATGCCGCTGTTGGTGGCGGCGCCCGTCTCGGTGGCGGTGATCGTGAACGTGCCGGTATTGAATATGCGCACCGTGTGCGAGGCGAGCACGCCGTTGACGAAGTTCGCCGTCGTGCCGGAGCCCGCCGAAAGAGTGCCGGTCGAGGTGATGTCGACTGTGCCGTTGAAGGCCGTGTCGGTGACACCGCCGGGCGTGCGCGCGGTGATGCGGATATTGAACGAGGTGCCGGCAATCTGGGTGCCGATGTTCCCGCCACCGAATGCTTCGACGAGGAACGACCTTGCGGGACGCAACGCGAGCATGTGGCCGATGTTGTCGGCCTGGTGCGAAGAGGTCACCTGGCGTGCAGCCGTGCTGGGCGGATTCACCAACAACTCTCCCACGTACACACGCACGCCGTTCGGCCCGGCGCCCGACCCGGGCTCGACGCCAGCGCCAAAAACGGGGTTGAGCGTGCTGCCGCTGAAAGCCGCGCGGTTATCGGCGATGCCGAAGAACCCCACGAGCATCGAGCTGTTCACGGCAATGTTGAAGCCCGGCGCGGTGATCGTGACCGAATTGAGCGTTTGCTGCCCGCCCGATTCAGCAAGCACGACCGCAGCCACGTTGCGGTAACTGACAAGGGTGATGGTCGCGCGATCCGGGTTTGTCCACGTGAAGGTGGGGCCTGGCTCCGCGGCGCCGGCGAACTTGTAGAATACCCTCTGCGCGATTGTGGCCGTCGCGTGCGACTGCACCGAGGTCCAACCGGCGGGAACAAGAATCGCCTGGCCCGCACCGCGCACGCTGACCGCCGCGACCATGATGTCGCCCGCCGCGGTGCCGGCGGGCACGGTGCCGGTGCCCGTATTCGAGTTCACCGCGACGAAAGTGGCGCCGACGCGCGTGATCTGCGCCGTCGCGTGCTGCGCGCCGAGCGCAAGCATCACCAGGACGATCGTCAGCAGACGTCTTGCCCAGGTCTTTCCGCAAAGCCCGCAAGACGTGACTTTTGTCATGTTCCGCACCGCTTCGCGCCGCGCTGCCGTGCGCTCGGCCGAATTTGTGAATAATTACGCCGGTTCATGACGTTAACCGCACGCAAATCTCGGGCCAGGTGCGGTCGGATCCTTGCACTTCGAGAGCAGCGCCTGCAGCTGGCGCTCGACGTAGGTCGGCGTGCCCGGGGCGCCGCTCACCGCGGTCGAGACGATGAGGTAAGTACGGATGTTGCGGTTGCCTTCGGTCGCGTCGGTCTCGCCGCAGGTCACGGTGACGGTGAAAGGTGCAAGGGTGCCGGCGAGCGCGGACAGCGTAGTCGGCGACGTCGGGCACGAGGGCAGATCGGTTGGCGGTACCACCGTGTTGTTGGGATCGAGCGCGTGGTACGCCGCCCACTCGACCCCGGCGCGCGCTGCCTGATAGGCCCGCGCGCCCTGCACGTCGAGCGCGAAGCCGATCTGCTGCGTGCCGGTGATCGACACGATGAACGCGCCGAGCAGCCACAGCACCAGCACCAGGAAAATCGCGGTGGGCAGGCTGAAGCCGCCCTGCGGTGTTCCCGGTTTCGAGTTTCGCGTTCCGGGTTCGCCGGTTCGGTACTTCGATCCCCTGAATCCGGATGTCTTGAGGTAAGCAATCAGACCGCCGAGTTTTCCTCCCACGGCATTCGCGAGTTCCTGGAGATGGTCGAACGCGGGCCGTTCAACGTAACCCTGATCGAGCGCAACGTATAGCTGTGCCCTGACCTCGCCGATCGAACCCTTCGCCAAGGAAAGGAACTGCAGGAATTCCCGGTTACCGCCCCTTTCAAATCCTTCGGCGATATTGGATACGACCGACACGACGGCGCGCCGAATTTGGTCCCTCAGGACGAAGTCCTTGGCAAATCGTTCGCTGGATGAGATCGCATAAATCTCATTCGCCAGATGCCGTGCCTGCTGCCAGGCCTCGAGCTGTTCAAAATGCTGAATGGTCGACATCAATCTATATCCGTAACGTGAGCCCATCACGCGGAACGCGGAACGCGGAACCCGGAACGCGGAACCCGGAACGCGGAACCCGGAACGCGGAACCCGGAACGCGGAACCCGGAACGCGGAACCCGTT
>JBFKNN010000029.1:0-20955 GCA_041629335.1 Burkholderiales bacterium | reverse complement strand
GAACCAAGGGGCGGCTACTGGTGCTCGTGGTGGCTGAGAACGAGTTAGACTGCCCACGTCGTATCCACGGCAGTTCGTTCGCGTTCGTCCTCGGTTCGCCGCGCGTTCTCCGTAATAGCGGTTGCTTTTCTTGGCGTTCTTGGCGGCAAATTCGGATTTTCCGCGGCCCGCCGCCCCTATAATCGGGCGTGGCCGAGCCTTCCCATCAGCACCTCGATGCGCCCTCGGCGTGGGTCTGCCGCTGGGCGGCACTGATTGCCGCGGGGGGTACGGTCCTCGACCTGGCGTGCGGGGGCGGGCGGCACGCGCGATGGCTCGCCGCGCGCGGGCATCCGGTCGAAGCGGTCGACCGCGACCCGGCGGTCGCAAGGCTCGCGTCGATACCCGGGGTGACCGCCATCGTCGCCGACCTTGAGGGCGGGTCCTGGCCATATCCCGGGCGCCGCTTCGAGGGTGTCGTCGTTGCCAATTACCTCCACCGGCCGCTGCTGCCACGCCTCGTCGGGTCGCTCGCGCCGGGCGGTGTGCTGATTTACGAGACTTTTGCCGCAGGCAACGAGCGCTATGGGCGGCCCGCCAACCCTGCGTTTCTGCTTGAGCCGGGTGAACTACTGGAGGCGGTGAGGGGCCAGCTCCGGGTTATTGCCTATGAAGACCTGTTCGTCGCGGACCCACGGCCGGCGCTGGTGCAGCGCATCTGTGCAACCCGCCCCGACGGCCGGCCGCTGGAATAAATCTTGCTCCGGCATTCAACCAAATCCGGCGCCGGCCGTTATTGGTAAAGAGAGGCTGTCCGCACGGCGGGCGCCGACGTAAGGATTCTGTAAAGACCTTGGACTTATATTCAGGGCAAGGAATGCTCAAGATGGACGCGAAGCACACAACGACCGCCGAAACCCGGCCCGAGACCTACGGGCCGGAGGTCATGTGCGCGAGCTGGAATCCGGTGGCGGCCACGATGGGCAAGTCGATCCGGGAGGTCTGCCGTGAATGGCTGACCGACGTCGACGTCGACACGTTCCTGCGCCAGATCTACCGCAGCCAGCGGATCTGAGCCTCCCCGCGGCCGGTCCCGGCCGGTCGCAGTCCCCCGCATCTCCCCATGCACGCCCCTTGGGCGGAGCGAATCAGGTAAAATGTCACGTTTGATGGGGCGCTAGTCCCCTTTTCTCCGGGATTTCAACGATGGCATCGCTGCAGGGGAGCCTGGTGGCCGTCGTCACCCCGATGCGGGATGACGGCGCGCTCGATCTGGACGCGTTCCGCAAGCTGATCGACTGGCACATCAAGGAAGGCACTGACGGAGTCGTGGTGGTCGGCACGACCGGCGAGTCCCCGACAGTCGATTTCGACGAGCACCACCTCCTCATCAAGACCGCGGTGGACCATGCCGCGGGACGCATACCGGTGATCGCCGGCACCGGGGGGAACGCCACCCGCGAGGCGATCGAGCTGGCGGCCTACGCCAAGCAGGCTGGCGCAGACATGAGCCTCACGGTCGTGCCGTACTACAACAAGCCGACCCAGGAAGGTCTCTACCAGCACTTCCGCGCGATCGCCGAAGCGGTCGACATACCGCACATCCTGTACAACGTCCCCGGCCGCACCGTTGCCGATCTGCACAACGATACCACCCTGCGTCTGGCGGAGATGCCGAACATCGTCGGCATCAAGGACGCGACGGCCAATCTCGAGCGCGGCGCCGACCTGTTGCGCCGCAAGCCCAGGGAGTTCCTGGTCTTCAGCGGCGACGACGCGACGGCGCTTGCGCTGATGCTGCTCGGCGGCAACGGTGTGATATCGGTTACCGCCAACGCGGCGCCGCGCCTGATGCACGAAATGTGTGCGGCAGCGCTGTCCGGCGATGTCGCCCGCGCCCGGGCGCTCAACAACAAGCTGCTCGGGCTGCATCGCAACCTGTTCTGCGAAGCCAACCCGATCCCGGTCAAGTGGGCGGTCCAGCAGATGGGCCTGATCAAGGGCGGGATCCGCCTGCCCTTGACGCCGCTGTCACCGCCATTCCATGACCAGGTGCGCGATGCGATGCGCCAGGCGGGAATTGCCGGATGATTCCGGTGCCGAAGACGGCTCTAGAGGAGTGCAGTAATGCAACTACCTAGGTTTCTGCGAATCCTCGCGATCGCGCTCGTCGCTGTTGCGCTTGCGTCCTGCAAGAGCGTCGAAATCCCGACCAAGAAGATCGACTACAAGTCGAGCGTCAAGCTGCCGCCGCTCGAGGTGCCGCCGGACCTGACGCGGCCGAGCAGCGACGACCGGTTCGTGGTGCCCGACGTCACGCCGAGGGGCACGGCGACCTATTCGTCGTACAGTCAGGAGCGCGCAGGGCAGCCGCAAGCGACGCGCACCGGCGTGCTGCCGCCGCAGGAAAACGCGCGCATCGAGCGCGCCGGCACCCAGCGCTGGCTGGTTGTGCGGGGCGAGCCCGCCGTGGTATGGCCGACGGTCAAGGATTTCTGGCAGGAAACCGGCTTCATCGTCAATCTCGAGATTCCCGAGGCGGGCGTGATGGAAACGGACTGGGCCGAGAACCGGGCGAAGGTGCCCCAGTCCGGGATTCGCGGCTTCCTCGGCCGGGCGCTCGACACCTTCTATTCGAGTGCCGAGCGCGACAAGTTCCGCACCCGGCTCGAGCGCGGCGCCGAGCCCGGCACCACCGAGATCTACATCAGCCACCGCGGGATGGAGGAGGTCTACACCGGGCAGGGGGACGAGAAGGATACGCGGTGGCAGCCGCGCCCGCCCAATCCCGAGCTCGAAGCGGAAATGCTCGGCCGGCTGATGGCGCGGCTCGGCGTGCAGGAAGACCGGGTCAAGGCGCAGCTTACCGGTCGCGGCGGCGAGCCGCGCGCCACGCTGGTGCGCGGGCAGGATGGCGCGCGTGCGCTCTCGCTCAATGACCAGTTCGACCGTGCGTGGCGGCGGGTGGGCCTCGCGCTCGACCGGGTCGGCTTCACGGTCGAGGACCGCGACCGCTCCAAGGGGCTCTACTTCGTTCGCTACATCGACCCGGAAGTCGACAACAAGTCGGCGGAAAACAAAGGCTGGCTGGCCAAGTTGAAATTCTGGGGCAGTGACACGAAACAACCGACGGAACGCTACCGGATCCTCGTCAAGGACGCGGCGGCAGGCGCCGAAGTGAACGTGTTGAACAAGGAAGGCGCGCAGGAGCAGTCCGAAACCGCGAACCGGATTCTGTCGCTGCTCTACGAGCAGCTCAAGTGAGTGACAAGTGATGCGTGACGAGTGACGAGGGATGATGGGGAGCCAGCTGGCGAGACCTGTTCTCTTCTGCCACCCGTCACCCGTCACCCGTCACGGTCGGTGATGCGCTTCGCATCACTCGGCAGCGGCAGCCAGGGCAACGGCCTGGTGGTTGCCGCCGATAGCACGTGCCTCCTGCTCGATTGCGGTTTTTCCCTCGCTGATACTTGCGCGCGCCTCGCCCGGCTCGGGCTCGGTCCCGACGATCTCGACGCCATTGTCGTCACGCACGAGCACGAGGACCATGCGAGCGGCGTGGCGCGCCTCGCGCGCCGACACGACCTTCCGGTCTACATCACCCATGGCACCATGACCGCGCTCGGCGCCGAGCGCGCGGCGATCCCGGGAATGACGGTGATCGACGCGCACTCGCCGTTCGCAGTCGGCGCCATCGAAGTGCAGCCGTTTCCCGTGCCGCACGATGCGCGCGAGCCGGCGCATTACGTGTTCAGCGACGGGTGCTCGAGCGTGGGTGTGCTGACCGACACCGGCTCGGCGACGCCGCATATTGCAGCGATGTTGATGCGGCTCGAGGCGCTGGTCCTTGAGTGCAATCACGACCGCGACATGCTGCAGAATGGCGGCTACCCGGCGCCGCTCAAGCGCCGCATCGGCGGCCGCCTGGGGCATCTCGAGAACTCGGCCGCAGCCGGGCTGCTCGCCAGTCTCGACCATAGCCGGCTGCAGCACGTGATTGCCGCGCACCTCTCGCAGCAGAACAACACACCCGAGCTCGCGCGCGGCGCGCTGGCCCGCGCGCTCGGCTGCGAGCCGGAATGGGTTGGGGTGGCGACGCAGGCGGAGGGGTTTGGATGGAGGGAGATACTCTGAAGGCGGAAGGCGGACGGATGAGAGCTGGCCGCGCTGATTCGAGCTGGTGACCTTCCTGGGAAACAAAAAAGCCGGCCCGAAGGCCGGCTTTTTTTCCGCGTGTCGGCGGCTTACTTCTTCTCGTCTTTCTTTTCTTCGGCGGCGGGCGCGGCGGCCGGAGCAGCAGCGGCGTCAGCCTTCAGCGCGTCGGCCGCGGCGACGTTGGTCGCCGGAGCGGCGGCTTCCGCCGGGTTTTCCGCAGCCGGCGTCGCAGCCGGAGCAGCAGCGGGCGCAGTGGCTTGCGGCGCGGCCGGTGTGGCAGCCGGCTTGTCGCCGCAGGCGCTCAGGCCGAGTGCGAGAAGAGAAGCGATGAGGAGCGAGCGTTTCATGGGAGATTTTCCTTGTGCACGAAATGGTTGTCATAAAAAAATCGCCGGCGCGCGGCCGACCTGGCATCAACGCTGGAAGCGCTTCCGCCGTTGACACGCGTTGGCGAAAGAAGCAAGAGAACTCCGCAGCGTGTGCGTGCGCAGTGTATTGGAAATTGCTTACAGCCCGCTTACATCGGCCGAGACGGCGGGTGCCGCTGCCTCCGAGATCTCGGCAAAGCGGTCGATGAGCTGTTGCGCTCCGAGGACGTCGTTGGTGCCCTGGGCGGCGCGCAGGTGATCGTAGTGAAAGCGGTGCACATAGTGGCTCGCGTCGAACACGACGAACGGGTCATAGACGTGCTTGGCGGCCCGCAGCGTCTGTCGGATGCTGACCGCGTGGTTGAACTGCTGCAGCAGCTCCAGAAACCGAGGGCAACGCCGCTCGACGCTTTCGACTTCGTGCAGCACGATGAACAGACGGTTCACGCGGCTCGCGCGCAGGAACTGGCGCAGCAGGTCGCAGCGCTGGGGGGAGTCGTAGTCACGGCTGAGCGCCTTGTCGAACACGCGGATCACCCGGAGCGTCTGCGGGATGAATTCGTCGATCAGCGATTCGTATTCCCGCATGCCCTCAAAGCGGCGATAGCCGGCGTGCGGGAGATTGCGCGGCGGTTCTTCCATATCGGCTCGTCCGGCACCCGGGTCAATAGCGGGCACCGATTTCAATATAGCCCGCCCGGTACCAGGGGTAAAGCCAGCGGGTGTGCTCGGGCTTCAGGGCGAGCGGCGGCGCGAGGCGCCGGCGGTCCGCGAGCCGCGTCAACAGGGCCGCCGCCGCGCGGCCAACCGCGCAACGCTCACCGTTGATGAACACGGTCCGCCCGTCGAACAGCATGAGCGTCGCGAGCGCGAGGCGCACGCCGTGGCGCCGTGCCTCGCGGGCGAACGGCGCTGCCGCGAGCGGCCGCGAAGGGCGCCTGAACAGGACATGAGGCTTGGGATCCGTCAGGTAGCGGCCGAGAAAGTCCAGGACATCGGCGCGGCGCCAGTCTATGCGATCGAGCATTCGCTCGATCTTGCGCACCATGTCACGGCCGATTTGGGCCGGGCGCGCCTGCTTCTTGAGATCGGGATCGCGGTACATCCCTTCGAGCGCGAGCGCTTCCTGCAGGAAGTCCAGGAACCGCGTGCCGAGCTCCTGGGCGCTTGGCGCCCGGAAACCGATCGAGGCGGTCAGGCACTCACCGACGGCGGCTCCGTCGTGGGCGACTTGCGGCGGCAAGTAGAGCATGTCGCCGGGCGCGAGCACCCACTCGCGTGTGGCGCGAAACCGCCGCAGCACTTTGAGCGGCGCGCCTTCGACGAGTGCAAGATCGCGCTGCCGGCTCACGCGCCACCGCCGCTGGCCGGCGATCTGAAGCAGGAACACGTCGTAACTGTCGACGTGCGGACCGACTCCGCCCCCGGGCGGCGCGTAGCTCACCATGACATCGTCGAGCCGTGCGTACGGGATGAATGCAAATTCAAGCAGCAGGTCCTGCGCTGCGGGCAGAACGTGATTAATCCCCTGCACCAGCAGTGTCCAACCGGCCGCGGGCAGCCGGGCGAGCCGGCGGCGCGAAAACGGGCCGTGCTCGAGCCGCCATTGGCCGCGGTCCCGGGTCACCAGCCGCGATTCGACGTCGTCGTGGCCGGCGATGGCGAACAGCATCTCGCGCGTGAGCAATTCCCCGTACTGCGGCAGCGCCCGGCGAATGAGCCGCGGGCGCTTCTGCCAGTGCGTGCGCAGGAATGCGTCGCAGGGAAAGCGGGCGGCGAGACGGTTCGGCATGCGCGCCGATTATAACGCCGTAACCGCGCGATTCTCAGCGCGTCTTGACCGCACCGCTTGCGCTCCACAAAATTGCGCTAGAATCGAATCGAGGAGAGATAAGACCCATTATGCTGCAACCGGGCAAGCCCGCACCGGCGTTCGATCTGCCAGACGCCGACATGAACCTGGTGAGTCTTGAGAGCTTCCGGAATCACCACCATGTCGTGCTGTATTTCTATCCTCGGGACGATACGCCGGGTTGCACCATCGAGGCGATCGACTTCAGCGACCGCGAGGATGAGTTTCGCAAGCTGAAGACAGTCGTGCTGGGCGTGAGCATGGACGATTGTCTCTCGCACGGCTCGTTCCGCGACAAGCACGGACTGTGCGTGCAGCTGTTGGCAGACGTCGACGGCGATGTATGTCGCACTTACGGCGTGCTGCAGGATAAGGAGATGGACGGCAAAAAACGCACCGGCATCGTGCGCTCGACGTTCATCATCGACCGCAGGGGCATCCTCCAGCACGCGCTGTATGGCGTGAACCCCCGCGGCCACGCCGACGAAGTTCTCGGCCTGATCAGGAGCATCGGAAAATGCAAGTAGCTCGAAACAGGGTCGTCACCCTCGACTATCAACTCCGCGACGTCGACGGCAATCTGATCGAGACGAGCGACGCGCCGATCGAGTATCTGCACGGCGGCTACCAGGGGATCTTCCCCCTGGTCGAGCAGGCGCTTGACGGCAAGGCGGTCGGCGACGAGTGCCGCGTCCGCCTCGAGCCCGACGACGCGTTCGGCGACTACGACGCCGAGCTGGTGCACGTCGAGCCGCGCGGCAAATTTCCCGACACGGTTGCAGTGGGCATGCAATTCCAGGGGCGCTCCGAAGAAACCGACGAAACGCTCATCTATACCGTCACCGACATCGCCGACGACAAGGTCGTGGTCGACGGCAATCATCCGCTCGCCGGCCAGACCCTCGAATTCTCCTGCACCGTAGCCAGCGTGCGCGCGGCCACGTCCGAAGAGATCACCCACGGGCACGTGCACGGGCCGCACGGGCATCACCATTGATGACGCGTGACCGGTGACCGGTCGCGCCGCGGAGCGACGCGACCACGGCGAATGCGGCGGCGACCCGCCTAACCGGTGTTGTCATCAGCGCGGTCGAGCCGCTTGCGCACCCGATAGAGGATGTCCAGCGCCTCCTTCGGACTGAGCGCATCGGGGTCGACGGCGCGCAGCTCCTCGATCAGCGGATCTTCCACGGGCGGCTCGGGCTGCGCCGCGGCGCCCGGCGCAAAGAGATCGCGTTGGGGGCTTGCGGCGAGCCCGTGCTCCTCGAGCTGCGCGAGATTGCGGCGCGCCGCCCGGATCACCGACGCGGGCACGCCGGCGAGGCCCGCCACCTGCAGGCCGTAGCTCTGGTTGGCCGGGCCTTCCTCGACGCTGTGCAGGAAGACGATGCGGTCCTTGTGCTCGACGGCATCGAGGTGCACGTTGGCGACCTGGGTGAGCTCCTCGGCAAGCCGTGTCAGCTCGAAGTAATGGGTGGCGAAGAGCGTGAGGCTTCGATTCTTCTCGGCAAGGTGGCGTGCGATCGCCCAGGCGAGCGCCAGCCCGTCAAACGTGGAGGTGCCGCGGCCGATTTCGTCCATCAGCACCAGGCTCTCAGTGGTGGCGTGGTGCAGGATGTAGGCGGCCTCGGTCATCTCGACCATGAACGTGGATCTCCCGCCGGCGAGATCGTCGGCCGCCCCGATGCGGGTGAAAATCTGGTCGATCGGGCCGAGGCGCGCACGCCGCGCCGGGACGAAAGCACCGCAACAGGCAAGCAGCGCAATCAATGCAACCTGGCGCATGTAGGTCGACTTGCCGCCCATGTTGGGCCCGGTGACCATCAGCATCTGGCGCGAGGCGGTGAGCCGCGCATCATTGGCGACGAAGGTGTCGACCTGGCGCTCGACGACCGGATGGCGCCCGGCGTCGATTTCGATCAGCGGCTCCAGGGCGAACTCGGGGCGGGTCCAGTCGAGCGTCACGGCGCGCTCGGCGAACGCCGCCAGCGTATCGAGCTCGGCGAGCGCAGCCGCCGCCTGCTGCAGGCGCGGGATATGCGGCGCGAGGTCGTCGAGCAGTTTCTCGTACAATAGCTTCTCGCGCGCGAGCGCGCGCTCCTGCGCGGAGAGCGCCTTGTCCTCGAAGGTCTTCAATTCCGGGGTGATGTAGCGCTCGGCGTTCTTCAGCGTCTGGCGGCGGCGGTAATCGTCGGGTACCTTGCCGGCCTGCGCCCGCGTGACCTCGATGTAGAAACCGTGCACCCGGTTGTACTCGACTTTCAGGTTGGCGATGCCGGTGCGCGCCTTCTCGCGCTCCTCCAGTTCGAGCAGAAATTCTCCGCAGTTCGTCTGGATCGCGCGCAGGTCGTCGAGCTCGGGATCGAAGCCGTCGGCGATTACGCCGCCCTCACGCAGCACGACCGCCGGCTCGGGCCGGATCGCCGCCGCGAGCAGCGCGTGCAAGTCGTCCTGGGGGGCGAGGGCGCGTGCGAGTTCGGCGAGACGCGGGGTGGAGGCGGGTGCGAGCGCGGCGCCCAACTCGGGCAGGCGCCCGAGCGTGTCGCGCAGGCCGGCGAGATCGCGCGGCCGCGCGGACTTCAGCGCTATGCGCGCGGTGATCCGCTCGACGTCCGCGCAGCGCTTGAGCACGGCGTGCAGTGCCACAAACGGGCCGCGGCCGCCTTCGCCGGCAAGCGCCTCAACGGCGCCGAGGCGCGCGGTGAGCGCCGCGCGGTCGCGCAGAGGATGATGCAGGCAGTGGCGCATGAAGCGGCTGCCCATGCCGGTGGCGCACACGTCCATCAGCGAGAGCAGCGTCGGCGCCGCCTCGCCGCGTATGGTCTCCGAGATCTCGAGATTGCGGCGCGTGGCCGGATCCATGCGCACGAAGGCCCGCTCCTGCTCGACGACGAGTGAACGGACATGGGCGATCGCCGTGCCCTGCGTGGCGCGCGCGTACTCCAGCAGGGCGCCGGCGGCGGACACCGCGAGCGTGAGGCCGGCAGCACCGAAGCCGGCAAGGTTGGTGGTGCCGAACTGGTGCGCCAGATTGCGCCGCGCCGCATCGAGGTCGAAGTGCCACGGCGGCAGGCGCTTTACCGCCGCAGCGCCATTGACGAGCCGCGGCGCGCTCATCTCGTCGGCGACGAGGATCTCGGACGGGCGCAGGCGCTCAAGCTCGGCCGCCAGGTTGGCGATGGCCGTCTCCATTGCGACAAAACGCCCCGAGGCAAGCGTCAGCCACGCCAGCCCGGCCGTCTCGCGGCTGCAGTGAACGGCGAGGAGCACGTTGTCGCGCTTGTCCTCGAGCAGCGCCGAATCGGTGAGCGTGCCCGGCGTGACCACGCGCGTCACCCGGCGCTCCACCGGCCCCTTGGACGTGCTCGGGTCGCCGATCTGCTCGCAGATCGCCACCGATTCGCCCAGCTTCACCAGCCGGGCGAGGTACTGGTCGACCGAGTGGTAGGGCACGCCGGCCATCTTGATCGGCTCGCCCGCGGAGGCGCCACGCGTGGTGAGCGTGATGTCGAGGAGGCGGGATGCGCGCTCGGCATCGTCGTAGAACAACTCGTAGAAATCGCCCATGCGGTAGAAGAGCAGCATGTCGGCATGCTGCGCCTTGATGCGCAGGTACTGCTGCATCATCGGTGTGTGCTTGGCGGGGGCGCTTTCCATGTGTCTACCGCGGCGGAGAGCCGTATTCTGACATGAATGCGCGGCCGATGACTGCCCGCTCCTTGCGCGCGCGCGGCGTTGACACGATACTTCTACTGACGCGGGATCCGGGCGCTGCCCGCGCCGCTCGATGTGCTGAATGTATCTTATGGCGGGAGATGAAGATGCAGGATCTTTCCTGGTGGCTCGAGAAATTCACCTCGATACTCGAGGTGCCGATCTTCGAGTTGGGCGGCAAGCCGTTCACGCTGTGGTCGCTGGTGTATATCGTCATTCTCGTCGCGCTGCTGTTCTACGTGGCCGGCAAGCTCCAGGTGTGGATGGCCGAGCGCGCGCTCGCCCGCACCCGGCTCGACGTGGGCGCCCGCCAGGCGGTGGCGTCGATCACGCGCTACGTCCTGCTCCTGCTCGGGCTGCTCATTATCGTGCAAACCGCCGGCATCAACCTCACAACGCTGAATGTGCTGGCCGGCGCGGTCGGCATCGGCCTGGGTTTCGGCCTGCAGAACGTGGTGAGCAACTTCATCAGCGGGCTCATCATCATGTTCGAGCGCCCGATCAAAATCGGCGATCGCATCGTCGTCGACGAGGTCGAGGGCGACGTGGTCCGGATCGGCGCACGCAGCACGGTGATACTCACCAACGACAACATCAATATCATCGTTCCCAACTCGAAGTTCATCACCGAGAACGTGGTGAACTGGAAGTACAACGACGCCTCGGTGCGATTCAAGATCCCGGTCGGGGTCGCCTATGGCAGCGACGTGCGCAAGGTCGAGAAAATCCTGCTGGAGGTCGCCAAGGCCGACAAGGACGTGCTCGAAGATCCGGCGCCCGTCGTGCGCTTCATGGAGTTCGGTGACAGCTCGCTCAATCTCGAGCTGCGGGCCTGGAGCACGAGCGCGGTAAACCGCAAGGGCCGGCTCATCAGCGCGCTCAATTTCGCGATTTACGACAAGTTCCGGGAGCAGGGCATCGAGATTCCGTTCCCGCAGCGCGATCTGCACATCCGCAGCGGGGTGGTCGAGGTGAAGACCGCCGGGGCATGATCGGCGCGCTCGCGGCAACGTTAAAGGGCAAGAACTCTCTAGCCGCCAGGGCCGCCAAGAGCGCCGAGAGAAACAAGAATCGGAAATGGGACCGTGCGACGTGAGCGGCTAGTGCGAGCCCTTGCTGCGGGCGGAATTCCAGCGGCGTGCCGCCGACGCTTCGATCGCAGACCGTGCCGATGCTGCTTGACTGCCGCGGGTTTGGTGGCCCCAGTTAGTTGTTATTCTCCTGGCGCTCTTGGCGGCAGGGTTGGATTTTTTGGATTTTCTCGAGGATTCTGTGGCATAGTCTGTCGCGTTCGTCGGAATCCGTATCTTCGCAGAAATGAAAGTGGTCGTGGTCGGCGCCGGGGTGATCGGGGTAACCAGCGCGTGGTATCTCAATCGCGCGGGTCACGAGGTGACGGTGATCGACCGTCAGTTGGGGCCGGCATTCGAAACGAGCTTCGCCAACGGCGGCCAGATCTCGGCGAGCCACGCGATGCCGTGGGCGAACCCCGGGGCGCCGCTCGAGATTCTGGGGTGGCTCGCCCGGGCCGACGCGCCGCTTGCGTTCCGGCCGCGGCTCGACTGGCGGCAGTGGTCTTGGGGCCTGCGCTTCCTGCGCGAATGTTCCGCCCGCCGCGCGCGGGCGAACGCGCGGCGGATCCTGGCGCTGGCGCGAGCGAGCCTTGAAGAGCTGGAGCTGCTGCGTGTGGAAACCCGCATTTCCTACCAGCAGCGCACGCGGGGCATTCTCAGCATCTATTTCGAGGCACGTGCGTTCGAGCGCGCTTGCCAGGAAGCTGAGTGGATTTCCCGCGAGGGCATGCTGCGTGAGCCGAGGACCGCAGCGCAGTGCGTCGCAACCGAGCCCGCGCTGCGCGATGTCGAACGGCGCCTGGCCGGCGGCGTGTTCGCGCCGGCTGACGAGTCGGGCGATGCGTTCATCTTCACCCAGCAGCTGGCCGCGCGCTGCGCCCGACAGGGCGTGAACTTCCGTTACGGATGCAACGTGAGGCGTATCGATGCCGCTGCCGGGCGCATCGAGGGGCTCTCGATGATGGACGGAGCGCGCGAGGCGCGCATCGCCGCGGATGCTTATGTCGTAGCAGCGGGCAGCGCATGCGCCCTGATCACGCGTCCGCTCGGCCTCGATCTGCCGGTGTATCCGGTCAAGGGTTACTCGGTGACGCTGCCCGCCGCGCCGGGTGAGGCTGCGCCCCATACAAGCCTGACCGACGAGGCACACAAGCTCGTGTTCTCGCGTCTCGGCAGCCGGCTGCGCGTCGCCGGCACGGCGGAACTCGCCGGTTACGCCACGGACATCGACGAGCGGAGATGCGCGGGGATTCTGGCGCGCGTGTTCGAGCTGTTTCCGCAGGCGGGCGAGCGTGCCGCAGCGCGATACTGGGCCGGTCTGCGTCCGGCAACGCCCGGAAATGTTCCGATCGTCTGCGCGACCCGTTATCCCAACCTGTTCCTCAACACCGGCCATGGCACACTCGGCTGGACGCTTGCCTGCGGCTCGGGCCGGCTGCTCGCGAACCTCGTGTCGGGACGGTGCAAGAGCGGGGATTTCGCGATTACAAGGTGAGCATCGTGCGACAATGACGCCTATGTTTTCGATCCCCGCAGCACGGCACCTGATCACCATCGCTCTCGCATGCTGGCTTGCGGCGTGCACCCCGCAGTCGGCTCTGCTGATGTCCGCATTGCCCCCGGGCACGGTGTCCGTGCTGCTGAGTCATCTGGAGCGGGTCGAGGACACCAATCGCACCAAGGTCGCCGAGCTCGAGGCGCGCGGCGACTGGGAAGGGTTGTTGCGTTTCGCCGAACAAAACCTCGCGAAAGATCCGAAGATTGCCGATTGGTGGCTGGTTGCCGGCTATGCCAACACGCGGCTGGAACGCCATGAGCGCGCGGCGCAATGCTATGCTGAAGTCGTCCGGCTCGAGCCCGATGCGGCTGCCGGCTGGCAGCTGCTCGCGCAAGCGCATCGCGAAATGAAGCAGCCGCAGCGCGCCGTCGCGGTGCTGGACCGCGCGCTGCTGGTATCGCGGGATTCGCCGATGACGCATTACATGCTCGGAGAGACCTACGCCGACCTCGGACGTTTTGCGGCCGCAGCGGCCGCGTACCAGCAGGCGCTGCTGCTTGACAGCAGGTTCGCGCAAGCGTGGTACGGTCTGGGGCAGGCGGAGCTCCGGAACGGGCGGGTGGACGAAGCGGAACGGGCGGTAAAAGCGCTCGAATCGCTCGATCCGCGGCTTGCGGCGGGGCTCGCGCGGGCGGTCGCCGCGCGGCGCTGAGAGGAAGCGCGCCTCAGCGTTTCTTGAGCGCGGGCGTCAAATGCGGCTCGATGAGCTGCAGCAGCTCGACGAAGACCTTTGGAGTGCCGGCGACTATGTTGCCGCTGTCGAGCCATCCGTCGTTGCCTTGCAGGTCGCCGACCAGGCCGCCCGCTTCGGTGATGAGGAGCGCGCCGGCCGCCATGTCCCAAGGCGAGAGGCCGAGTTCCCAGAAGCCGTCCAGCCGACCGCTCGCCACGTAGGCGAGGTCCAGCGTGGCCGCGCCGGGCCGGCGCAGACCCGCTGTGTTCTGAATCACGTCGCGCAGCATCTTCAGGTAGGCATCGACGTGCTCGAACTGGCGGAACGGGAAGCCGGTGCCGATCAATGCGGATTTCAGGCGCGTGCGCTTGCTCACGCGCAGCCGAGTCTCATTGAGGAACGCGCCGCGCCCCCGAGTCGCGGTGAAAAGATCGTTGCGCGACGGATCATAGATCACTGCCTGGGTCGCAACGCCTTTGTGCAGCAGCGCGATCGATACCGCGTATTGCGGGAAGCCATGGAGGAAATTGGTGGTGCCGTCGAGCGGATCGATGACCCACTGGTAATCGGACTGGCCCGACGCGCCGCTCTCCTCGGCGAGAACCGAGTGATCCGGATAAGCGCTGCGCAGGATGTCGATGATCGCCTGCTCGGCTTCGCGGTCGACGTCCGACACGTAATCGTTGGCGGCCTTCTCGCGCACCGCGACGATATCGAGATTGCGGGTGGCGCGGTTGATGATGCCGCCGGCGCGGCGGGCGGCCTTGACCGCGGTGTTCAGCATCGGATGCATGATGGCGAGCTGCGAGGGGCTTCGTCGGGCGCGCGCTTTGGTGCGACGCGCGTTGCAAAGCGGCCTATTGTACTCGAACGCGGCGCGAGCCCGCGCAAGCGTTCGGGACCGCCGGCGCCGCCCGTCGTGCCGGCCGCGATCGGGGCGCGCGACGCGCAGGTGCCTGATTGTGCCCGGTGCTCTAAGATGCGCCTTTCCCCGGGGACCGTCGCGCGAGTGCTGGCCCCGCATGGGTGACGCGAATTCACGGGCAATGACCAGGACCGATCCGCTAAATAACATCCGCATCGTGCTCTGCGGCACCAACCACCCCGGAAATATCGGGGCCGCCGCGCGAGCCATGAAAACGATGGGGCTCGCGCAGCTCTACCTCGTTGCGCCCGCCCTATTCCCCGATCCCGAGGCCGAGTGGCGGGCTTCGCGCGCGACGGATGTGCTCGCGCGGGCCAAGGTTTGCGCGAGCCTCGACGAAGCGCTCGCAGGCGTGTCACTGGCGGTCGCGTGCTCCGCGCGCAGTCGCGAACTGGCCGCACCCCAGGTCACGGCGCGCGAGGCGGCGCTGCGCGTGGTCGAAATTGCGCGCGCTCAGCGCGCCGCGCTGGTGTTCGGCAACGAGACCTACGGGCTCACGAGCGCGGAAGTGAACAAGTGCCAGCTGCTCGCGCTGATTCCGGCCAATCCGCGCTACTCATCGCTCAACCTGGCGGCAGCGGTGCAGGTATTCGCGTACGAGTTGCGTATGGCGTCGGCGCAAGCGGTGTCCGCCCCGAAAAAGGCGCCGGTGAAGGCGGACTTCGAGGAGCTCGAGCGCTTCTACGCGCATCTCGAAGAGCTGATGGTGGAGATCGGCTTTCTCAATCCGCGGCATCCGAAAAAGCTGATGCCGCGCGTGCGGCGGCTGTTCGCGCGCGCGCAGCTCGAGAAGGAAGAGGTCAATATTCTGCGCGGGATACTGAAGGCCATCGTGCATCCGCGCGGCAGCCGGAAGTGAGCTTTTTGGGCGTGCGGCGGACGAATCGACCACCGGCGGGTAATAGTTGACTAAAACACTAGGAATTTGTACCCTTCGCACTGCAATATGAGGAACCGCTAATGTTTAGCCGCTTGAAAGAAGACATCTCGGTGGTATTCGAGCGCGACCCCGCCGCGCGCAATGCTTGGGAGGTGATTACCTGCTACCCGGGGCTGCATGCGCTGCTTTTTCACCGCCTGTCGCACTGGCTGTGGGGACATGGGCTGAACTGGCTCGCCCGGATGACGTCGCACCTCGGCCGCTGGCTGACCGGAATCGAGATCCACCCCGGGGCAAGCATCGGGCGGCGCTTCTTCATCGATCACGGCATGGGCGTCGTGATCGGCGAGACTTCCGAGATCGGCGACGACTGCACCTTGTATCACGGCGTCACACTGGGCGGCACGTCGTGGAACAAGGGCAAGCGCCATCCCACCCTCGGCGACGGTGTCGTGGTCGGCGCCGGCGCGAAGATCCTCGGACCGATCACGGTTGGCGCGGGCGCGAAGATCGGCTCCAACGCGGTAGTGGTGAAGGAGGTCCCGCCAGGCGCCACGGCGATCGGCATACCCGCGCGCATCATCGAAGCCCAGGAAGCGCCCGGCTCGGGCCGGTTTGCGGCGTATGCCGTGGTGCGGGAGCTGAACGATCCACTGGCGAAGGCAATCCATGAGCTGATCGACCACAGCGTCGAAACCGACAAGCGGCTCGAGCACGTGCTGGCGGAACTCAAGCGCCTCGGGGTGCAAATCAAGGAGGAAAAACATGCCGAGTTCGACGCCCAGTACCTGAACAAGATTGTTGACTGAATTTGTCGGGATAGCTATACTTGAGAAAATTAGTAATGTATTAGGTTGTTATGTATCATTTTGATTAAACTGGTTTTTTAGAGGTGGCCTATGAGACTGACGACCAAAGGACGTTTTGCCGTAACCGCCATGATCGATCTCGCGATGCGCCACGGTAGCGGCCCGGTAACGCTGGCCGAGATCAGCGGGCGGCAGAAGATTTCGCTCTCCTATCTCGAGCAGCTGTTTGGCAAGCTGCGGCGGCACCAGTTGGTCGAGAGCGTGCGCGGTCCGGGTGGCGGCTACTGCCTTGCCCGCGACATGGCCGCGATCACGGTGGCCGACATCATCCTCGCGGTCGACGAACCCATCGACGCGACGCAGTGCGGCGGCAAGGAGAACTGTCACGACGAGCAGAAATGCCTCACGCACGACCTGTGGGCGACGCTGAACGAGCGCATCTTCGAGTATCTTGAGTCGGTGAGCCTGCGGCAGCTGGTCGACAAGCAGAAGGCGAAGCAGTCCGGCGTGTTGCAGGTGCAGGACATGCGTGGCGAGCCAAACAAGCGGGTGCCGGTGTCGGCTTGAGTCCCGGGTGCAGGCGACATGGCGCACACCTACCTCGATCACAACGCCACCACGCCGGTAGACGAGCGCGTGCTGGCGGCAATGTTGCCGTACCTGCGGGGTGAGTTCGGCAATGCGTCGAGCCGGCACGAGTTCGGCACCGTCGCGCGCAAGGCGGTCGACACGGCACGGGAGCAGGTCGCTGCCCTCGTCGGCGTGCAGCCGGGGCAGGTGGTCTTCGTCTCCGGTGGCACCGAAGCGAACAATCTGTTCGTGAAGGGCGCGGCTGCGTGTCTCAAGCCGACGCAGGTCGCGGTCTCCGCGATCGAGCACCCTTGCGTGGCGAAGCCCGCGCAGGACCTCGGCCGCCAGGGCTGGAAAGTGCGGCAGCTCGCGGTGACGCGCGATGGCACGATCGACTTGGGTGACATCGACGGCGCGCTGAAAGCCCCGACCGGTCTAGTATCGGTGATGCTCGCGAACAACGAGACCGGCGTGATCCAGGATGTCGCGGCGGTAGCCGAGCGGGCGCGCCGAGCCGGGGCGTGGATGCACACCGACGCGGTGCAGGCACTGGGCAAGATGCCGGTCGATTTCAACTCGCTTGGCGTGCACGCCATGACGCTGTCCGCGCACAAGCTCTACGGCCCGAAAGGCGCGGGCGCCCTGATCGTGGACAAGCGACTGGAACTGAAGCCGGTCATCCACGGCGGCGGCCACGAGCGCGGCCTGCGGTCAGGCACCGAGAACGTGCCGGCCATCGTCGGTTTCGGCGCGGCGTGCGAGCTGGCGGCAGGGCGCATGGCGGAACTCGGGGTACGGCTCGAAGCGCTGCGCGCGCGGCTTGAGAAGGGCCTGCATGAAATGGGTGCGGTCATTTTCGGCGAACGGGCGGCGCGCGTGCCGAACACGACGTATTTCGCCTTGCCCGGGATCGACGGCGAGGCGCTGGTGATCGAGCTCGACAAGGCGGGGTTTGCGGTGGCGGCCGGCGCGGCGTGCTCGAGCACGAGCACCGACCCTTCGGCAACGCTGCTGGCGATGGGGGTTGCACCGGAGAGCGCGCGCGGCGCGGTTCGGTTGTCGACCGGCGCCGGTAACGCGGCAGACGAAGTGGATGGGTTTTTGAGAACACTGTCGGGCGTGGCAGACCGTTTGCGGCGCCTGGCGGCGATTGCGGTCTGAACTCATTGGTGATGCGATATGGCAATCCAGTTGACTGAAAAAGCGGCGAAACAGATCCAGGCGCAGCTCGCGAAGCGCGGCCGCGGCATCGGGCTCAGGCTCGGCGTGAAAAAGGTCGGGTGCTCGGGTTTTGCCTACACCTACGATTTTGCCGACGAAGTGCGCGACGGCGACAGGCTGTTCGATACCTTCGACACCAAGATCGTGGTCGACGGCGAGAGCCTGTCGTTCCTCGACGGCTCGACGCTCGACTTCGTGCGCGAAGGCCTCAAGCAGGCCTTCAAGGTCGACAATCCGAACGTCGATGCCATGTGCGGCTGCGGCGAGAGCTTCAGTGTCAAAGAGCCAGTGACCGGCACCCCTCAGGAAAGTATTGACAAGGATGACCGGTGACCGGCCGTTCACGACACCGGAATCATGGATTTGAGATGAGCTTATGAGCACGGTATTAGACAACCTCGTCAATCAGCCGTACCGGCACGGCTTCGTGACGGATATCGAGGCGGATACCGCCCCGCGGGGTCTTAGCGAGGACACGATCCGCTTCATTTCGGCCAAGAAGAACGAGCCGGATTGGCTGCTCGAGTTCCGGCTGAAGGCCTACCAGCATTGGCTGACGATGCCCGAGCCGAAGTGGCCGAACGTGAAGTATCCGAAGATCGACTTCCAGAACATCATCTACTTCTCCGCGCCGAAGCCGAAGAAGCTCGCGAGCATGGATGAGGTGGATCCGGAGCTCCTGCGCACGTTCGAGAAGCTGGGCGTGCCGATGAACGAGCGCGCGGCGCTCGCCGGGGTGGCGGTCGACGTGATTTTCGACTCGGTATCGGTGGCAACCACCTATAAGGAGAAGCTGAAGGAAGTCGGAATCATCTTCTGCTCGATCTCGGAAGCGGTGCGCGACCACCCCGAGCTGGTGCGCAAGTACATCGGCAGCGTGGTGCCGACCGGCGATAATTTCTACGCGGCGCTCAATTCCGCTGTGTTCACCGACGGCTCGTTCTGCTACATCCCCGCCGGCGTGAAGTGCCCGATGGAGCTCTCGACCTATTTCCGCATCAACACCCAGGAGTCGGGGCAGTTCGAGCGCACGCTGATCGTCGCCGAGGAAGGCGCATCGGTGTCCTACCTCGAGGGCTGTACCGCGCCGAAGTTCGACACGAACCAGCTGCACGCGGCGGTGGTGGAGCTCGTCGCGCTCGACAACGCCCGGATCAAGTACTCGACGGTGCAGAACTGGTACGCTGGGGACGAGAACGGCCGTGGCGGCATCTACAACTTCGTCACCAAGCGCGGCCTGTGCAAAGGCGTGAATTCGCACATTTCGTGGACGCAGGTCGAGACCGGCTCTGCGATCACGTGGAAGTACCCTTCATGCGTGCTGCTTGGCGACAACTCGGTCGGCGAGTTCTACTCGGTCGCGCTCACCAATCACATGCAGCAGGCGGACACCGGCACCAAGATGGTCCACATCGGCCGCAATACGCGCTCGACCATCATCAGCAAGGGGATTTCTGCGGGCCGCTCGAACAACAGCTACCGCGGGCTGGTGAAGGTCGGTCCCAAGGCCGAGGGTGCGCGCAACTACTCGCAGTGCGACTCGATGCTGATCGGTTCGCGCTGCGGCGCGAATACTTTCCCCTACATCCAGGTGCACAACAACACCGCCAAGGTCGAGCACGAGGCGACGACCTCGAAGATCGGCGAGGACCAGCTGTTCTATTTCCAGAGCCGGGGCGTCGGCGCCGAGGAAGCGGTGTCGATGATCATCAACGGATTCTGCAAAGACGTTTTCCAGCAACTGCCGATGGAGTTCGCGGTGGAAGCCACCAAGCTCCTCGGCCTGAAACTCGAAGGTAGTGTGGGATGATCAACAAGGACGCAAGAATTTTGCTCGAGGTGCGCGGGCTTGGCGCGAAGGTCTCGGGCGTCGAGATCCTGAAGGGCATCGACCTCACCGTGCGGGCGGGCGAGATCCACGCCATCATGGGCCCGAACGGGTCGGGCAAGAGCACGCTCGCGAAGGCGCTCGCGGGCCACCCCGCGTACGAAGTGACCGCCGGAGAAGTGCTCTACGAGGGCAAGGATCTGTTCGCGATGGCATCCGAAGAACGTGCCCGCGCCGGGCTGTTCCTCGGTTTCCAGTACCCGGTGGAGATCCCCGGTGTGTCGAACAGCGCGTTCCTGCGGCTCGCCTACAACACGGTGCAGGGTGCGCGCGGGCGCGACGAGCTCGACCCCGAACAGCCGCACGCGCGGCGTGCTCTTCCAGCCGTGCGCCGCGCCGCCGAGCGGGTCGAAGGCGCCCGCGCGGTAGTCGACGAACAGGCGCCACTCGAGCCGGTCCGCCTGCACCCCGAGCGGTCGCGGGGCGCCGTCGCCCTCGTGGAGCACGAGGCCCGCCGCGCCGTCCCCGCCCGCCGGCGCCCCGTCGCCGAGGACGCGCGGCGCGGCGTCCCACGCGACGCCCGGGTCGCTGCGCTGCAGCACGCCGAGCGCCACGCCCGGATGCGGGGCCTCCTCCACGTCCCAGAACACCGCGCGCCAGAGCGCCGCCGGCTGGTCGAGCGCGAGCCCGAGGTAGGCGAGCTCCGGGGCGTCGGCGCGCGCCTCCCAGCGGTCCCAGTAGCGGAAGGGGAAGGAGAGCACCATCTCGCCCGCGTCGTGCGGCCCCGGCGCGGTGCCGTAGCGCCCGCGGAAGAGCCCCGCGCCGCGCCCGTCCATCGCCCCGGCCTCGGTCGAGGCGCGCGGCATCTCGAGCGCGCCGCCGCGCCGGCGCGTGTAGTGCACGAGCTCGCCCCCGACCAGCACCGTGCCCTGGCGCGGGAAGTCCGACGCGTCCGCGACGAGGAGCGCCGCCTCGCCCGCGTCGATCCGCGCCGCGAGCGCGCTGACCGCGTGGTGCTCGAGGAACGCGACGCTCTCGCCCGCCGCGTGCGCCTGCGGCGTGCTCCCGAGCACCCCGCGTCCGCCCGGCCCGAAGCGCACGCGTCCGGTCGGCGCGTCGAGGAGCTCGTAGAACACGAGCTCCTCCCCCACGCGGAGCAGGCCGCCGTCGCCGGGCAGGAGCGAGAGCGCGGAGGGGGCGCCGACCGAGCCGAAGGGCGTGCGCAGGACGTCGGGCTCGACGAACAGCTCGGAGGCGAGCGGGCCGGCGTCCGCCGCGAGCCGCAGCGTGACGCCGGGCAGCGCGGCCCCGCCGCCGGAGACCGTGGCCGCGCCGAACACGACCTCGTCG
>JBFKNN010000028.1:0-21626 GCA_041629335.1 Burkholderiales bacterium | reverse complement strand
TGTGGGCCTTGGCCGGAACGGCGAGGCGACGGCGTGCTTTGAGCGTGCAATTGGCCTTGCCCACGATCTGGTTTCCGCACACGTGAACCTGGGTCGGCTCCACGAGGCGCTTGGCAAGACAGAAGAGGCGGCGGACTGCTTCAATCTCGCCCTGGCGTTTGATGGGGGAGCGATCGAGGCCGAGCTCGGGCTCGGTAGACTCATGAGAGGCGCGGGCCGTGTCGATGACGGCTTGGCGCAATTTCGCGCGGTCATCGAGCGCGCACCCGGGTACGCCCCGGCTTTTTTCGAGCTTGCCAGCGGCCTCAATCAAGCCGGCGACACCGAGGGGGCGATTGGCGCCTACGAGCGGGCGATCGCGCTGCGACCCGGCTATTCAGAGGCCCGCGTCAACCTGGGGCTGATTTACCTGTCGCAGCTCGGCGATGCGCGACGCGCGGAATTCCTCTTCAGGCAAGCAGCGCAGGCCGCCCCCGACCTGATCGAGGCCCAGGCCAACCTTGGCCTGGCGCTCCACGAGCAGGGTCGGTTCGATGAGGCGCTGCGGCATTATGAGGAGCAGATCCGGCGCTGGCCGGGTGTTATCGAATTCCGCTGGAACCGCGGCATCGCCAATCTCGCCTCCGGCAACTTCGAGCACGGTTGGGACGACTTCGAGCTGCGCAAGCAAAGGCCGGACGCGGGAGGCGTGCATGAGAAGTTCGTGCTACCCGACTGGGACGGCTCGACCCTCGAGGGCCGTTCGATTCTCGTCTACGGCGAGCAGGGGTTGGGGGACGAAATCATGTTCGCGTCGTGCCTGCCCGACGTGATCGCGCAAGCGAGCTTGTGCGTAGTCGAATGTGACGGGCGGCTCGCGTCGCTGTACCGCCGGTCGTTCCTCGGAGCCCGTATCGAGGCGCGAAAAGGAAATCGTGCACGGGACTGGCCCGCCACGTATCCGGCGCTCGCGCTGCAATCGGCCGTGGGTTCGTTGCCGCGCCACCTGCGCCGGCGCGTGGCCGATTTCCCACCCCACCTGGGTTATCTCATTGCCGACGCGGAAGCGAGCGCGAAGTGGCACGCGCGGCTCGATCGACTCGGGCCCCTACGGAAGATTGGAATTTCGTGGCGCGGCGGCACACGCAAGACGCGCGGCAGCCTGCGCTCGCTCGGGCTCGACCAGCTCAGTCCGCTGCTCGACGGTGCCCGGGCCATGTTCGTAGTCCTGCAGCGCGACTTGAGCGACGCTGAACGCGGCGTGCTCGCGGGGCGGCCGAAAGTATTCATTCCAGAGGCTTCGTCGGACGTCGACGAGATGGCTGCGCTCCTGAGTGCGCTCGATCTCGTCATCACCGTGGACAATACCCTCGTACACCTCGCAGGCGCGCTCGGCCGCCCGGTCTGGGTGCTGCTCCACCATAGTCCGGAGTGGCGCTACCCCTGGGAAGGCGAACGCGCCCCGTGGTATCCGTCGGCGCGCCTGTTACGCCAGCCCCGGCCGGGGGACTGGCGTGCCGTCGTCAGCGCGGCCCATGAGCGCCTGGAGGCTTATGGGAAATAGCGCCGGGGCACGCCTACGGCAGGACCGGAACACGCGGAGAACGGTGCCGCAGAGCAGGAAAGACCTGCAGGCGATCAAAACAATGCCCGCAATGAGAGGTGCCTCGTGGTGAAGCCGATCGCAGGCGGGCCTGCGAAGCAATTTCGGAAGCCAAGCAGGAGCGGCCGAAACGAGGAGGCCGTATGCTTGGCGCTTTCCGATCCGAGGCCGGGTGCATGTTGATGCGCCTGCTGCGATGGATGATGAATCGACGTAACGCGTCCCGCGATGAGCACGCGACGGCAGTGCCGGCGCGTGACACCCGTGAAATCGATGAGCGCGCAGCGGCGTCGTGCCGGGAAGCGGTCATGCTTGTCGAGGGCGGGCAGTTTGAGGCTGCCGAAGCGCGCTTGCGCGAGGCCATCAAATTACAGCACGACGTTGCCGAGGCCCATTTCCGGCTGGGACAGATTCACGAGAGCCGCGGCGAGCACGAGGATGCCGCCGACTGCTATGAACTTGCGGTGCATTTCGACCCGCGGGCGGCTCCTGCGCATTACGCTCTGGCGGGCCTGCACAAAGCTCAAGGCCGCTACGCGCAGGCCGCGGAGCATTACCGGCGCATCCTCGACCATCACCCCGATGACGCCGCTGCGCATTGCAATCTCTGCCTTGCCCTCTACGACATGCACGACTACGGGCCGGCGCGCGTGCATGGCGAGCAGGCGATCACGATCGATCCGGCCATGGCGGAAGCGCATCACAATCTGGCCCTCGTGCTGACGATGACGGGAGAGCCCGAACAGGCGGTCCCGCACTTCCAGCGCGCGCTGGATCTCAAGCCGCACGCGGCGATCGCTGCGGGGCTCGCGCATGCGTACCGGGACCTCGGCCGTGTCGACGAGGCGATCGCCACCTACGACCAGGCGTTGGGACTCACGCCCGGGTTTGGCGACGCCGTGATCAACCGGGCGTACGCCTACCTGCTGCGGGAGGAGTACGACGCCGGGTGGCCCGAGTACGAAAAGCGTTTCGTGGCGACCGCCACAAGAACCCGGGACTTCGGGCTCCCGCGCTGGAGCGGCCAGTCACTGCAGGGCAAGACGGTGCTGGTGCACGCCGAGCAGGGGATCGGGGACGAGATCATGTTCGCCTCGTGTTTGCCGGAGCTCATTGCGGCCGCGGGCCGGGTGGTTATCGATTGCAGCGAGCGGCTGGAAGCGCTGTTTCGGCGCTCGTTCCCGCAGGCGGCGGTGCACGGGGGCACGAAGGAGGACCCGACCGCCTGGATCGCCCGCTTTGCGCCAGTGCATTTCCACGTTCCGATCGGCAGCCTTCCGCGCCATTTTCGACCCGAGCCTGCCGCGTTCCGCTGGGCGGGCCCCTACCTGCACGCGGATCCGGAGCGCGTGCGCGCGTGGAGGAGCCGTATCGGGGCCGGGGGAAAGCCTGTGGTTGGTTTGTCCTGGCGCGGCGGCACGCCCAAGACGCGCGGTCATCTGCGCTCGGTGCCGCCGCAGTTGTTTGCATCATTGCTGCGGCCGGAGCTCGTCTTCGTCAGCCTCCAGCACGCCGCGGCCGGACCGGAGTTCGAGGGCGCGGCGCCGGTCTGCAGCTTTCCCGGCGTGACCGATGATCTCGACGATTTGGCCGCGCTGATTTGTGCGCTCGATCTCGTCATCAGCGTGGATAACACCAACGTGCATATCGCCGGCGCCCTGGGCCGCCCGACGTGGGCCATCCTGTCACCAAGCCCCGAATGGCGTTACGGCTTGAGCGGGGAAACCATGCCCTGGTATCCGTCCGTACGGCTGGTGCGACGCGGGCGGGAGGAAAGCTGGGAGCCGGTGGTTGAGCGCCTCGCCCGGGCGCTAGACGCCTGGTCGGGTCGGTTGCCTTCCGCCGTGGAGCAACACGGATGGACATAACGGTCCGCACGTACGGCAGGGTCTCGCCGGAACCGGGGGAGCGGCTGCGGTGCGCCGTGATCACCCCGGTGGGACCAGGCCATGAACTGCTGGCCGAGGACAGCATGGAGTCGGTCGCGGATGCCTATACGAAGGACGCGGGGCCCTTCAGCGACATCGACATCATCCGCGTCGACGATACGCGGGGGCGGCTTGGCCGCTCCGAAGCGCGCAATCGCGGCGCGAGCGAGGCGCAGCGGCGCGGGGCCGACTGGATCTTCTTTCTGGATGCCGACGACCTGATGCACCCCGCTGCATTCGCCGCGATGCGTGCCCGCCATCGCGACCTGGACGCGGTATGGGGACTGATCTGCGAGCTCACGCCGGACGAAGAGGGTTACGTGGAACGGGAGGGGCAGATTCGCGACATCGGACGTTTCGAGGAACTCCTCGTAAACGATCCGTTTCTGACCCTGCAGATGGGGCACTTCGTGCGGACGGCCGCCGCCGTCTCGAACCCTTTCGACACGGCCCTCGATTGCGGGGAGGATTTCGACTATTACTTCCGGATCTGGGATAGATTCCGCTGTCGAAAAGTACCCGTGCCCTTGTTTCTGAACCGGCGCGGCATGCGCTCAGCCGGGCCGCGCGGCGCGACCGACCGGCAGTGGCGCGTGTCTGTCGAGCGCATGATCGCCGCCAGATGCGCGAGCGCCGATCTCGCATACGAATTCGAGCACGACGGTCAGCGATTCCGTTTCCACATTTGCAATCCGTTCGATCTGATCCAGCGGCACCATCTCAAGGGCAGGTTCTTCGAGCTCGAGGAATTGCGCTTTCTCAAGGGCAGGATCCCGCAAGGAGGGGCGATCATCGACGTGGGTGCGAACGTTGGCAATCATTCGGTGTACTTTTCCCGCTTTCTGCGGCCGCAGCGCCTGATCGTGTTCGAGGCGAATCCGCAATTGCTGTTCGTGTTGCGGAAGAACCTCGAGGCGAACGGCGTGGCGGAGGCCGATGCCGGGTTCCTCGGGCTGGCGGTCGGAGGCGATGAGCGCCGGTACACGCTCGAAATCAGGGATCCGAACAACCTCGGCGCCGGCCGGCTTGCCGGCAGCGCTCGCGGCGAGATTCGTTCCGTGGCGCTCGATACCGTGATTCTCGAGCACGTCGATCTCATCAAGATCGACGTGGAAGGCATGGAGCTCGAAGTACTGGCAGGGGCGGCGCGCACGATCGAGCGCTCGCGCCCCTGTATCCTGGCCGAGGCATTCAACGCAAATATCCCGGATCTCGAGGAGTGGTCACGCCGGAACCGCTACCAGATCGCGAAGTCGTTCAGGTACATCAAGTCCGTTAACTTCTTCCTGGAGCCAGCGTGAGCTGATGCGCTCGACAGTAAGTCGGGACAGTAGCGACTCCGCTGGTGCGTTCGCACTGGCGGCGCGCCTGCGCCTCACGTATAGTCCGAGATGCTGGCGCCCGCCTGGTCCTCGGGTGACGTGGCGGCGTCGTACCGGACAGGTGTTGTCATATGCCATTCAGCAGAGACAATCCGAGCCCGCGCTATCGCGAGCTGCTGGAGCTTTATCGCCGCATGCATGACGAGGGCGAGCGGTTCCTTGGGCTCGAGCCCGCAGCGACCTATCCCGGCGTAAGCCTCATGCCGCACATCCGGCGCATCAAGGCGCTGGTCGACGAGACCGGGGCGAAGACGATACTCGACTACGGCAGCGGCAAGGGAATGCAATACGAGCCGCAGCGCATTGCGCTCGAGGGTGAGGGGGACTGGGAGGGCGTGCTCGACTACTGGGACGTGGACGAGGTGCGCTGCTACGATCCCTGCTACGAGCGCTATCGCAAGCTGCCGGACCAGAAGTTTGACGGCGTGGTGTGCACCGACGTGCTCGAGCACTGCGTGCCCGAGGACGTGCCCTGGATCATCGAGGAGATTTTCTCTTTCGCGACACGATTCGTTTACGCCGCTATTGCGTGTTACCCGGCAAAGAGCCGCCTGCCGAATGGCGAGAATGCGCATTGCGCGGTGCGGCCTCCCGAATGGTGGCGGCGCCTGTTCGATGAGGTTGCGCAGGCGCACCCAGGCGTGAAATGGCAGGCTTCGCTCGGCGAGCTCTCGGGCGCCGGCAATGACGCGCCATGATGCGGTGCGCTTGACGTGCGTGCGGGAGGCATGACGGGGAAAACCGCACAATGCTGAGTTCGCTCCTGGGCAGGCTGTATCGCGGCGCTGTCGCGAGGATACTCGGCATGGACACGCTCGTTAAGGAAGCCGTGGCGCGCGAGCTTTCCGGCGCCGGCAACCACGGAAGAGGGCAACTCACAGACGCGCTGCAGATGCTGCTGCACCGGGGCGGATCCCGGCGTGTAGCGCTCGATGTCGAAGAGACTGCCTACGTGCTCGCTTCGGTGAGCTCGGCGCAGTACTTCCTATCGCAAATGCGCGCGGCGCAGAATCTGACCGACCCGGTGTCGTTGCTCGAGGCCGCGATGTCACGTTGCACGGTGGAAGGCCTGGTCGTCGAATTCGGCGTATACCAGGGCGCTTCGTTGAGGGTAATCGCGCGGCACGCGCCGGGCACGGTGTTCGGCTTCGACTCGTTCCAGGGGCTGCCGGAGGACTGGACGCACTTCCAGAAGAAGGGTCGCTATTCCCTCGACGGCAAGTTTCCCAAATTCGATGAATCGAACGTCGAGCTCGTGGTGGGGCTGTTCGAGAACACCCTGCCCGGATTCCTTGCCAAATACCCGGAGCCTGCGCGCTTCATCCACATCGATTCCGACCTGTACCGTTCCGCGGCGACCGTCCTCGGACAGCTCGAGCAGCGAATCGTGCCGGGAACGGTGATCGTGTTCGACGAATACTTCAACTATCCGGGGTGGGAGCAGCACGAGTACCGCGCGTTCCAGGAATTCGTCGCCCGCACGGGCCGGAGCTACGAGTACATCGGTTTCGCTTCCGCAGCGCAGGCGGTAGCGCTGCAGATAACCTCGTCACCGGCCGCGGCGGCGTGACCGCGTTGAGGATGGATTGGCCACAGCGTGCTGCGCGCCGCGGGTTGGTGCGAGGGAAGAAACGCATCACCGGGCGGCTTGCGCTGATTACCCGATGCCCACCGCGAGGTCCATGCGATGCGCCTGCGTGACTGGATCAAGCGCTGGTTGCCGCGGCATGACGGCCCGCCAAGCGGAGGGCACAGCGAGACGGGGAAGGGGCCTTCATTTGCAGGGACACGGCCGGGCGCCGAACAACTGTATCAGGAGGGCGCGCGGCATTTCGCGGCGGGGCGCTTTGCTGAAGCCGAGGCGACACTCGCCCGCGCGCTCGAGCACCGCCACGACCATGCGGCAGCGCTTCTGTTGCAGAGCGCGGTCTACCAGAAGCAGGGGCGGTTGGAGGACGCGGTGGACAGCTTGGTGCTGGCCACGCATTTTGAGCCCGATTTTGCCGAGGCACACTTCCGACTGGGCGTGCTCGCCGTGCGGCAGGGGCACCACGGCGAGGCGATCGCAGCCTATGACCGCGCGATCGCGGCCGATGCGGGCTACGCTGAGGCCTACAATGCGCGCGGCGCGGCACGGCTCGAAGCAGGCGACCTGGAGGCAGCGGTGAGCGACTTTCGCCGAGCCATCGAGCTGAAGCCTGACCTTGCCGCGGCACACAGCAACCTCGGTTGCGTGCTGATTACGCAGGTCGACCAATTTGAGGAGGGTGCCGCGCATATCGAGACGGCATGGGGGCTCGCGCCTCATAACCGGGACGTGCAGGTCAACTGGGCGATGCTGCTCCAGCTTCGTGGACACCTGCCAGAGTCGCTCGCGCTGTGGGACCGGCTGGTCGAGGATAAAACAAATGTGGATCATGCGAAACTCAACCGGGCGTTGGTCCGGCTCAAGCAGGGGGAATTCGCGCTCGGATGGGCGGACTACGAATCGCGCAAACGGGTTGGGAAGGAGCACGCTCCGCGCAAGTTTCCGTTTCCGGAATGGAACGGCGGACCGCTCGCCGATCGCACGGTGCTGGTTTACGCGGAGCAGGGGCTCGGCGACCAGATCATGTTCGCATCGTGCGTGCCGGATCTCGCGCGCGTGGCCAAACACTGCGTGGTCGAGTGCGCGCCGAAACTCAAGGCGTTGTTCACGAGGTCCTTTTCAGCGGCGACCGTAGTGAGCGCTCGTGAGCCCAAGGCACTGCAGCAGATCCCGGCGATCGATTTTCACGTGGCGTTGGGCAGCCTGCCCATGCACTTTCGGAACTCGGTCGAGCAGTTTCCCGCCCATCACGGCTATCTGCGGGCGGACCCCGAGAGGGTCGCGGCATGGCGTGGGCGGCTCGATGCGCTGCCGGGCGCGCTCAAGGTGGGAATCTCCTGGCGCGGCGGAATGAAGTCTACGCGTCGATCAGTGCGGTCGTTGCCTTTGGAGGATTGGGGACCGGTCCTCCGCGCGAAGGATGTGGATTTTGTCAGCCTTCAATATACGGAATGCCGTGACGACCTGGAGCGCCTCGCGCGCGAATCCGGTATCCGTGTGCACCATTGGCAAGAGGCGATCGACGATTACGACGAAACCGCCGCGCTCGTGTCTGCACTCGACTTGGTAGTGTCAGTGCAAACTGCGGTCGTTCATCTTGCCGGTGCGCTGGGCCGGCCAGTGTGGGTCATGCTGCCGGCGGTCCCGGAATGGCGTTACCTGGAAATCGACGGGCGCATGCCTTGGTATCCATCGATGCGGCAGTTTCGGCAGATCGAGCTCGGTAGCTGGGCGCCATTGACCCAACAGATCGCTCGCGAGCTCGCGCGGTTCCAACCGACATGAGTCTGCTCTTCAGAGTGCTGAAACGGGCGTTTGCGCGGCGTGCCCCTGGCGTTGGCCGTCGCGAGGACGGTGTCAGCGCGCCGGCCGACGGGGATGTCGGAAGGCTGCTGCAGCAGGGGGAAGAGCTGTCCAATGCAAAACGGTTCGCCGATGCACAAGCCCTTTTCCGTAAAGCGCTGGATCGTGATCCAGGCAATCGGGAGGCCTTGCTCCGGCTGGGGATCCTGGCGGCCCGTGAGAGCCGCTATGGCGTTGCCCGCGAGCTGCTGGAAAGACTCGTAGGCCTCTACCCCGACTGCCTCGATGGCGTCAATGCGCTTGCCAACGTGGCGCGCCTCGAAGGACGCTGGCAGGACGCGCGAGCGTGCTACGGCAAGGCGCTTGAGCTTGACCCCGACTCGGTCCCGGTGTTGTCGAACCTGGGAACCTGTCTGAGAGACATGGGCCAGGTGGTCGAGGCACGGACTCATCTGACGCGCGCTGTGGAGATGGAGCCGGACAATGCCGATGTGCTGCTCAACTTTGCCACGGTACTGATCGACGCCGGCGAGACCGAGCGCGCCGAATCCTGCCTGAGACGGGTGCTCGAACTTGCGCCCGATATGGCCGAAGCCCATACGGCGCTCGGACATCTCTTGCTCTTGCGCGGCGCGTTCGAGGATGGCTGGCGGCAGTACGATTGGCGCCATCGCGTTGAAATTGCCGAGCATCACCTCGAGTACCCCCATCCTCAGTGGCAAGGCGAGCCTATCGCGCGCGAGCTTGTCCTGGTGCGTGGCGAGCAGGGACTGGGAGACCAGATAATGTTCGCGTCCTGCCTGCCGGACCTTCAATCCCGCGCGCGTGGCGTCATGCTGGAGTGTGATCCGCGGCTCGCACCGATCTTCGCGCGCTCGTTTCCCGCAGTGAGCGTGCACCCGAAGCAGCCTGAGAACCTCGAGCGCTGGCGCGCGGCGGGAATCGTTCCCGGCCGGCAGGTGTTCCTGGGAAGCCTGCCGCGGCACTTTCGCAATCGCTGGGAGGATTTCCCGGTGCGCGCGGCATATCTGCAGGCCGACCCGGCACGGATCGCTCGATGGCGCGTGCGGCTTGATGGTGTCGGCGCAGGACCGAAGGTCGGCATCTCCTGGCGCGGTGGCACGGAGAAGACGCGCCAGATGCTTCGGTCGATTCCGTTGCCGCAGTGGCGGCAGTTGTTCGAGCATAGCGCCTGCCAATGGATCAGCCTGCAATACGGGGAGGCGGCGGCAGACGCGCCGGCGTTCGCGCGGGCGCACGCGGTGCCACTCCATCACTGGCAGGAGGCGATCGATGATTACGAGGAGACTGCGGCGCTGATTGCCGCGCTGGATCTCGTGATCTCGGTGCAGACCGCGGCGGTTCATCTTGCCGGTGCGCTGGGCAGACGGGCCTGGGTGATGGTTCCCTGTGCGCCCGAGTGGCGCTACCTTGCGCGAAGCGAGCGCTTGCCCTGGTACCCCTCGGTCACGGTGTTTCGCCAGCAGAAGCCGGGCGAGTGGGCGCCGGTGCTGGTCGATGTGCACGAACGGCTTGTCGCCCTCGAGCGATCGCGCGACATGGCTTGATCGCGGGGATATCCCCGTGCCGAATCGCGAGCAAGAAGAAGTGAATTACGACCGAATTTCACAGTGACAAAACACGTCACCTTGTGACGCGAGACGTCCCACCGTGATCGTGTTGGCAGGGATGAAATGTGAGAAAAATCACGCGGTTCCGGAGGCGTCCTCGGTCGCCGGCGCGCCAGGTGGAATGCGGTGGGCTCCGCACGAGGCAATTTTGGGTGGTGCCAGCATGGAACTTGCTGTTCGCTAGCAGAAAGTTTCTTTGTTGGGAAAAAGTCACGCGTCCCGGTATTGGTTGCCATCGGAAACAGGCGGTGACTTTCGTTGCTGGTATGGAACTTGCTCACTCCCAGGCTGCAAACTTATGGTTTGTGGCGTTCGGGTTAACCAACAGGAGATCTCTATGAAGCGTATCCAGCGGGGCTTTACCTTGATCGAGTTGATGATCGTGGTCGCGATCATCGGCATCTTGGCGGCGGTTGCGCTGCCTGCTTACCAGGACTACACCATCCGAGCGAAAGTTTCGGAACTGGTGCTTGCCGCGAGCGGTTTCAAGACCACCGTCGCCGAAAAAGCGCAATCCGATGGCACGCTTGGCAGCGCGGGTGTGGGCCTTACCATGGGAACCTCCGGCAAGGTTACGGCCGGTGTGGTTGAGGACACTGGTACAGTTGTCGCGACAGGCGATGCGACTACGATCGGCACGTCCGTGACGGTCACGCTCTCGCCTTCGCTCAGCGCCATCGACGGCAAGGTATTGTGGCTGTGCACGACCGCTTCGTCGACGTTCAAATACGTCCCTGCGGAGTGCCGTCACTCGTAATACCGCATCTGCGGTGGTTGTCGGAAACCCCTCTTCGGAGGGGTTTCTTTTTTTGTGCGCCGGCAGCTACCCGACCGTTGTCAATCCGCGGAGTGGCACGGGTCTTGCTTTTTGATGTAAGGTCCGAACCGGGATGCTCGGACAAACGAGGGGCACTCAAATGAGAACGATGCAACACGGTTTTACGCTGATCGAACTGATGATCGTTGTGGCGATCATCGGGATACTCGCGGCGGTTGCATTGCCCGCGTATCAGGACTACACGATTCGTGCGAAGGTTTCCGAGCTCATGGTGCAGGCGAGCGCCTACAAGACCAATGTGTCGGAAAAGGCCTACACCGACAACACGCTCGGCAGCTCAGGGGTAGGACTCACCGTCACTACTCAGGGGAAGATCACGGGCGGATCCGTTGAGGACACCGGCACGGTGACCATCGTCGGCAGCAGTGCGAGCATCGGCACGGCCGTCACCATCATGCTCGTGCCGGTCCTCGGGTCAGCCCGGATTCTCTGGAACTGCAGGGCCGGAGACAGAACCCAGTTCAAGTTCCTGCCCGCCGAATGCCGGCATTGAGGCGGTGCGCTCAGGCGATGCCGGGATTCCTGTCGACGCCGACCAGGCGCGGCCGGTTGAGCTTCGGTGGACGGATCACTTTCTGATCGCGCAGATACGGCGCCACGACCTCCCACACCGGCTCGCCCGTTGCACCCTCGGCCACCGGCGCCCAGCTCGCCAGCCTGTATTTCTTGGCCGCTTCGACCGGCTTGCCATTTAGCGTCATGTTGCTGATGCGGCTGCCGATCTTCTGCGTCGGGTCGCAGGTGTACTGCATGCCGCCCACGCGCACCATATCCCCGCCCTGCTGGTAGTAGGGGTCCGGATTGAACAGGTTGTCGCAGACGTCCTCGAGGATGTTCTTGATCGCCTCGCCGGTCATTTCGTTGACGGTGACGTAGGGATAGGTGATCGCGGTCTGGTCCAGCAGGTTCTCCATGGTGATCGCCTGATTGGGCAGCACTGTCGTGCCCCACCGGAATCCCGGCGAGAACGCGATGTCCGCGCCCTTCACCGCCATCAACGCGTCGAGTATCACCTGGTCAAACGTGCCGTTGAAATTGCCGCGGCGATAGAGCGTCGCCTCGGTCACCGCCAGCTTCTCCGCGAGCCTGGCCTCGAACGGCGCGCGCACCTTCTTGATGAGACCGGCCATCTGCGCGTCCGCGGGGAGCAGATTGGCGAAAACCGGCAGCAGCCGGTAGCGCAGATCCTGCACCTTGCCACCGCGCACATCGATGTCCAGTACAGCGAGGAACTTGCCGTTGGAGCCAGCGCCGGTGACGAGGGTCTTGCCGGCGCGGTTATCGACCAACACCGGATCGGGTATCGCGTCATGCGTATGCCCGCCGAGCATCGCATCGATTCCGCTGACCCGGGACGCCAGCTTGAGGTCCGTGTCGGTGCCGTTATGCGACAGCAGCACCACGACCTGTGCGCCCTTCTTGCGCGCGTCGTCGACCACTTTCTGAAGATTCTCTTCCTGGATGCCGAAGGTCCACTCGGATACGAGGTGCCGCGGGTTGGCGATGGGCGTGTAGGGGAACGCCTGCCCGATGATCGCGACGGGCACCCCGTTTATCTCGCGGATGACGTATGGTTTGAATACCGGGTCGCCGAAGTCGAGGGTCTTCACGTTCTGCGCGACGAAGTCGACCTTGCCGGCGAAATCCTTCTTGATCACCTCCTGGACGCGCGCCGCGCCGTAGGTGAACTCCCAGTGGCCGGTCATCACGTCGACGCCGAGCAGCTTGGAGGCGTCGATCATGTCCTGGCCCTTGGTCCACAAGGCGGTGCCCGAGCCCTGCCAGTTGTCGCCGCCGTCCAGCAGCAATGCCCCGGGACGCTGCGCGCGCACGCGATTCACCAGTGTCGCGAGATGCGCGAAACCGCCCACCTTGCCATAGGTGCGCGCGGCGTTCTCGAAATCGATGTAGGTGTAGGCATGGGCGAGCCGCGTCCTGGGGGCGACGTTGAAGCGCTTGAGCAGCGCCTCGCCGACGAGGTGCGGCGGTTGCCCGTGAGCGTCCGCAATCCCGATGTTGACGTCCGGCTCGCGAAAATAGATCGGCAGGAGCTGGGCGTGGCAGTCCGTGAAATGCATCAGCGTGACATTGCCGCCCGTCTTCGGCAGATCATAGAGGCGGTCAGCCGCGTCCGCAGCCAGAGCCTCGTTGGACACGTCCAGTCCGGCGGCCGCGGCCACGGCCAGCATCTGCAGGAATTCACGTCGGGAGAGAGACATGTCGTTCAAGCTTTAAGGAAATGTTGTGCGGAAGAAAGCGAGCTGGCCAAACGCCGCCCGGTCTGCCGCGGCCTCGCCGGGCATGCGCGCGTTGAACGGCGGCTCATGCGTCCGTTCCAACGCGCGCGGGTAAAGCGGCGGCGCTCGTCCGCTTTACCGCCGGTTGATCGGCGATTCCGGATCGATCAGGAACGCCACCAGGTGGGTGATCTGCTCCGGCGTTAGGTGGCCGGTTGCGCCGAGGCGCGGCATGTTGGAGCAGGGGAAATACAGCCACGCATTGTAGATTTTCTCGTAGGTGTATTTCGCGATCGCCTCGGAGTTGCCGCGCTGCACGCCCCAGCCGGTCAGGGCAGGGCCAACGTTGCCGACGTTGATCTCGCCGGGCGCGAGGCCATGGCAGTTCTGGCACAGCCCGCCATTCTCCTTGCGCTTCTCCAGCTTGCCCTTGCGGATGCGGTCGCCGGCGCCGTCATGCGCCAGCTTGTCGCCGTGCTTCCAGTCGCCCACCAGCTTGCCCGACGACGGATACTTGATGGAGGCGCGTGCAAGGTTCACCACTTCTGCCGCTTCGGCCTGCGTCAACTTGGCGTCCCCGATCTTGCTGCAGATTTGCTGCGACCGGTCCTGCACCAGACGCTTCGCGTGCTCCGGCGAGGCATTGAAGCTTTCCTTCACCATCTTTTCCGCGATCGCGCGCGTGGTCGCCTCGTCCGGGGCGGTCGCACAGCCCGCGGTAATTAATGCCGAGGCGCCAAGCATTGCCCACTTCAACCATGCTTTCTTCATGTCGGTGTCTCCTTCCTAGCGCTTGAAGCCGGGCACCTTGATCACCGCTCCGTTGCCCTGATAGTTGAGATACATGATCAATGCGATCGACGCATCGGATATGTAGTCGAAATCGGGCAGCCGCATCTGCCAGAAGCAGTCATTAAGCCGCCATTGCATGGTCCGGACCACGTAGTGCGCGCCGCGATAGGCAGGCCACGTCGACGCGACCTCCTGCGCCCCGGCCTTGTCGGTCATGTGCAGCAGATCCTGCAGCCGGATGCGCTTGTTCGCCTCGCCGTGGCATTGCACGCACCCGAAATCCGTTTTGCCGGCGCGCCGGAAGAACAGATACTCGCCGGCTTTGTACGTGTCAAATTCTTTCTGGTGGCTGAGCGTGATGTTCACCTTCATCCCGTTCGAGCGTGACGTGATGTACAGGGCGAGGGCCTCGACATCCGAACCGCTGCTGCGCGAAGGGCTGATGGCCCGGTCTTCGACGTCTTGCCGCTTGAATCCCTGCAGTTGAACCATGCAGTGGACCAGGCGCGATTCCAGGTCCTGAACCTTGTCGGTATCGGCAAAGTAGCGCGGCAAGCGGGCCGCGGCGCCCTCGAGCTTGCCCGGGCCCATCCCGAAGTCGCATTGCTCCAGCGACGCTTTCTTTGGTCCGCGCTTCTCGAAAAACAACGCCTTGCCCTTGTCGACCCACAGATCGCCCGGGTTGTCTTCGAGCAGCATCTGCCGCCCTACCGACAGGTCTCCGCCGGCTTGCGCCCACACCGAACTGGCCAGGCAAAACAAAGCGATTGCGGCGAGGCCGCCTCGCAGTTGCACCATGATTCCCTCCTCCTGGTGGATTAGAAAAACCGGGCGGTTACGAGCCCGCCGCGACCGCGACTTCGTCGGTGCGCTTGTCGCCCTTGTTGTCGGTCCAGGTCACGACGATCTTGTCGCCGGCCTTGGCGCCCTTGACGCGGATCCCGAGAAACGGATTGCGCGAGATCGCCTGCGTCCACTCGGCGTCGAGCACCGTCTTGCCGTTGTGGGTCACCACGACGTGCTTGATGAAATGCGCCGGGACGAGATCGCCCTTTGAGTTCTTGCGCTGCCCGGTCTCCATCGGGTGCATCATCAGGATCCGCACGTCTGCCGTGTCGCCCTGAAGCGTGGCGCGGATTTTCATCGGTTCAGCCATTCTGTTTCCTTTCCTCTCTGTGTCTTGCCGCGCCGCCGGGGGTCAACCGCAGCCGCCGACCGTGACTTTCACTTCCTTGACCGCGGTGAAGTACTTGCCGCCGGCCTTGATGATCGCGCGCACGTCGGAGGTCTGGCCCATCTTCAGGCGCGTCGAAACGTAGGCATCGGTGCCGGGCATGATGTCGAATGTCGCGGCCAGGGGCGCCGGGTTCTTTTCCGCCACGATGGCGATGCTTTCGGTATTGGGGATCTTGCTCGCTACCGCGACCGGCACGACGGCGCCGTTCTCGGCGATGTCCGGCGCGGTGATGGAGATGTCCTTGCTGTCGATCATGTTGGACACCCCGAGGTGCTTAAGGACGTCCTGCATGCTCCGTGCCGTGAGCGCCGCCTCGTTGCGGTTTGCGGCGAAAGCCGAGCCGCTCGCGAGAAGCCCCGAGGCTGCTGCAACGGTCAGCGCACCTGCGCCGCCGGTTAATTTGAGAAAATGCCTGCGCACTTTGTTCATGGCAACCGTGCTCCTGTGTGTTAAATTCATTTCGGCAACCGCGTGGTGGCTGCCGCTCCTCTTCCTGGATGTGCGGCGGATCGGATTCGTCCACCTTATTGATTCCTGTTTACCGGACCCATCCTAAACAACTTCAGAAACCATGTCCAACCCATGGACTTTTTTATCGGGCCATAAATTTTTTTTTGCCCGCGGCGAAGACAGTTTGGCCGGTGCCGCGCGCGACTCGTGTCACCGAACCGCGCCGGATTTCCAATGCCCTGATTTCCCGCCTTTTTTTTCGACGAGCCGAACTTGCTCCAGACGCATTCCGCGATCGACGGCCTTGCACATGTCGTAGATCGTCAGCAGCGCGGCGCTGACCGCGGTAAGCGCTTCCATCTCGACACCGGTGCGGCCGACGGTCTCCACACGGGCGGTGCAATCGATCGCGCTGGGGCGCCCTTTGAGGACGAAGTCGATGTCGATGCGTGTAATCGCCAGGGGGTGGCAGAGCGGGATCAGTTCCGGCGTGCGTTTTGCCGCCTGGATCGCGGCGACGCGCGCAATGCCCAATACGTCACCCTTGCTGGCGGTGCCGGCGCGGATCTGCTTGAGCGTTGCCGGGAGCATGCAGATGCGCCCCTCGGCGCGAGCGACCCGATGCGTTTCGCCCTTTGGTGCGACATCGACCATCCGCGCCTGTCCGCGGGCATCAAAATGCGTCAGCTTGGGTCGTGGCATGGTGGCATCCGCCTGAGCATCCGGAGTGACAGTGCTGGCCCGCGTTGCAAGTGCTTACAAAGCTCCGCTAGGAACTTGGGCTGCGCGGGCCTTATCATAGCACCATGCGCTTGCGTTACCTCTTGATATTGTTTCTTTTTGTTCTGCCGCGCGCACTTGCGGAAGGGCTGCCCGACCTGGGCGACGTGTCCCAGGCGAGCTTCACCCCGGCGCAGGAGCGGCGGCTGGGCGAGCGCATCATGCGCGACATCCGCGCCGACCGCAGCTTTTACGACGACGCCGAGGCCACGGATTACATCAACAGCATCGGCAGCCGGCTGGTCGCGCGCGGTTCGGATGCGCGCCAGCGCTTCGATTTCTTCCTGATCAACGACAACAGCATCAACGCGTTTGCGCTCCCGGGCGGGTTCATCGGCGTGCACACCGGGCTCATCCTCGCGGCACAGAGCGAATCGGAGCTGGCAGGTGTGCTGGCACACGAAATCGCGCACGTCACCCAGCGGCACATCGCGCGCATGCTCGACCAGCAGAAGCGGAGCGCCGTCACTTCCCTCGCGGCGCTCGCCATCGCGATTCTCGCCTCGCGGGCGAGTTCCGATGCGGCGCAGGCGGCGATCGCATTCGGCCAGGCCGGTGTGATCCAGAACCAGCTCAATTTCACCCGCGACAACGAGCGCGAGGCGGACCGCGTAGGGGTCCAGATCCTCGACCGGGCGGGCTACGACCCGCGCGGTATGCCGGTCTTTTTCGATCGACTGCAACGCGCCACCCGGCTCTACGAGGGCGGCGCGCCTTCGTATCTGCGCACGCACCCCCTCACTTTCGAGCGCATTGCCGACGTGCAGAACCGGGTAGAGGGTCTACCTTATCGCCAGATCCCGGACAGCATCGAGTTCCAGCTGATACGCGCCAAGGCCCGCGCGCAACTGGATCAGCCGCGGGAAGCGCTGACGTTTTTCGAAGAGAGCCTGGCGCAGCGCAAGTTCTTGAGCGAGGCGGCGAGCCGCTACGGGCTCACGGCGAGCCTCGTGCGCATCGGAGATTATGCGCGGGCCAGGAAGGAACTGGCCTCCTTGCGCAGCATCGTGCCGCCAAGTCCGATCGTCGAGAACCTAAGCTGCCGATTGCTGTACGCGGCTGACGAGCGAAACGAAGCGCTTGAGTGCTACCGCGAGGCGCTGCGCAACTATCCCGCTTATCGCGCGCTCGTCTACGATTATGTCGAGGCATTGTTGCAGGGCGGGAAGCCCGATGCTGCCCTCAAGGTGGTCGAGACGGGCCTGCGCGCCAACCCGGAAGACTACCGACTCTACCTGCTGCAGTCACGCGCGAACGCGATGCTCAATCGGCGGTTTGCACAGCACCGGGCGCAGGGCGAGGCGTACGCACGGTTGGGCAATCTGACGGCGGCCGTGGAGCAGCTGCAGATCGCGCTCAAGACCGGCGAGGCGGACTTCTACCAGCTATCGAGCGCCGAAGCGCGCTTGCGTGAGCTGCGCCGGCTCGCCGAGCTCGAGCGCAAAGAGGGCCTGAAGCCGTAACCGGGCCGGATACCATCAGGCACCGACGCGGATCGCCGTACGATGCCGCACCCCGTGTGCCCGCCGAAGGCTTTGTCGCCTTGGGCGGAGCGCTTGCGTGCCCCGTCGGAAATCCTCAAGCCTGCGTGATCGGTGCGAGCAAGGTATAGGCAAGACCGGCGGCGCCGCACGCGCCGATCAGCGGAATGATGCCGACCTTGTAGCGGAACAGCGCGACGAACGCCATGGCGCCAATCACGAGGGTGGCCCATTCGAAGCGTCCGGAAAACGGCTCCGTATCGGTCGCCTGCGGCCACAGCACGTGGTAGGCGAAGAAGACCGCGAGATTCAGGATCACGCCGACGACCGCCGCGGTAATGCCGGTCAGGGGCGCGGTGAACTTCAGTTCCCCGTGCGTGGTTTCGACCAGGGGGCCGCCGACCAGGATGAAAATGAAGCTTGGCAGGAACGTGAAATAGGTCACCAGGGCGGCGGCCAGCGTCCCGGACCAGAAGAGGTTGCCCGGTCCCAGCACCTCCTTTACCCAGCCCCCGACGAACCCGACGAAGGCCACGACCATGATGAGCGGCCCCGGCGTGGTCTCACCCAGCGCGAGCCCGTCGATCATCTGCAGTGGGGTCAACCATTGATAATGCTCCACGGCCGCCTGGTAGACGTAGGGCAGCACGGCGTATGCACCGCCGAACGTGACGAGCGCAGCCTTCGTGAAAAACCAGCCCATCTGGGCGAGCGTGCTGTCCCAGCCCGCGGCGGTGATGAGGACGGCGATCGCGCCGCCCCACAGAGCGAGCGCAACGGTCGAGAGTGCAGCGGCCCGTTTCCAGGTGAAACGCGCATGATCCGGCGTCGGCGTATGGTCGTCGATCAACGCGGTGCCATAGCGTTTGTCCGCCGCGCCGTGGCCGCCGCCGATGGAGAACTTGTCCGGCGCGAAGCGCCCGCCGAGGTAGCCCAGCACGCCGGCGCCGATCACGATCAGCGGGAACGGTACATTGAGCGCGAAAATCGCGATGAACGCCGCAGCGGCGACGGCCCACAGCGCGCCATTCTTGAGCGCCCGCGAGCCGATCCGGTATGCGGCGAATACCACGACCGCAGTCACTGCCGGCTTGATGCCGTAGAGGATGCCGGCGACGGCAGGCACGTTGCCGTACGCCATGTAGATCCACGACAGCGCGATCAGGATGAAAAGCGATGGCAGCACGAACAGGCCCCCGGCGATCACGCCGCCCCAGGTCCTGTGCATCAGCCAGCCGATGTAGGTCGCGAGCTGCTGTGCTTCCGGCCCGGGCAGCACCATGCAATAGTTGAGCGCGTGCAGAAACCGCCGCTCCGAGATCCAGCGCCGGCGCTCGACTAAGTCCTGGTGCATGATCGCAATCTGCCCGGCGGGACCGCCGAAGCTTATGAAGCCGAGCCTGAGCCAGTACCAGAACGCATTGGAGAGCGTTACCGGCGATGGCGGGCTATCCGGGGTGATCTTGGTGTCTGGTGTTGAGTCCAAAGCAGCCCCTTATGGGCAAACGCCACTAGAGCAGGCCTTGGACGCGGGGCGTCTTAGGAAAGCGGGGAGGCTGCTGAATCCCCGCGATTTAAAGCATAACAAGCGGCAATATTATCGGTCAACGATGGCGCTCGGGACGGGCGCGCGAGTTGTTCCGCGTCGTTACCGCTCGACAATCCCGGGCAATGGACTTCGCGTCAGTCGCGGCAGCGACCGACAATCGAGATCGCGGTGAGCATCGCGCACAGATGTCGGGATGTTTCACGAGCTGCCGCAAGCGGGCGCGGCCCGGTTCGCGCCTCGCGTGTGTAAGCTATTGATAAGGCGCGGCAAGCGAGGATTTTATGGTATCTTGCAGGGCGGCGCTCCGGAAACCTTCGTCCCGGCGCACGCCGCACGGGCAGGTATGCAGAAGAAGATCGGCAAATACGAGATCATCAAACAGATCGGCAGAGGGGCGACCAGCGCCGTCTATCAGGCCTACGATCCGTTCCAGAACCGCCAGGTGGCGGTGAAGCTGGTGCTGCCGGAAGCGCTCGGCGACAAGCAGCGCGGACGGCGCTACCGGAAGCTCTTCGTGACCGAGGCTTCGCTCGCCAACAAGCTCGACCATCCCCACATCGTTGCGATCTACGACGCCGTCGCCGACGAGGAAGCAAGCTACATCGTCATGGAGTATGTCGATGGCACTACGCTCGAGCGTTACACGCAGGGCGATAACCTGCTGCCGGTGGATCAAATCGTCGAGATCATGTTCAAGTGCGCGCGGGCGCTCGATTACGCTGCCCGCCATGGCGTCATCCACCGCGACATCAAGCCCGCCAACATCCTGCTTGCCGGCAAGACCGACATCAAGATCTCGGACTTCGGCGCGGCGCTAACGCTCACGGTCGAAACGACGCAGGTCTCGGGCGTGGGGTCACCCGCCTACATGTCGCCCGAGCAAGTGAAGGAGCAGCGCCTGAACCACCAGACCGACATTTTCTCGCTCGGCGTGGTGATGTACCAGCTGCTCGCCGGGCGGCTGCCGTTTCTCGGCACGAATAACTACAGCATGATCTACCACATCATCAACAGCGATCCGCCGCCGCCGAGCGAATTCCGCGCCGGCATCCCGACGCAGGTTGACCGGATCGTGAAACACGCGCTGGAGAAGGATATCGGCAAGCGCTATCAGACGTGGGAGGCGTTCGCGCACGACCTGGCTACGGCGCTGGGCGCCGAGAAGCTGGTCGAGCCGCAGACCGCGGAAAGCGTGAAGTTCGACATCCTTCGCGGGATCGACTTCTTCCGCCAGTTCAGCGACGTGGAATTGTGGGAAGTGCTGCGTCTTGCCGTGTGGCGGCGGCTGCCGCGCGATGCCGAGCTGATCAAGGAAGGCGACATCGGTTCGGCGTTCTTCATCCTGGTGGCGGGCGAGGTCAAGATCACCAAGGGGGGACGGTTGCTCAATGTGCTGCGGGGAGGCGAATGCTTCGGCGAGATGGCCTACCTCGGCAAGCACAAGTTCCACCGCTCCGCGAGCGTGGTATCGATCAGCGATGTAAGCGTGCTGGAGATCCGCGCCGAGACGCTGTCCAAGGCATCCGAGCTGTGCCGACATCACTTCAACGGCGCGTTCCTCGAGATACTCGTCGATCGGCTGACCATGGCCAACACGCGGCTGTCGCAGCTGCTCGCCGACCGCAACGTCAGCGTTTTCTGAGATCCGGGACCCGCGTTGCAGCGCTCACTTGCCGCGCGCGACCCTGCGGGTCGCGCCAAGCGATCATGTAGCGGGTGTCGGGGTGAAAGTCGCTCTTGTTCATGGGCGGTCCTATGTTTTACGGTATGCCGCGCGGATCGAGGCACAATACGCGGCACGAGGCAGCGCCAGCGGTGGCTCGGCACTGAATCGTTAACCAATTGTAAATAATAGTTATATTCAGTTTTGGTGCGGCGGAGTATGCGTTTACAATGAAGATCAAGCGGAAACCAGCCGCGTCCGTTGCATTCGCCGTATTGCGGCTCAGGCCATTTATTCGTACATTAGAGTTCAATGTAAAACTAATTTAGAACGTGAGGATTTCATGCAATTTGACAAAGAACTCGACGCGCGTGGTCTCAACTGCCCGCTGCCGATTTTGCGGGCCAAGAAAGCACTGACCGATATGAGCTCGGGCCAGGTCCTGAGAATCATCTCGACGGACCCGGGATCGGTCAAGGATTTCCAAGCCTTCTCGAAGCAGACCGGCAACGCGCTGCTCTCGTCCGATACCGCGAACGACGAGTTCACCTTCTTTCTCAAGAAGAAGTAGCGTCATCGCGGCGGGACCCTTGCCGTAACGGACCTGCGCCGCGGCGCCGCCATCGCATCGTGGCGAGCGCAGGAGCGAGGAAGAATCGGTAGGCAACGTACGCGGAAATGCAGG
>JBFKNN010000027.1:0-21910 GCA_041629335.1 Burkholderiales bacterium | reverse complement strand
GCTGACATTCTCCGAGAAACTAAACCGTAAGCTATTGAATTGTTTGGCGGAGCGGACGGGACTCGAACCCGCGACCCCCGGCGTGACAGGCCGGTATTCTAACCAACTGAACTACCACTCCAACTAAAACGCGGAATGATGAATGTTGAACGATGAACGGACTGGCTTGCCGCAACGCGACACCCCATTCCGCGTTCATCGTTCCGCGTTCATCGTTCCCAACCTGGTGGGTGCTGACGGGATCGAACCGCCGACATTCGCCTTGTAAGGGCGACGCTCTACCAGCTGAGCTAAGCACCCGTACGCACCCGGGCCGGCTTGCACCAACCCCCAAGCATTTTGGGGTAGCCGCGCGCAGCGCAACTACCCCAAAGAAATACACTGCCTGGACCGCAACCGGAGCGCTAGTTTAGCGCATCTTTCAAGGCTTTGCCAGCGGCGAATTTCGGCACGCGGGCGGCCTGGATCTTGATTTCGGCGCCGGTGCGCGGGTTGCGGCCGTTGCGGGCAGCCCGCTTGCCGACCTTGAAGGTGCCGAATCCCACTATAGTCACCGACTGGCCTCTTTTCAGCGCGCCGGTGATGGCGCTCAGCGCCCCCTCGACTGCCCGCTCCGCGCCCGCCTTGGACATATCCGCAGATCGCGCAACCGCTTCCACCAAATCAGCTTTATTCATGACCCCTCTCTCGATTCCAAAACGGAAAAAAATATTCTTTGCCCCGGGCGATCGTGCCGCGCCGTGATCCATTATTCAAATGCAGTTTGTACCGCCAGGAAGTGCTGCTGAATCCTGCGTTCCCCTTCGTTGCTTTATAGCAAGCGCAAATTACCACTGTCAAGCAACCATCTGCTGTTGCGCGCGTGATTTTTGCGCGAGTGTTTTAACGGCGCAACGACGGCCCACGCGCATGCAAATTTCATTCAATGCAATCAAAACGCGGACTCGTGTGAAATCAATCGGAAAGCTTCGTTGCGCTCGAAACACGCGCAAAAAAACGCCCGGAACGCCGTCCGGGCGGTTTGTGCACGCGACTCAATCAGTTACGAAACCGGATCCGCTGTCACCATCGGCGCCCCGATTTCAATGCAATCAGGCAAGCCGTTGTTTATACATGATCCTCGTGACGCGCCGGGATCCGGATCAGTGTTTCATCGCGGTCGGCGACGAAGCCGCCGGCGCGGGCGGGATCTGGCTGACCGAATCCTGCGTTTCCTCCAGTGCTTCGGGCTTGCGCTCGAGCGCCATTTCGAGAACGCTGTCGATCCACTTCACCGGGTGGATGTCGAGCCGGTTCTTGATGTTGTCCGGGATCTCCGCGAGATCCTTAACGTTTTCCTCGGGAATCAGCACCGTCTTGATGCCGCCGCGGTGGGCCGCGAGAAGTTTTTCCTTGAGGCCGCCGATCTGCAGCACCTCGCCGCGCAGCGTGATCTCTCCGGTCATCGCCACGTCCGCCCGGACCGGGATGCCGGTCAGCGCCGATACGATGGCGGTGCACATGCCGATGCCGGCGCTCGGGCCGTCCTTCGGGGTTGCCCCTTCCGGCAGGTGGATGTGGATGTCGTTCTTCTGGTAGAAGTCAGGCTGGATGCCGAGCCGCCGTGAGCGGCTGCGCACCACCGACAGCGCCGCCTGCACCGACTCCTGCATCACCTCGCCCAGCTTGCCGGTGGTGGTCATCTTGCCCTTGCCCGGCATGATCGCCGCCTCGATGGTGAGCAGCTCCCCGCCGACCTCGGTCCAGGCGAGCCCGTTGACCTGCCCGAGCTGGTTGGTCTTCTCGGCCATGCCAAAGGTGTAGCGCCGCACGCCGAGGTATTTCTCGAGGCTCCTCGCCGTGATCGACATCTTGCGCGAGCCCTTCTCGCGCACGAGATCTTTCACCACCTTGCGGCAGATCTTGGACAGCTCCCGCTCGAGGCTGCGCACGCCCGCCTCGCGCGAGTAATAGCGGATGATGTCGCGCACCGCGCTCTCGGATACCGCCAGCTCCTCGGGCTTCAGCCCGTGGTTCTTCATCTGCTTGGGCAGCAGGTGCCGCAGCGCGATGTTGACCTTCTCGTCCTCGGTATAGCCCGACAGCCGGATCACTTCCATCCGGTCGAGCAGCGCCGGCGGAATATTGAGCGTATTCGCCGTCGCCACAAACATCACGTCGGACAGGTCGTACTCGACCTCCACGTAGTGATCGACGAAGGTGTGGTTCTGCTCCGGGTCGAGCACTTCGAGCAGCGCGCTCGCCGGGTCGCCCCGGAAATCCATCCCCATCTTGTCGACCTCGTCGAGCAGGAACAAGGGGTTCCTCACCCCGACCTTGGACATGTTCTGCAGGATCTTGCCCGGCATCGAGCCGATGTAGGTGCGCCGGTGCCCGCGAATCTCCGCCTCGTCGCGCACGCCGCCCAGCGACATGCGCACGAACTTGCGGTTGGTCGCGCGCGCGATCGACTGGCCGAGCGAGGTCTTGCCCACGCCGGGCGCCCCCACCAGGCACAGGATCGGCGCCTTCAGCTTGTCCACGCGCAGCTGCACCGCGAGGTATTCGACGATGCGCTCCTTCACCTTCTCCAGACCGTAGTGGTCCTCGTCGAGAATCTTTTCGGCGGCCCCGAGATCGGCGTTGATCTTGCTCTTCTTCTTCCACGGCAGCGACACCACCGCGTCGATGTAATTGCGCACGACGGTCGCCTCGGCTGACATCGGCGACATGAGGCGCAGCTTCTTCAGCTCGGCTTCGGCCTTTTTGCGCGCATCCTTGGGCATGCGCGCGCTCTTGATGCGCTTCTCGATCTCGTCGAGATCGGCGCCTTCTTCCATCTCGCCGAGCTCTTTCTGGATCGCCTTTACCTGCTCGTTGAGGTAGTACTCGCGCTGGCTCTTCTCCATCTGGCGCTTGACGCGCCCGCGAATGCGTTTCTCAACCTGCAGGATGTCGAGCTCGCCCTCGACCAGCTTCAGCAGGTGGTCGAGACGCTGCCTGACGTCGAACATCTCCAGCACTTCCTGCTTCTGCTCGAGCTTGAGCGGCAGGTGCGCGGCGATGGTGTCGCCGAGGCGCCCCGCCTCGTCGATGCCGGCAAGCGACGTTAGGATCTCCGGCGGAATCTTCTTGTTGAGCTTCACATACTGGTCGAACTGCTGGATCATCGTCCGACGCATCGCCTCGACCTCGTGGTCGCCCGAGGCCTCGGCCGCGACCGGGGTCGCCGACACAGCGTAGTGGGTGTTGAGATCGATGATCTCGTTGATGCGAGCGCGCTGGTTGCCCTCGACCAGCACTTTGACCGTGCCGTCAGGGAGCTTCAGCATCTGCAGGATGTTGGCGATGCTGCCGATGCGGTACATGTCTTCCGGCTCGGGCTCGTCCTTGGCAGCCGACTTCTGGGCCACCAGCACGATGCTCTTGCCCGCTTCCATGGCCGACTCCAGCGCCTTGATCGACTTGGGACGCCCGACGAACAACGGGATCACCATGTGCGGGAATACCACCACGTCGCGCAGGGGCAGCAACGGCAGTTGCAGGGATTGGACGGCGGGGGTGTCGGTGATGGAGGGCATTAGCGATTTACCTTAAAAAAAACAACACGCACAGCGTATATGGGGGAGGATTCCCGGAAAGCAAGCGGGAGTGCGTCCCCGCCCCGATGATAACCGACCGTGGAGCCGGCCGGCACTGCGAATGTCCCTAGAGCGTCGATCCCGCCACCTTGGGCTGGTCCGAATAGATCAGCAACGGCGCTGCATCGCTGAGAATGGTTCCCTCGTCGACCACCACCTTGATCACGTTCTCCAGCGACGGCAGGTCGAACATGGTGTTGAGCAGGGTGAGCTCGAGGATCGAGCGCAGCCCGCGGGCGCCGGTCTTGCGCTCGAGGGCGCGGCGGGCGATCGCGCGCAGCGCCGCCTCGCGTATCTCGAGCTCGACGCCTTCCATGCTGAACATCCTCTGGAACTGCTTCAAGAGCGCGTTCTTCGGCTGCGTGAGAATCTGGATCAACGCGGCCTCATCGAGCTCCTCGAGCGTCGCGACGACGGGCAGCCGCCCGACGAACTCCGGGATCAGCCCGTACTTGATCAGGTCCTCAGGCTGCACGTCGCGCAGCACGCGCGTGATGTCCTTGCGGTTGTCGCGCGACCGCACCTCGGCCCCGAAGCCGATGCCGCTCTGCTCCGAGCGCGCACGGATCACCTTGTCCAGCCCGTCGAAGGCGCCGCCGCAGACGAAAAGAATATTGGTGGTATCGACCTGCACGAATTCCTGGTTGGGGTGCTTGCGGCCGCCCTGCGGCGGCACCGACGCGATCGTGCCCTCGATCAGCTTCAGCAGCGCCTGCTGCACGCCCTCGCCCGACACGTCCCGCGTGATCGAGGGGTTGTCGGACTTGCGCGAGATCTTGTCGATCTCGTCGATGTAGACAATGCCGCGCTGCGCCTTCTCCACGTCGTAGTCGCACTTCTGCAGCAGTTTCTGGATGATGTTCTCGACGTCCTCGCCGACGTAGCCGGCCTCGGTAAGCGTCGTCGCGTCCGCCATCACGAACGGCACATTGAGCAGCCGCGCAAGCGTCTGCGCGAGCAGCGTCTTGCCAGAGCCGGTGGGCCCGATCAGCAGGATGTTTGACTTGGCGAGCTCCACATCGTCGTTCTTGGAGACGTTCTTCAGGCGCTTGTAGTGGTTGTACACCGCCACCGACAGGATCTTCTTCGCAGTGTCCTGCCCGATCACGTACTGGTCGAGGATCGAGCGGATCTCGTGCGGCACCGGCAGGTCGGACTTGGCGCCCTTCGTGCCGCCCTCACCCTGGGTCTCTTCCCGGATGATATCGTTGCACAGCTCGATGCACTCGTCGCAGATGAAGACCGAGGGCCCGGCTATCAGCTTCCTGACCTCGTGCTGGCTCTTGCCACAGAAGGAGCAGTAAAGCAGTTTTTCGCCGCCGACTTTGTCTGACATGGCCGGTTCCTCGCTTAGCCGAAAAAGTAGGACATCAGGATACGGTTTCCGTTCTGCTCGTGAGCACCCGGTCGACCAGGCCGTAATTCACCGCCTGATCGCCCGACAGGAAATTGTCGCGATCGGTGTCTTTCGCAATAGTTTCAACGTTTTGTCCGGTATGGCGGGCGAGTATCTCGTTCAGCCGGCCCTTCAGGTAAAGAATTTCGCGCGCGTGGATTTCCACGTCGGATGCCTGGCCCTGGAAACCGCCCATCGGCTGGTGGATCATCACGCGCGAGTTCGGCAACGCGAAACGCTTGCCCTTGGCGCCGGCGGCGAGCAGCAGCGCACCCATGCTCGCGGCCTGCCCGATGCACAGCGTCGACACGTCTGGCTTGACGAACAGCATGGTGTCGTAGATCGCGAGCCCGGCGGAGACGGAGCCCCCCGGAGAATTGATGTAGAAAGAGATGTCCTTGTCCGGGTTCTCCGACTCGAGGAACAAGAGCTGCGCCACGATCAGGTTGGCGGTCACCTCGGTCACCGGGCCGACGAGAAACACGACCCGCTCCTTCAGCAGCCGCGAATAGATGTCGTAGGCGCGCTCGCCGCGCCCGCTCTGCTCGATGACCATCGGGATCAAACCGAGACCTTGCGGTTCCATGTGACGGCTCATTGCTTATTCCCCATCAATTCGTCGAACACGGCCGGCTTGTCCTTCACATTGGCGGTCGACAGCGCCCATTGCACCACGTTCTCCTCGAGCACGACGGACTCGATGTCGCGCAGGCGCTCGGGCGATCCGTAGAACCACTTGACCACTTCCTGCGGATGCTCGTAGCTCTGCGCCTGCTCCTCGACCACCGCGCGCACCTGCTCCGGCTTCGGGAACAGTCCTTGCTGCTTCACCAGCTCGGCCAGTATCAGGCCGAGGTTCACGCGCCGCACGGCCTGCTTCTCGAAGAGGTCCGCCGGAATCGGCGTGTTCTCGTTCACCTTCACGCCGCGCGCGGCGAGATCCTGCCGCGCCGTCGCCCGCAGGCGATCGATTTCCATGTCCACCAGCGATCGCGGGACCTCGATGTGCGTCACCGAAAGCAGCGCATCCATGACCTGATCCTTGACCCGGTTCTTGAGCCGCAGCTTGACCTCGCGCTCCAGATTGTCCTTCACCTCAGCGCGCAGCTTCCCGAGATCGCCATCGGCAACCCCCACGCTCTTCGCGAACTCCGCATCGAGCGCCGGCAGCTTCGGCGCGGCGACTTCCTTGACCGTGACCTCGAAGCGCGCGGTCTTTCCGGCGACTTCCTTGCCATGATAATCATCGGGAAAGCGCAGCTCAAACGACTTCACCTCACCCGATTTCGCGCCCAGAAGCGCCTTCTCGAATTCCGGAAGCATGCGCCCCGTACCGAGGACAATGGTCGTGCCCTGTGCCGAGCCGCCATCGAAGGGCTTGCCGTCGATGGTGCCGGCATAGTCCATGGTGATGCGGTCGCCGTCCTGCGCGGCGCGATCGGCCGGCTCGAACGTCGTGCGCTGCTTGCGCATGATCTCGAGCGTCTTGTCGACCTCGGCGTCGCCCACCTCCAGCGTCGGGCGCTCAACCGTCTTGCCGGTAATGTCGCCTACCTGGACGTCCGGGTAGATCTCGAACGTCGCGCTGAACTCGAAATCGGCTGCGCCGTCGGGCAGCGGCTTCGCTTCGAACTTCGGGTAGCCGGCCACCTTGAGATTCTGCTGCCTCACCGCCTCGCCAAAGGTCTTCTGCAGCGTGTCGCCCAGTACTTCCTGTCGCACTTGCGGGCCGAATTGCTGGGCAACGACCTTGAGCGGGACTTTGCCGGGACGGAAACCGTGCAACTTGACGGTGCGCGACAGACGCTTCAGCCGGTTTTCCACTTCGCTGTTGATCTCGGCCATCGGCACCGCCACCGAAAGACGCCGCTCCAAGGCCCCGAGTGTTTCCAAATTCGCTTGCATCTACATTCCTATGTCATGGGTGTCGTCTGGTGCGAAAGGAGGGAGTCGAACCCACACGCCTTTCGGCGCCAGAACCTAAATCTGGTGCGTCTACCAATTCCGCCACTTTCGCAACCCATTGATTGTAATATAATCCGCACTTTACCGTCAGCGTCCGGAGCTTGCAATACGATTTAACTTTCGTTTGTAAGCTATTGATTAATAATATTTTCATAACAGGCGAAATGACGGTCAATCACTACGAAAATTTTCCCGTCGCTTCGGTCCTGCTGCCCTCGGAGTTGCGCCGTCCCGTGGCGCTCATCTACCGCTTCGCCCGCGAAGCGGACGATTTTGCCGACGAAGGCGACGCGCCTGATGCCCAGCGCCTCTCGCAACTCGACGCTTTCCAGGCCGAGTTGCACCGCATCGAGTCGGGCTCTCCGCCCGGCATTGCCTGGTTTGCCGCGCTGGGCGAGGTGATCCGCACCCACCGGCTCCCGATCCCGCTGTTTTCCGACCTGCTCTCGGCATTTTCCCAGGACGTGACCAAGAAGCGCTACGCCGATTTCAGCGAGGTGCTCGACTACTGCCGCCGCTCGGCCAACCCGGTCGGGCGGCTGCTGCTCGTGCTCTACGGCGCCGCCACCGATCGCAACAACGCGTATTCCGACGCGGTGTGCTCGAGCCTGCAGCTCATCAATTTCCTGCAGGATGTCGCGATCGACTACCGCAAAGGCCGCATCTACCTGCCGCAGGACGAGCTCGCACGCTTCGGCATCACCGAGAACCAGATCGCGGCGGGCGACACTGGCGGCCGCTGGCGCGAGTTCATGGCATTCCAGATCGCGCGTGCGCGCAACCTGCTCTACACCGGTCTGCCGCTCGGCCGCGTGCTGAGGGGACGCATCGGCCTGGAAATGCGCATGATCATCGCCGGCGGCGACCGCATCCTCACGCGCATCGCGCTCGCGCACGGCGACGTGTACCGGCGCCGCCCCGTGCTGCGGCGGCGCGACTGGCTGCTGATGACCGCGCGTGCGCTGGCCGCCGGCTGACCATGGACCCTCACGCCTACTGCCAGGAAAAAGCCGTCAGGAGCGGATCGAGCTTCTATTACAGTTTTCTCTTCCTCCCGGAGAATCGCCGCCGCGCGATCACGGCGCTTTACGCCTTCTGCCGCGAGGTGGACGACGTCGTCGACGAATGCACCGACCCCGGGGTCGCGCGCACGAAACTCGCGTGGTGGCGCAACGAAATCGCTGCCGCCTATCACGACAAGCCGCAGCATCCCGTGGCCTGCGCACTGGCCGAGGTGTCGCGCGAATTCAACCTCGCCGAGCACCACCTGCAGGAGATCGTGAGCGGCATGGAGATGGATCTCGACATCGACCGCTACCCAAATTTTGCCGCGCTCGAGCGCTACTGCTACCGCGTCGCGAGCGTGGTAGGCCTTCTATCCGCGGAAATCTTCGGTTACCAGGACAAGCGCACGCTCGACTACGCGGCCCGACTCGGCATGGCGTTCCAGCTCACCAACATCATCCGCGATGTCGGCGAGGACGCCCGCCGCGGCCGCATCTACCTGCCGCTCGACGAGATGGGGCGCCACGGCGTCTCGGTCGCCGATATCGCGGCGGCGCGCGAGACCGACGCTTTCCGGCGCCTGATGGAATTCCAGATCGACCGCGCGCTTGATTACTACCGCCGCGCCTTCGACGCGCTTCCGGCCGTCGACCGCCGCGCCCAGCGCGCCGGTCTCGTGATGGCAGCGATCTACCGCACGTTGATCGACGAGATCCGCGCCGACGGCTGCCGCGTGCTCACGCGGCGCATCAAGTTGACGCCGCTGCGCAAATTGTGGATTGCGTGGCGGACCTGGATGAAAGGCTGAAAGGCGTGACTGGTGATTCGTGGTAGGTGCTTCGCAGGGCGCGGCTGTAGGGTGCAGCTTTAGCGCACCAACCCGCTGCTGCACTCTACACCGGCTCGCGAACCCGTGGAGTTTTCTTGCGGTGCGCTGAAGCCGCACCCTACGGTCGCACGCTGACGCGGGGCCGCGTAACAGTGCGTCGGATCACTCGTCACCCGTCACTCGTCACTCGTCACCCGTCACCCGTTACCCGTCACCCGTCACCCGTTACCCGTTACCCGTTACCCGTTACCCAGTTGAGACCTCAAGAAAAGGAGCACATACAGGTATAATCGAGGCAGTTCTACGGAGAGACGCGATGCAAACAGCCATCCCCTGTGTCCTGATGCGCGGCGGCACATCGCGCGGGCCGTTCCTGCTCACCTCCGACCTGCCCTCCGACACGCCGACGCGCGATGCCGTGCTGCTGGCGATCATGGGCTCGCCGCACGAGATACAGATCGACGGTATCGGCGGCTCGCACTCGGTGACGAGCAAGGTCGCGATGATCAGCCCCTCGAAGCGGGCCGACGCGGACGTCGATTACCTGTTCGCGCAGGTGCAGATCCTGGATAGGTTCGTCGACACCAAGCCGAACTGCGGCAACATGCTGGTCGCCGTCGGCCCGTTCGCGATCGAAAAGGGCCTCGTCCGCGCGCGACATCCCGAGACCACGGTGCGCATCTTCAACGTGAATACGCAGTCGCTGGTCGACGCGATCGTGCAGACACCCAACGGCACGGTGACCTACGAGGGAGACGCGGCGATCGACGGCGTCCCTGGCACCGCGGCACCCGTGAAGCTCAACTTCAAGAGCGCAATCGGCGCCGTGACCGGCAAGATGCTGCCCACCGGAAAACCGCTCGAGGTCATCGACGGCATCGAGGTGAGCTGCGTGGACATTGCGATGCCGATCGTGATGATGCGCGCTCAAGACCTCGGCAAGGCCGGCTATGAGACCCCTGCCGAGCTCGATGCGGACCGCGCGCTGATGACACGCATGGAAGCACTGCGCCGCAAGGCCGGCGTGTTGATGGGCATGGGCGACGTGTCGAAGAACGTCGTGCCGAAAATCGCCCTGCTCGCCCCGCCCCGCCAGGGCGGCACGATCACTTCGCGCTATTTCGTGCCGGAGACCTGCCACAAGTCGCATCCTGTCACCGGCACGGTATGCATTGCGTCGGCCTGCACCATTCCCGGCACGCTGGCGGCGCAGATCGCGCCGCTGCCGGCGGCGCCGCAGGGCGTGGTGAGGATCGAACACCCTTCCGGCATGATCCTGATCGATCTGGATGCCGATCTGGCCGGCGGCAAGACCGAAATCCGCCGGGCGGCGCTGATCCGCACCGCGCGCCGCCTGATGGATGGCCAGATCTACGTGCCGCAGCATGTCTGGGCCGGAATGGCCCGGGCGAAGGTAAAGACGCTGGCTTGAGTCTAAAGACGTATTCAACGGGACTTACAGGATCAACAAGATTGCTGAAAAGCGTTTAAGGGTGAAACGCTGAGAACAACTGAGTGGCAGGGCTTCCCGCTCGGGCTCCGGTTCTGGTTCGGTCTTGGTTTTGCCCTGGCTCCGGTCTTGGTTCTAATCTTGTTAATCCTGTTGATCATGTAAATCCTGTCCAATACGTCTCTGAAGAATCATCAGGCGGCGCGGTGAGCGCCGCTTTCAGTTTCCGCGGCAGCGGAAAGAAAGGCGAGGAGGAGACCGCGTGGATCTACAGTTAAAGGACAAGACCGCGCTCGTCACCGGCGCGAGCCAGGGCATCGGGCGAGCCATCGCCAAGGCGCTTGCGGCCGAGGGGGTCCATGTGTGCATCGCGGCGCGCCGCACCAGTCTGCTCGAAGACCTGGCCCGCGAGATCGCCGCAGCTGGCGGGCGCGAGCCGCACATCGTGACCGTCGACGTGCTCGAGCCCGGCGCCGTGGAGGAACTCGCGCGCGATGCGCGCGCCGCGCTCTCCCGCATCGACGTCCTGGTCAACTCCGCCGGCGGCAGCCAGCCGCCGATCCCGGTCGACGCACCGGAAGCCGCGTGGGAGCACGCGATGACGCTCAACTTCGTGCGCGTGCGCCAGCTCACCCATGCGGTTCTGCCCGGCATGATCGAGCAGCGCTTCGGGCGCATCATCAACATCTCCGGCAAGTCCGAGCCGGAGCGCCTGATCGCGACCACTCCCGCCAAGGCGGCGGTGCACGCCTGGTCGAAGGGGTTATCGCGCGAGATCGGCAAGCACGGCATTACCATCAACTGTATTCCCCCGGGACGTATCATGAGCGAGCAAATCCGGCGCAAGTACTCTCCGGAATATCGCGCCGAGCAGTCGGCGCGCGAGATTCCCGTCGGCCGCTACGGCGAGCCGGAGGAGCTCGCCTGCCTTGCCGTGTTCCTCGCCTCGCCCGTTGCGCGCTACATCACCGGCGCGGTTTTGCCGGTCGACGGCGGGCTGCGGCGCTACGCGTACTGACGGCGCCCGGATGGCGGTGACCACCGATACCCGCGTCGCTATCCTCGGCGGCGGCTATGCCGGAATGGCCGCCGCGGTCACGCTTTCCGCCGAGGGGGTCCCGGTGACGGTGTTCGAGTCCGCGGGGCACTTGGGCGGCCGCGCCCGCCGTATCGAGTATCGGGGCGCCACGCTCGACAACGGCCTGCACATCCTGATCGGCGCCTATCGCGAGACGCTGAGGCTCATACAGCTCGTTCACCCGGAACTCGACAATGTGCTGCTGCGGCTGCCGCTCGAGTGGCGCATCGCGCACGCTTTCCGCCTGCGCGCGGCCCCGCTTCCGGCCCCGCTGAATCTGGCTGCCGGTCTGCTCACCGCGCGCGGGGCAAGCCTCACGGCCCGGCTCGCGGCGGTACGTTTCGTTCGTGCGCTGCAGCGGCTGTCGTTCCGCCTGCCGGCGGACACGACGGTCGCCAAGCTGCTCGAATCGTACCGGCAGGACGACGCGATCTCGCGCCACCTCTGGCGCCCGCTGTGCGTCGCGGCGCTCAACACGCCGCCCGAGCAGGCGTCGGCGCAGGTGTTTGCCAACGTGCTGCGCGACAGCTTCGGTGGCGCGCGCGCGGACAGCGACCTCATGCTCGCGCGCTGCGACCTGTCGGCGCTGTTCCCGGACCCGGCTGCCGACTACGTACGCGCGCGCGGCGGCGAGATCCTGCTCGGCCGCACCGTCACGGCGGTCACCGGCGAGCGCGGGCGATTTACCGTTCACGCCCATGGCGAGCGCCGCGAGTTCACGGACGTGATCTGTGCCTTGTCGCCGCACCGCCTCGGCACGGTGATCGCGGCGCTGCCGCAGCTCGCCGGGATCGCCGCAACGGTCGCGCGCTTTCAATACCAGCCGATCTACTCCGTCTACCTGCAATACGCCGAGCGCCCGCCGCTGCCGGCGCCGCTGGTGGGACTCGCCGGCGGGCTCGTGCACTGGGTGTTCGACCGCGAGGCGATCTGCGGCGAGCCGGGGCGCCTCGCCGCCGTGATCAGCGCGGAAGGCCAGCATCAGGAAATGGAGCGGGATACACTCGCGCAGCGCGTTCACGGCGAGCTCGCGCGAGCATTGGGGCCGCTGCCGGAACCGCGTTGGAGCCGCGTGATCGCCGAGAAACGCGCCACTTTCGCCTGCACGCCGGGCCTCGCGCGGCCTGGTCCGCGCACGCCGCTCGCGGGTTTCCACCTCGCCGGTGACTACGTTGCCAGCGACTATCCGGCTACGCTGGAAGCGGCAGTGAGAAGCGGAATCAATTGCGCGAGGCACGTGCTGGACTCGAGCCACTTCGGGCCAACTCCATCAAAATCAACGGTATAATTCATCCATATCTCGCCCGCCCCTGCAAGAACAACGCGAGGAATCGTCACCGTGGCTGAACGCGAATCGATGGACTACGACGTCGTGGTCGTAGGCGCCGGGCCCGCCGGGCTGGCCGCCGCGATACGGCTGAAACAACTTGCCGCCGAGCGCAACCACGAGGTCAGCGTCTGCGTGCTGGAAAAGGGCTCCGAGGTCGGAGCGCACATCCTGTCGGGGGCCGTGATCGATCCACGCGCGCTCGCCGAATTGCTGCCCGACTGGCAGGATCGCAACGCACCGCTCAACGCGCCGGTGACCGAGGACCGCTTCCTCTTTCTTACCGCCGGCTCGTCGTTCAAGATACCGAGCTTCCTGCTCCCGACCTGTTTCACGAACCACGGCAACTACGTCGTGAGCCTCGGCAACGTTTGCCGTTGGCTCGGACAGCAGGCCGAGGCAATGGGCGTGGAGATCTTTCCGGGGTTTGCCGCGGCGGAGGTGCTGCACTCGCAGGACGGCGCGGTCGCGGGTGTTGCGACCGGCGACATGGGTATCGGCCGCGACGGCAAGCCCGGCCCGTCGCACCAGCCGGGCATGGCGCTCACCGCCAAGTACACGTTCTTCGCCGAGGGCTGCCGCGGGCACCTGGGCAAGCAGCTGCAGGAGCGCTTCGGGCTGCGCGAGGGCGTCGACCCGCAGGTTTACGGCATCGGATTGAAGGAGCTGTGGGAAATCCGGCCCGAGCAGCACCAGAAGGGATTGGTGGTCCACAGCGCCGGCTGGCCGCTCGAGAACGACACCTATGGCGGTTCGTTTCTCTACCACATGGAAGACAACCTCGCCTCCATCGGCTTCGTGGTGGGCCTGGGCTACAGCAACCCCTACCTGAGCCCGTACGAGGAATTCCAGCGCTACAAGACCCATCCCGCAATCCGGCGTTTTCTGGACGGCGGCAAGCGCGTCGCCTACGGTGCGCGGGCGATCGCCGCCGGCGGGCTGCAGTCGCTGCCCCGGCTCGTGTTCCCCGGCGGCTGCCTGATCGGCGACGATGCGGGCTTCCTCAACGCTTCACGCATCAAGGGCACGCACGCGGCCATGAAATCCGGCATGCTCGCCGCGGAAGCGGCCTTCGCCGCGCTGGCGGGCGGCAAGGCGGGCGATACGCTCGAGGATTATCCCCGCGCCTTCCGGAGAAGCTGGCTGCACGACGAGCTCTACCGCGCAAGAAACTTCAAGCCGTGGATGAGCAGGGGTTTGCTCGCCGGCACGCTGATGGTCGGAATCGACCAGGTCGTCTTCCGGGGACGCGCGCCGTGGACACTGCGTCACCGGCATGCCGACCACGAGATGCTCAAGGCCAAGCACGAAGCGCAGCCGATTGCGTATCCCAAGCCCGACGGCGTGATCACCTTCGACCGGCTCTCCTCGGTGTTTGTATCCAACACCAATCACACCGAGGATCAGCCGTGCCATCTCACGCTCAAGGATGAGACCGTGCCGATCAAGGTCAACCTCGAGCTCTACGACGCGCCGGAGCAGCGCTACTGCCCTGCCGGCGTCTACGAGATCGTGCGCGACGACGACGGGGCCAATCCCCGCCTGCAGATCAACGCGCAGAACTGCGTGCACTGCAAGACCTGCGACATCAAGGACCCCACGCAAAATATCGTGTGGGTTGCACCCGAAGGCGGGGGCGGACCGAATTACCCGAACATGTAACGACCGCCACGCCCCACGCCGCTCGACCGACTGAAGAGGGAAGAGGGCTGGATGCGAAAGATGCTCGGCCGCAAACCGCTGCGCAAGACACTGATGACGATATCGGTGTTCCTGCTCGCGGCCGCGCTCGTCGCCGCGGTGTATTTCGAGCAGGTCGAACTGCAGTGGCTCGCGTTTTTCGGCGGGGTGCTGGTGGCGGCTTTCTCGGTACTGGCGAGCCGGGCCGCGAGAGTCGAATGGGTGATCAAGCGGCGCACCCGGGAGCTGGAGCGCCTGCGGGACCGGCTCACCGAGGAAATCGCGCGCGGCGACACTGCCGCCGACGCGATGCGCGCGGCGCGCGCGCGCCTGAAGCTGGTCAACGACGCGCTTCCGGTCCCGATCATGTATTTCGATGTCGACCGCCGCTGCCGCTATCACAATCAGGCGTGCGAGAAGTGGCTCGCGCTCCCGTCCGAGCGCATCGACGGGCAGCTCCTGCCAAACATCATAGACCCTGGCGTGTGCGCGGAAATGAACCCGTACATCGAGCAGACGCTCACCGGCAAGCCGGTGGATTACGAGATCGTCTGGCGCGGCCGGCGCGAAGAGTCCGATCCGATCAGAATCAGCCAGATCCCGTGGGCGCCATCCGGCACTGCGGTGGTCGGCTTCTACCTGATGGCGACGAGCTTCGTCATGCCACCGGCTGCGGAGCCCGAAGCTCAGGAGCTGCTGGCGGAGGACATGTTCGCCCCGACCCCCACTTCGACGCCGGCGCCAACGCCGACGCCGACGCCAAGAGGCGGGCAGGACCGGGCACTGTACCTGAGCTCGATCACCGAAGAGATGATGGGCGACGTCGACGACCCGCGCCGGAAGCTAAAAGTCGCGATGGACCAGGACGAATTCCTGCTGTTCGTACAGAGGATCCAGCCAGTCGCCGAAAGTGGCCTGGAAGCGTGTTACGAGATTCTCCTGCGGCTGAAGGAAGAAGAGGACAACCTGCTGCCTCCCGGCGGCTTCATCCCCATCGCCGAGCGCTACGGCATGCTCTCGCAGCTCGATCTGTGGGTCGTGCACCGGCTGATCCGCTGGTGCGGCGAGCAACAGCACCTTTCGTCGAGCTGGCGCGCGCCGCTTTTCTGCGTCAACCTGACCGAGGACTCCGTCCTGGACCCGGAGTATGCCCAGGCCGTGCGGGACGAGCTGGAGCGCGCCGACTTCCCGGGCGGCGTGCTGTGTTTCGAGATCGGCGAGTCCGAGGCCCTGCACCGCCATGCCGAGGTCGAGAACCTGATCAACGTGCTGAAGCCGGCCGGCTGCCGCTTCACCATCGACGCGTTCGGGAGCAACCGGGTGTCGTTTTCCTACCTGCGAGGCCTCGCCGTCGACTTTCTCAAGATCGACGGCAACATCATTCACAACATCGTGCGCGACCCGGGGGAGCTCGCCAAAGCGCGCGCCATCAACCGCGTCTGTCACACCATCAACATCAAGACCATCGCGGAATCCGTCGAATCCGAGGAAACGATGGCTCTGGTGCGCGATATCGGAATCGACTACGTGCAGGGTTTCGGCATCGCGGCGCCGGCACCGATCGCGATGCTTGCCGCAAGCGAAGAGACCGCGGTCAGCCTCCTAGCAAAGCCGTGAAGAAGGTCGCGTCGCGACCGCCGGCGCGCAATACTGCGCAGAAGGCTCAGTACATGCGGGGTTCCTGCGCCTTGCAAAGGCAATGCGGGCTGCGCACACGACCCGCGCTTTTTCAGCCGCCCCCCAGCATCGCCCGCTTGAGATCGCTGTCGGCCGGCTGATCGCCGAGCCAGATCCGCAGCAGCGCCCGGTTGAACTCCCCGCCCGCTATCCGGCCCTTGAGGTCGCCGTTGACCGTCACGGCGGTACCCGTATCGGGGACATAATCCAGGAGGATGATGTCGCCGGTCTTCGCCGCCTTGACTGCGTTGAAGATCGCCTCGAGCTGCTTCACCTGCGGCTCGAACCGGGCAACCTCTTCGGGCGTGTGGTTGGCCTTCAGGCCGTCGTTCATCGCCGAGAACAGCTGCTCGGCGGTGAGCTCGCGCAGCAGGTGCATGGCGATGCGCTTCGGCCCCGCGTTCGCGAGCACCGCCCTGGCGCTCGTCTCCTTCCTGTCCAGGTAGAGCGCGCCGACATAGACGCTGAAGATGAACCGGGTGCGCACGCCGGCGCCGTTCAGCACGAGCTCGGGCCCCGAGGCCGTTACCCGGGCGCGATCGGCGATCTTGACACCTTGCACCTCGGCCGCGTGCGCGCCCCCGGCCAAGAATCCCACGAGCAGAACAGCTGATGCTATCGATCGCATGACCCCTCCTTGCCGCTACGCGCTTGCGCTAACAGCGGCTGAAAATCTTGAACCGCCAAGGCCGCCAAGACCGCCAAGACCGCCAAGAAGAACCAAATCAAATATACATAAAACCCAGAACCGAACCCCAGAATAAGGCGAAACGGTTCGGCGTTGCCACCATCAGTCGAGATTCCCGGTCTGCCGGTGGCGTATCCACGGCAGCTAGTTTGGCGTCGTCCTCGGTTTGCCGCGCGCTCTCCGATACAGCTCTTGTTCTTCTTGGCGGTCTTGGCGGTCTTGGCGGTCTTGGCGGTTCAGTTGTGTTATTCGCAGGCGAGACCGTCCCACCTTACAGCGACTCGAACAGCCCAGCGGCGCCCATCCCGGTGCCGATGCACATCGTGACCATCCCGTACTTCTTCTTGTGCCGGCGCAGCCCATGCAGCAGGGTGGCCACGCGGATCGCGCCGGTGGCGCCCAGCGGATGCCCGAGCGCGATCGCCCCGCCCAGCGGGTTGACCTTGGCGCGATCGAGGTTCTGGTCCTTGATCACCGCCAGGGTCTGCGCGGCAAAGGCCTCGTTCAGCTCGATCCAGTCGACATCGGCCTGCTTGATGCCGCTCGCGGCAAGCACCTTGGGAATCGCCTTCACCGGGCCGATGCCCATGATGTCCGGCGGCACGCCGGCCACCGCGTAGCTCAGGAAGCGGCCGATCGGCGCCGCGTTGAAGCGCTTCATGGCGGCCTCGCTCATCAGGATTACCGCGCCGGCGCCATCGGACATCTGCGAGCTGTTGCCGGCGGTGACGGTACCCTTCGCCGAGAACGCCGGCCGCAGCTTCGACAGCGCCTCGGGCGAGGTGTCGCGCCGCGGCCCCTCGTCCTTGGACAAGACGCGCGTCTGCTCCGCCACCTCCCGCGTCGCGAGGTCGGGCGTGCGCGTGACGATTGCGTACGGCGTGACCTCCTGATCGAATTCGCCGGAGTCGGTCGCCCACAGCGCGCGGCGGTGGCTTTCGGTCGCGTACATGTCCTGCTCCTCGCGGCTCACCTTCCATTGCGCCGCGACTTTCTCCGCGGTGATCCCCATGCCGTAGCCAATCGCGACGTTCTCGTCTTTCTCGAATATCGCGGGGCTGAACGAAGGCTTGTTGCCGCCCATCGGCACCATGCTCATGCTCTCGGTGCCCGCGGCGATCATGACGTCGGCCTCGCCGAGCCGGATGCGGTCGGCGGCGAGCGCGACCGCCTGCACGCCGGACGAGCAGAAGCGGTTGATGGTCATGCCCGAGACGTTGTTGGGAATGCCGGCGAGCAGCAGACCGATGCGGGCGACGTTCATGCCCTGCTCCGCTTCCGGCATCGCGCAGCCCACGATCACGTCCTCGATCGCTGCCGGGTCAAGCCCCGGACACTGCCCGAGGGCTGCCTTCAGCACATGCGCCAGCATGTCGTCCGGACGGGTGCTCCTGAACATGCCGCGCGGCGCCTTGCCCACCGGGGTCCGGGTGGCGGCGATGATGTAAGCGTCCTGGACTTGCCTGGTCATAGAGACCTCCGTAATCCCTGCTTCGCACTACGATAAAACGTCAAAGGCGTGATTCGTGATTGGTGAACAACTCGCAGCGCATCCCGTACCGCACTCGGTTCAGCCGGATCACGATTCATCCCGGCCGGCAAGGACAAGCACCCGATGAGCCGCAACAAACCACTAATCGCCAATCGCCAATCGCCAATCGCCAACCATCAATATGACCGGCTAATTTCGCAAAGGTTTGCCGGTCTTGAGCGTATGCTCGATCCGGGCCTGAGTCTTCTCGGTGGCAATCAGCTCCATGAAGTGCCCGCGCTCGAGATCAAGGAACCACTGCTCGTCGACCAGGCTGCCGCCCTCCACGTTACCGCCGCACATCACGGTCGCGATCTTTTCGCCGATCAGGTAATCGTGCTCGGAGATGTGCCCGCCCTCGCGCAGGTTGATCATGAACGCCTTGATGGTGGCGATCGCGCTGCGCCCCGCCACCGGGATCGCGACGGGCCTCAACGGCGGGCGATAGCCCGCGGCCGCGAGCGCGCGCACCTGCGCCTTTGCAATCTCGAGCAGCTCGAAGCGGTTCATCACGATGACGTCGGTCGCGCGCAGGTAGCCCAGCTCGCGCGCCTGCTCGGCGCTGCGGCCAACCTCGGCCATCGCCACCGCCTTGAAGTACTTCTGCAGGAAGGCCGAGATGTCGCCGCCCTTGGCATCGGCCACGGCGCGCAGCGCGAATTCCTTGCAGCCCCCGCCGGCCGGCAAGAGTCCCACGCCTGCTTCCACCAGGCCGATGTAGCTCTCGAGCGTGGCCACGGCGCGGTCGCAATGCATGATGAACTCGCAGCCGCCGCCCAGCGCAAGACCGTCGACCGCTGCCACGGTCGGCACCATGGAGTATTTCAACGCCTGCGTCGTCACCTGGAACTGCTCCACCAGTCCCTCGACCTGGGCGAGCTTTCCGGCCATCAACTGGTCAGCCACGCCGATCTGGCGCGCGGCCTTGAGCACGGCCGATTCCGCAGCGCGCCGGAACTGCTTGAAGAGCTTGCCGACTGCGGACGGCTGCGACGGCTTGCCGCCCGCCGGCGTCTTCTTGAGGTTCGCCCCCACCGAAAACGGGGGCTCGGTCTGCCAGATCACCAGTCCCAGGTAGTTGCGCTCCGCCTCGTCGATCGCCTGCATGACGCCGTCCAGCACGTCGTCGCCGATTGCGTGCATGCGGCTCTTGAAGCTGACGATCGCGATGCCGTCACCGGTGTGCCAGCAGCGCACGGCGTCGGTGTCGAAGATCGTCTTGCCGTACTTGACCTCTTCGCCCAGCAGGCTGTCGGGAAACGGCTGGCGCTTGTAGACCGGCAGCGACGAGCGCGACTGGTAGACGCTCTTCACCGGGGCGTAGGAACCGCGCGGGGTATGCACGCCGGCGCGGTCGCGCTCCACTGCCCACGACGGCAGCGGCACGTCCGACATCGTCCTGCCGCTCGCGATGTCCTCATTGATCCACTTGGCGACCCGTTCCCAGCCCGCGGCCTGCCAGATTTCGAACGGCCCGCGGTTCCAGCCAAAGCCCCAGCGGATCGAAAGATCAAGATCGCGCGCATTGTTCGCGATCTCCGCGAGATGGACGGCGCAGTAGTGGAACGAGTCGCGGAAAATGGACCATACGAACTGCGCCTGCGGATGGGCGGAGTCGTGCAACTGCGCGAAGCGCTCGGCGATGTTCTTGTTCTTGAGGATCTCGACCACCGACTCGTCCGCCTTGCCTTCGGACAGGCGGTATTCCCTGGTCTTCACGTCGAGAACGTGGATGTCGCGGCCGCGCTTCTCGTACACGCCGCGCTTCGTCTTCTGCCCCAGCGCGCCGTCATCGATCAACGCCTGCAGCCAGGCCGGCACCTCGTAGTACTTGTGCCAGGGGTCGCTCGGCAGCGTGTCCTTCATGGTGTTGACAACGTGCGCAAACGTGTCGAGCCCGACGACGTCGGCGGTGCGGAACGTCGCGCTCTTGGGCCGGCCGATCAGCGCCCCGGTCAGCGCATCAACGGTGTCGAAGCCGATGCCGAGGCGCTCGGCATGGTGGATCGTCGCCAGCAGCGAGAACACGCCGACTCGGTTGGCGATGAAATTGGGGGTGTCCTTGGCGCGAATGACGCCTTTGCCGAGCGTGGTGACCAGGAACCGCTCGAGGTCGTCAAGGATCGCCGGCCGCGTGTCGTTGCACGCGATCAGCTCGACCAGGTGCATGTATCGCGGCGGATTGAAGAAGTGCACCCCGCAGAAGCGCGGGCGCAGCGCCTCGGGGAATGCCTGCGCCAGCCGGCTGATGGAAAGACCGGACGTGTTGCTGGCGAAAATCGCGTCCTCGCCGAGATGTGGCGCCACCTTGCGGTAAAGATCCGATTTCCAGTCCATGCGCTCGGAAATCGCCTCGACGATGATGTCGCAATCCTTCAGCAGCTCGAGGTGCTGGCCGTAGTTGGCGGGCTGGATCAGATCCGCGCGCGCCCTGGTCGCCAGCGGGCTCGGCTCGAGCTTCTTGAGATTCGCTATCGCTTTCAGCACGTTGCCATTGGGATCGCCGTCCTTGGCTGGCAACTCGAAAAGTATCGTGCTGACGTTGGCGTTGACGAGATGGGCGGCGATCTGCGCGCCCATGACGCCCGCGCCGAGCACGGCAACTTTGCGGACGACAAAGGATGATGCTGCGGACATGGAATTCCCCATCGACGGATGAGGAAATTCTAGCACGCGGGGCGCGCGCCAATGAAAAAGCCGGGCGGCGTGGAACGCCGCCCGGCCCGGGATTTGCCGTCTAGAACGAGTGCGAGTACTGAACCGAGATGATGTCGGCTCTGTTCTCGAACGAGCCGCTCAACGTACCTGGCACGCCTGCGACCGTATTGTTCACACGCGCATCGCGCACGAACTCGTGGGCGTAGCCGATCTCCAGCACACCCGCCTTGGTCGGCTTGTACTGGACGCCGAAGGCGACCCACGTGCGGTCCTGGTCGGGCAGCCGCGACGTACGGTCGACGTCGTTGGTCGGCGTTTCATCCAGCGCAATGCCGAAGCGCAGCTTGGTCTGGCTATTGAGCTTGTAATTGGCCCCTATGCCGTAACGCCAGGTGTCTTTCCAGTTGAACTGAAGCGTAGTCAGGTTCGTTCCTGCGAGGGGTCCCGATGTGCGGTTAACCACCAGCCGCTTGACACTACTCCAGCCGGTCCAGGTGATGTCCGCCATCACCTCCCACTTGGGATCGACGACACTGAACACGCTCAGCGAAGCGGTGTCCGGAATCTTGAGGTCCGCCGCCACGTTGCTGTTTGCCGCTGCTGCGGCGCTGAACGTGGCCGACCCCTCCAGGTCGTACTTGATCCTGGATCGATATGTCGCGCCGAACCGTGTCGACGGCGTCGCCTGCACCATCACCCCGACGTTCCAGCCGTAGCCGACGTCGTCCGCAGTCAGCTTCGCATTCCCGGCCGCACCGGCAAAATTCGTGAGCTCCGCGTCGATCTTCTGGACGCTGACGCCCGCGCCGATCGAGACGTCCCTGTTGACCTTGTAGGCGACCGAGGGATTGATGTTGATGGTCTTGATTTCCGACTTGAGCGCGGTCAGCTGCCCGCGCCAGCCGGCATCGTATTCGGTCTTGAGGCCAAACGGCACCGTGACCGCGAGCCCAAACCGCATTTGCGGGTTGATGTCCATGGTGAAGTGGCCGTTCGGCACCAGCGC
>JBFKNN010000026.1:0-21977 GCA_041629335.1 Burkholderiales bacterium | reverse complement strand
CGTGGTGCTTGCGAACCGGCGTTATGCAACGCTCAACGAAGCGGCGACGCGGCTTGCCGGCGGGACGCTCACTGCCTTCACGCTCGAGCCGCCGAAGCTCGATTTCTCGGGACTGGCGCGGCTCTACAGCTTCCGCCACGTTGCGGTGGCGACCGAGCGCGAACTCGGCGCCTTCGTCGGCAAGAGCCGCGCAAAGCTCGGCGCCAACACGCTGCTGGAGCTGAAGCTTGACCCCCGCGTGAAGCCCGTCACGGCTTCACGTCACTTCTAGAAACACACGGAGGATCGACCCTTGAAGGAAATCCGCATACTGTCCGCCACCGGCATACTCGGGTCCGGTTTCCGCGAGGACACGCTGAAGCGCGCGATGGCGCTCAAGCCCGATTTCATCGGTGCCGACTCGGGATCGACCGACCCCGGCCCGCATTACCTGGGCTCGGGCGACACGCTGTTCTCGGAATCCGCCTACAAGCGCGATTTGCGGCTCATGCTCCTTGCCGGGCGCGCGGCGAAGATTCCCGTCATCGTCGGCTCGGCCTGCACCGCAGGCAGCGATCCGCAGCTCGCGCGCCTGACGCGCATCGCCCGCGAGATCGCGCGCGAGGACAAACTCACGTTCAAGATGGCCGCGATTCACAGCGAGCAGGACAAGGGCTACCTCAAGCGCAAGCTCGGCGCGCAGAAGATCACACCGCTTGCCAACGCGCCTCACCTGGACGAGGCCGTCATCGACCGCAGCGCGCATATCGTCGGCATGGCCGGCATCGAGCCCTTCGTCGAGGCGCTGGAGCACGGCGCCGAGGTGATCATTGCGGGACGCTCGAGCGACACCTCGATCTTCTCGGCCATGCCGGTGATGAAAGGCTTCAACCCGGCAACCGTATGGCACGCCGCGAAAATCCTCGAGTGTGGCGCCGCTTGCGTGGTGCTGCGCAAGTACCCGGACTGCATGTTCGCGACGCTCACCAACGGGAGTTTCGTCGTCGAGCCGCCCAATCCCGAGTATCGCTGCGACCCCGCCAGCATCGCCTCGCACAACCTGTACGAGAACGCCACGCCGTACGAGCTGGTCGAGCCGTCGGGGGTGCTGAATACCTACACGGCAAAATACGACGCGGTCTCCGACCGCGCGGTGCGGGTATCGGGCAGCACCTTCAAGCCGGCGGAGCGCTACACCATCAAGCTCGAGGGCGCCGAGCTCGCCGGCTACCAGAGTCTGATCATCGGAGCCGTGCGCGACCCGATCATCCTGCGCCAGTTCGATTCCTGGCTCGACGGCCTCACGAAAGCGACGCGGGACCGCATCGCCGCCGTGTTCGGCGAAGGCATCGAAGCGAAGTACCGCTTCGACGTGCGCGTGTTCGGCCGCGACGCCACGATGGGCCCGCTCGAGCCCGACCTCACCATCGGCCACGAGGTCGGCCTGGTGTTCCAGGTGACGGCGGACACGGAAGCGCTCGCGGCCGCGCTGATCAAGTCGGTCGGACACATCGCGGTGCACTACCCCGTGCCCGAATGGACCGGCCTCATCACCTCGATCGCCTATCCCTATTCGCCCTCGGAGCTGCACCGCGGCGCCTGCTACCGCTTCAACATGAACCACGTGGTGGAGCCCGCAACCCCGCTCGAGATGTTCCCGATCGAATACGAGAACGTGTGAGTCTGACATGGCAAAACTGTGGCAGGTAACCAAGTTGATCCGCAGCAAGAACGCCGGGCCGTTCGAGCTCACCTTCGACGTGATCTTCAACGATCGCGAAAGCTACGAGAGGGTGCGCGACGCCGGCGTCATCAGCAAGGAATGGTTCGCGAAGAACTACCGACTGACGCCGGAAGTGGTCGCTATCATTAATTACGATGCTGCGAGCGCGATCAAGATCACGATCCCGCGGCCGGCGATTTCGGGCGACGTCGACGACACCGACGTCTTCGGCGGCCAGCAATACGGCCCCTTGGTCGATCTTGACGTGCCCTGACCGCGGTCTGCCACAAACACCACCTGGTTTTCTCCTAATACGCACCGGACCATATGACTCGCGAAGAACGGACGCCATGACGCAGGGGCCAGGCTTGAGCACCGGCGATCTTGTCATCACGCGGATCGAAGCTCGCGGCGATGCCGGCCGCATCGCCTTCGTCACCGTCAACAATCCCGAGCGCCGCAATTCGCTCGGCATCGCGGGCAAGAAGCAAATCGCGGAAATATTTTCCCGCCTCGCTGACGATGGCGCGTTGCGCGCCGCGGTCCTCACCGGCGCAGGGGAAAAATCCTTCATCGCCGGCGCCGACCTTGCCGAAATGAAAAGCCTGGACGCCGCGGGCGCCGAGGAAGAGCATACCTGGACGCATCGCGCGTGCGATGCCATCCGGCGACTGCCGGTGCCGGTGATCGCGCGCATCAACGGCTATTGCCTCGGCGCCGGCATGGAGCTCGCCGCATCCTGCGACCTCCGCGTCGGCATCACCACGGCGAAATTCGGCATGCCCGAAGTTCGTTTCGGCATCCCCTCCGGCATGGAGGCGTGCCTGCTGCCGCTGATCATCGGCTGGGGTAAGACGCGGGAACTCGTATACACGGGCGACGCAATCGACGCAGCCGAGGCCTGCCGGATCGGATTCCTCGAAAAACTGGTCGAGCCCGGAGCACTGGACGCGGCCGTCGACGCGTGGCTCGCCTCGATTCTCGCCGCCGGGCCGCGCGCGATCCGCCTGCAGAAGGCGCTGATCGCCGACTGGGAGCGCCTGCCGCTCGCCGAGGCCGTCCAGGCCGGCATCCGCGCCTGCGTCGCCGCGCGCGCGACCGACGAGCCGCAGCGGATGATGCATGCGTTCTTCGAACGCAAGAAAAAACTGTGACCAGTGACTGGTCAGATAGCGAAGAGAGGTGGCGAGAAGGAGCGACGAATAGAGGCGACGAAGACGCCGGCACACCGATCACCCGTGCGGGCTCCGTCACTTTCTCGCGAAGCGCCGGCGTCACTCCGTGGCAATGCCCCGTCACTTCTTCGCGAAACGCTCTCGTCACTGATCTTATTCCGCCTTCCGCCTTCCGCCTTCCTCCTTCCGCCTTCCTCCTTCATAATTCAGCCAATGTATCTCCTCGAGCACGACGCCAAGACCCTCCTCGCCCGCGAAGGCATCACGGTGCCCGCAGGCTGCCTCATCGACAGCGCAAAGGCCGTGGCAAGCACGCCGCTGCCGACAGCCCCGTGGGTCGTGAAGGGCCAGATCGCCGCCGGCGGGCGCGGCAAGGCCGGCATCATCCTTAGGGCGGAGACCATCGAGGAGCTGCACGAGCACGCCGAGGCGATACTCGGCATGACGGTCAAGGGCCGGCGTGTCGGCGAGGTGCGCATCGAGCAGAATGTGGGCCCGGCCGAAGAAGTCTATATCGCGCTGCTGCTCGACGCGGCGGCCGGTGGCGTGCGGGTCATCGTTTCCGCGCAGGGAGGCATGGATATCGAAGCACTGCCGCCACAGGACATCCACGCCGAGACCGCCGACGCCGATCATGCGGCGCTGCGCAGCTGCGTCGAGCGCTTGACGCACACGCTGCCGGCGCCCAAGGGCGCCGCGCTGCGCGAGGCCGGCGACCAGCTCGCGCGCATCTTTCTCGAGCGCGAGGCACTGCTGATCGAAGTGAACCCGCTGTTCGTGAAAGGCGACGGCACCTGGATTGCCGGCGACGCCAAGATCGTCACGGATGACGGTGCCCTGCCCCGGCAGGCGGCGGTACGGGAGCTGCTCGACCGGCGCACGGCAGCCTATCCTGAAGCTGCGCTCAAGCTCGAGCACGGCTGCGATTACGTGGTGGTGGACCCGGAAGGCGAAATAGGGCTTCTCACCACCGGTGCGGGGCTGTCGATGATGCTGATCGACGAGCTGCGCGCCGCCGGGCTCAAGCCCTACAACTTCCTCGATGTGCGCACCGGCGGACTGCGCGGGGAGACGGCACGGCTCGTCAACGTGCTCAAATGGATCAGCGCCGGACCAAGGGTGCGGGTGCTGCTCGTCAATATATTCGCCGGAATCACCGATCTCGCCGAATTCTCCCGGCTGCTGGTCGAAGCGCTCGCACAGGTGCCGGAACTCAAGGTGCCCACGGTCGCGCGCCTGGTCGGCAACGGACTCCCCGCCGCGCGCGACGTGCTGGAGAAGGCTGGCATTCACCTGTACACCGATCTCGATGAAGCGCTCGTCGAGGTCAGGCGGCACTTGAAGTGATAAGAGCGGAGGGATGAGGCGTGCATTAGCCCGGCCGTAGGGTGCAGCTTTATCGCACCGCCCGCGCCGCCAGGCCGCGAAGGAGTCAATTCGGTGCGCTGAAGCCGCACCCTACGACCGCAGCCTGCGGTGGGGTCCACGAATCACGAAACACGAATGATCAATCCTCGCATCGATAGAGAAACACCCGTCATCGTCCAGGGCATCAGCGGCCGTGCCGGGCGGCTGCACAGCCGGCTGATGAAAGAGTACGGCACCAACCTGATGGGCGGTGTATCGCCGCGGAGCAACTCGCGGGAAATCAACGGAATCCCGATCTTTCCCGACTGCCGGCGCGCGGTGGAAGCAACCGGCGCCACGACTTCCGTGGCGCTGGTCGGCGCCATGCAGCTGCTCGAGGCCGTGCGGGAAGCGATCGGGGCGGGCATCCGCTATATCGTTACACCGACCGAGGGCGTACCCGTTCACGACGCGTTACGGGCCTGGCACCTCGTGCGCGAGGCCGGCGCCATCTGGATCGGCGGCTCGACACCGGGGATGGCGGTCGCGGGCGACGCCAAGCTCGGCTTTCTGCCCGATGCATCGCTCGTGCCGGGGCCGCTCGGGCTGATGTCGAAATCGGGCACCTTGTCGTACGAAGCGGGCTACCGCCTCGCGCGCCGCGGCGTCGGCACTTCGGTCTGGGTGGGCGTCGGCGGCGACCCGGTGAAGGGCACGCGCTTCGCCGACCTCGTGCCGTTCTACGCCGCGGACCGCGAGACCCGGGCGCTGCTCATCATCGGCGAGATCGGCGGGCACGAGGAGGAAGATTTTGCCGCCGGGCTCACCGCACAGGCGTTTGCCAAGCCGGTGTTCGCGCTGATCGCCGGCAAGAGCGCGCCGGAAGGCGTCACCATGGGACATGCCGGGGCCCTCACCCACGGCAGCCACGGCACTTACGCCGCCAAACGTGCGGCGCTCGAGGCCGCGGGGGTCCGGGTCTTCGGGTCGCTGAACGAGATGGTCGACGGCGTCTGCGGGCGCCTGCAAAAGGACTGAAAAGCCAGGCAGAAAGACATCTGCCGCCAAGGCGTCAAGACGCGAAGAAGAGCAAGATAAATTCTAGAACCAAGCGCCCAACCTTCATGAATCTCGGCATCTCTGCGATGCTGCCGCCCGAGTGTTTTTGGTTTTGTTTCCAATTTGTTTCTTGTTTTTCTTGGCGCCTTGGCGGTTCAAGATTTGTTTTGCGAAAGCACGTCGGCACTACCGGCGGCGGTCGTTGCCGTATTCCAGCCGCAGCTCGACGCTATAGCGGAAGCGGCTGGCTGGATAGATGCTCAGCGTCACTTCGAACACGCGCTCGTCTTCATCGAGATAGTGGCGCAGGATCTCCAGCCCGGAGGCTCCCGCCTTCACCTTGAGCGCACGCGCCGCCACCGCGGGAATGGCGACCGCGCTGATCTCCTGGCGCACCTTGAGGGTCTTGATGCCGTAGCGCTTCTCAATCAGGGAATAGATCGGCACGCGCTTCTTGCCGATGTCGCCCGCCGCCGCGCCGTAGGCCGAGTCGATGTAGACCTGTTTCCAGGCAATCGGCTCGCCGGAATTCATCGCGCGCACCGCCTCGATCAGCCGCCACGCGTGGCCCGGCTCGGAACCGGGCAGCGGGGTGAGTGCCTCGCGCGCCTTGACCGTGCTGCGGCGCACGACCGTGAGCGTGGTGTTCTTGACGTACTCCCACAGGTCGGGAATCGCGTCCATCGCCTGCACGTAGCGCGACGCGACCTGGGCCGATTGAATGCGCGTGCCCAGGCCCTGGTGGCGCGAGACGAGACCCAGCGCCTGCAGGATCCGGATTGCCTCGCGAACCGTGTGCCGGCTCACGCGATAGCGCGCGCAGAGCTCCGCTTCGCTCGGCAGCAGGCCGCCCACCGCATAGGCGCCGCTGCCGATCGCCTGCGATATCTCGTCGGCCAGCGCCGCATAGCGCGGCTTGCGCGGCTCGGACGGTGCTTCGCTCTCGTTGCGCATAGCCGGCATGATCTAAAGGTCCTCGGGCGGCACCTTCCTCGCGTTCAGATCAATCCACGTGCGATACCGCCATCCACGAGTATCGACTGGCACGTGACGTAGCTCGTCTTGTGCGAGGCGAGAAACACCACCATCGGCGCGATCTCCTCCGGCTTGCCGAATCGGCCCATCGGAATCTCGTGCGTGAACTCCTCGACGATCTCGTCCGGGGCGACTCCGCGCTCCTTCGCGAGCTTCTCGATTCGCGTCGTCCACAACGAAGTGAGGGTGCGGCCCGGCGAGACCGAGTTGACGCGGATATTGTACTGCTGGAACTCGGCCCCGAGCGTCTTCACCAGCGCGATCAGACCGGCCTTGTGCACGTTGGACACCAGCTGGTGCGGATACGGCATGCGCGGGCCCGCCGCACCGAGGATCACGATCCGCCCGGCTTTCGATTTCTTCAGGCGCTCGAGCGCGGCGCGAATCACGCGCACCGTGCCCATCACGTTGAATTCGTAGTTCGCATACCAGGCCGCGTCGTCCAGTTCCTCGAACAGCGCGCGCTGGCTGCCGCCCACGCCCGAGACCAGGATGTCGAGCTTCGGCGCCTCCCGCTCCAGCCAGGCGGCGAGCTGCGTTACATCGTCCGCCTTGGTCGCATCGGCGGCAAACCACCGCACCGCACGTCCGGAAGCCTTCTGAATCGAGGCCGCGGCGCGCTCCAGCTTCTCGCGGCTGCGCGAGACGATGAGCAGATCGGCGCCCTCTTCCGCCAGCGCCCTGGCGCTCTCGTAGCCGATGCCTTCGCTCGCGCCCACCACGAGGGCGGTTTCACCTTTGATGCCGAGATCCATCAGTCAGCCCATAACGTTCAGACGCGTGATTCATACCCCTCAACGGAGCACAAAAAAGAATGATTCGACCAAGTCCAACAGGACATGATCGCTTTTCGCTAGGGTGCAGCTTTAGCGCACCGCAAGACCTGCGGAAAATTGGCGGCGCGGTGCGCTGAAGCCGCACCCTACGTCTTACCACGCCAATAGTGATTTGGAACTAATCGGATCACGGCTCACCGGCCACTTATCACCAATCACCCGTCACCCGTCACCCGTCACTCGTCACTCGTCACCCGTCACCCGTCACTCGTCACTCGTCACTCGTCACTCGTCACTCGTCACTCGTCACTCGATTTTAGCGCCCGTCATCTTGATGAGCTTGCCGTACTTGTCGTAATCGGCGCTGATACGCGCGTTGAATTCCTCCGGGCTCGCCGGCCACGGCTCGAGCGCCTGATTCTCGAGTTTCTTCTCGATGTCCGGGTTCGCCAAAGCCTTGTTGATCTCGGCGTTGATCCGGGTGACGATCGCCCTCGGCGTGCCCGCGGGTGCGAAGACGCCGATCCACGGGGCCATGTCGTAGCCCTTCACGCCAGCCTCCGACAGCGTCGGCACGCCCGGCAGGGTCTTCGCCGGCCTGGCCGTGCCCACGCCGAGCGGGCGCAGCTTGCCGTTGCGAATATGGTTGATCACGGTGGCGATGGTGGCGTAGGACGCCTGCGTCTCGCCCGACATCAGCGCCGTCACCTGCGGCGCACCGCCTTTGTACGGCACGTGCACGATGTCGATGCCGGTCATGGAAATGAGCAGCGCCATCTGCAGGTGCGGCGCGCTGCCGTTTCCCGACGACGAGTAAAGGATCTGTCCCGGCCGCGCCTTGGCCAGCGCGAGAAACTCCTTCACCGACTTGACCGGCAGCGACGGATGCACCGTCAACACCCCCGCCTGTGAGCTCAGCAGCGCAACACCGGTGAAATCCTTCAGCGTGTCGTAAGCGAGCTTCTTGCCGTAGATGTGCGCGTTGCCGACGTGGGTCGTGGAATGCACCATGATCGTGTAGCCGTCGCCGGGCGCCTTCGCGACCACATCGGCCCCGATCGAGCCCGCGGCGCCGGCACGGTTGTCGATAACGAACTGCTGGCCCATCGACTCGGAGAGCTTCTGCATCACGAGGCGTCCGACGACGTCGTTCGATCCACCCGGCGGCCAGGGAATCACCACGCGCACCGGCTTCGCCGGATAGGTCTGCGCTGGAGCAACCAACGGTACGGCAAGCCACGCCGCCAGCACGATGCCAGCCCGCAATAACTTTCTCATGGCTTCCCCCCGTCAGCTTGGCTGTTGCCGGACAGCGGGAATTCTAGCAGCGATGCCCTCGCTGCGGCGAGCTTCCGGACAACACGCGACAATGAAAAAAGCGCAGAAGGATCGACTCCTCCTGCGCTCCCAGTCCGCCGAAATCGAGCTGCGCTTTAGTCGACGGTCGCGCCGCTGATCTTGACGACCTTGGCGTATTTTTCGAAGTCCGACTTCAGACGCGCAGCGAACTGTTCGGGCGTCATGTGCAACGGGTCGAGCGTCTGCGCCGTGAGCTTGGACGCCACGGCGGGATCCGCCAACGCGGTCGCGATCGCCTTGTTCAGCGAATCCACGATCGCCTTGGGCGTCCGCGCCGGCACGAACAGCCCGACCCAGGCCGTGAACTCGTAGCCCGGAACGAATTCGGCGATCGCCGGCACGTCCGGGAACTGGTCCACGCGCTTGTCCGCGCTTACCCCGAGTGGCCGCACGCGTCCCGACTTGATGTGCGTAAAGAGGGAACCAATCGTGGCGAGCATCGCCTGCGTTTCGCCCGCGACAAGCGCGGTCCCGGCGGGACCGCCGCCCTTGTACGGGACGTGGATCATGTTCAACCCCGCCATCGACGCCATCAGCGCCATCGACAAGTGCACGTAGCTGCCGTTGCCGGCGGAGCCGTAGACGACCTCGCCGGGACGCTTCTTCGCCAGCGCCACGAACTCCTTGCCCGACTTCACCGGCAGCGACGGATGCACCACCAGCATGCCAACCTGGCGCGCGAGCGTCGTCACGCCGATGAAATCCTTGAGCACGTCATAGTTGAGCTTCTTGTAGAGATGCGCGTTGGCGACGTGGGTGGTGGACTGCACCATCAGCGTGTAGCCGTCGGGCGGGCTCTGCGCGACGATCTCGGAGCCGATCTGGCCGGCGGCCCCGCCGCGATTGTCGATCACGAACTGCTGGCCCATGAGGCTGCCCATTTTCTGGAACACGATGCGGGCGACGACGTCGTTCGAGCCCCCCGGCGGGAACACCACGACCACGCGCACTGATTTTTCCGGATATGTCTGCGCGACCGCGGCAGGCACCGCCAGGCATGATGCGAGGAACGCAAGCGCCGTCACTCGCAGACCCGCCTTGAAAGATTTCTCCATGGTTCCCCCCAAGTTGTTGATTGCGCTGCTCAGGCCAGCGATTATCGACGAAACCCAGGCCGTACACAACCGGGCCGCCATTGCGGCGGCCCGGTCATACTTCCCCCTGATTGGTCCGCAACCCGAGCTACTTCACCACGCCGATCTCTTTCATCAGCTTGCCGTACCGGTCGTAGTCCGATTTCAGCCGCTGCGCATACTCTTCCGGCGTCATGTACATCGGCTCGAGCGTCGCGTTGATGAGCTTGGTCGACACATCCGGATCGGCCAGCGCTTTCTTGAGCATTGCATTGAGCTGGTTGACGATCGGCCGCGGCGTGCCCGCGGGCACGAACGAGCCGACCCACGCGGTGAACTCGAACCCGGGAACCGTCTCGCCGATGGCCGGCACGTCCGGGAATTGCGGCACGCGTTTGGCCGACGTGACCCCCAGCGGCCTCATCTTGCCGGCCTTGATGTGCCGGAAGGACGAGCCGATGGTGCTGATCGTCGTCTGAACTTCTCCGGACATCAACGCGATGGACAGGGGTCCGCCGCCGCGGTACGGGATGTGCACCATTTTCGTGCCGCTCATGGAAATGAACATCGACATATTCAGATGCACGTAGCTCCCGAGTCCCGCCGATCCGTAGTTGATTTCACCCGGCTTTTCCTTGGCCAGATCGATCAACTCTTTCACGGTATTTACCGGCATCGAGGGGTGAACGACCAGCATGCCGATCTGCTTCGCCAAAGGCGTGATGCCGATGAAATCCTTGAGCGTGTCATACTCAAGCTTGCCCTTGTACATGAACGCATTGGCGATGTGAGTCGTCGACTGGATCATGACGGTGTAGCCGTCGGCCGGGCTCTGCGCCACCATGGTCGCGCCGATGGTGCCTGCGGCGCCGCCGCGGTTGTCGACGATCCACTGCTGCCCCGTAAGATCATCCATCTTGTTGAACACGATGCGGGCCGTCACGTCGTTGGAGCCGCCGGCCGGGAACACCACGATCACCCGCACCGGCCTCTCCGGATAAGCGGCCTGCGCAAGCGCGGGTGCGATCAACGTGGCAGCCAGAAATCCGACTCCCACGGCACGTAGCAATTTCATCGGAACCTCCTCCTCGGTTGTTGTGTAAATTGCGGCATATGACGGGCGATTTCTCGAAAATGCCATAAAATTCAATGGCGAATCGGTCAGCGCGCTGCACCGCTACGGCCGCCACGCTATAATGCCCGCTAACTCTATGACCATGATGCGAACCCGGAGTTCTCCGGTAACGCACGACATCAGGAGATACCGCGCATGGCGCTTCCGCTTGAAGGAGTCACCGTACTCGACCTCACCACGGTCATGGCCGGACCGTACTGCAACATGGTGCTGGGCGATATGGGCGCCAACATCATCAAAATCGAGAATTTCCCGGAAGGCGACGGCTCGCGCCGCTTCGACCCCAAGGTGAACGGCGAGTCGTACTGCTTCGCCGTGCTGAACCGCAACAAGCGCAGCCTCGCCCTCAACCTGAAGGACCCCCGCGGCAAGGAGATCTTCCTGAAACTCGCCGCCAAGGCCGACATCGTCACCGAGAACTTCCGCCCCGGCGTCGTGACGAAACTCGGCATCAACTACGACGTGGTCAGCAAGATCAATCCGGGGGTCATCTACGCGTCGATGTCGGGATTCGGGCAGACGGGTCCCTACGGCAAGAAAGGCGGGTTCGATATCGTGGCCCAGGGCATGTCGGGCATCATGATGATGACGGGTGAGGCCGGCGGACGCCCGGCCAAGGTCGGGATCGCCATGAACGACATCGCGAGCGGCGTCACCGCGCTCTACGGCATTCTCGGCGCCTACATCGGCAAGCTCAAGACCGGCAAGGGCCAGTATCTCGAGACCTCCCTGCTGGAAGCCGGCCTCGCCTGGTCGTTCTGGGAATCCGGCGCGTACTTCGGCGGGGGCGAGATTCCGATCGCCACCGGCACGCGCCACCGCCGCTCCACGCCGTACCAGGCCTACAAGACCCGGGACGGCTACGTCACCGTCGGCGCGAACAACACCAAGCTGTGGTCGAATTTCTGCAACATGGTGTGCGGCAAGCCCGAGTGGATGACCGACCCGCGCTTTCACGACCTGCCCTCGCGGCTGAAGAACATCGACGCGCTGCAGGACGAGATCGAGAAAGTCTTCGCGACGCAGCCCACCTCTCACTGGGTGGAGAAGCTCGACGCCGCCCAGGTCCCGGGCGGCCCGGTGTACTCCTACGACCAGATCCTTGCCGACCCCCACATCAAGGCGCGCAACATGGTGGTCGAGATCGATCATCCGAAGATCGGCCGCATGAACTCGCTCGGCATCCCGATCAAGTCAACCGGCGAGCTGTTGGCGATCCGCCGGCCGGCGCCTTGGCTTGGCCAGCATTCGGTCGAAGTGCTGAAGGAAGCCGGCTACGGCAGCAGCGAGCTCGACCAGCTCTTCGCCGAGGGCGTGCTCTACGACAAGTACCGCGAGAAGGCTGTCGCCTGATCGAAATTTCTGAAGGGCGTGAGACAGGAAGCGTGAGGCAGAAGGCGTGAGGAGAGCGGCGTGAGAGAGACGCCGTAGAGCGAGCACGGAAGGAGCGAGGTCAAGTTTGCCCGCCACTCACAACCCGTCAGCCATCGCCCGTCACGGATTCCGGCTCTTCATCCTTCGACCTCCCTCATCACTCATCACTCGTCACTCATCACTCATCACTCGTCACTCGTCACTCGTCACTCGTCACTCGTCACTCGTCACGAATTTGACAGCCTATGTGCCGCGCCCTTGCCTACCTCGGTCAGCCGGTCCTGCTCGACAGCCTGCTCTACGGGCCGGACAACGCGCTGGTCACGCAGAGCTACATGCCGAGGATGCTGCACCTGCTCAACCTGGCGGGCTTCGGGCTCAAGGCGTGGGATGGCGGCTCGCACGACCCGGCCCGTCCGTTCACCTACCGCTCCACGGCGCTGCCGATCTACGACCGCAATCTCAAGGCGCTCGCGGAGAAGATCCGGCCCGAGTGCCTGCTCGCACACGTGCGCGGCGTCCCGTACAACACGGAGGCGGTGATCTCCGAGCAGAACGTGCACCCGTTCCAGTTCCCCGGCTGCCGCATCACGCTCGCGCATAACGGCGAGCTCGACCGCATCCGCGACATGAAGCCGGTGCTTGCCGAGCACGTCCGCCCCGAGTTCGCGAAGATGGTGAGCGGCACGACCGACAGCGAGTGGATTTACGCGGTCCTGGTTTCACAGTTCGAGAACCCGGGCCGGGACCTGACCGCCGACGAGATCGTGCGCGCGGTCGACAGGACCGTTGCGGTGCTGCGCGCGGCGCGCACGCGCCTTGGCATCGACCTCTATTCGCCCGCGAACCTCTTCATCACTACCGGAACGCAGCTCGCCGCGGTGCGCTACTGCTTCGATTTCGGCTGCTACCGCACCGACGATCCGGTGCGGGTGAATGCTGACGCCGCGTTCCGTTACTACAGTCTCTGGTATACCTCCGGGCGCGAATTCGGTTTCCACGACGGCGAGTGGAAGATGACCGGCGGCGCCGACGTCGCCGACTCGATCATGATCGCCTCCGAGCCGCTGACGCGCGACACCACGACCTGGCTCGAAGTGCCGGAATACAGCATGATCTACGCAGATACGCGCGGCGGGAGGCCGAGCGTCGAGGTGCACTATCTTGATTGAGGCGTGACGGGTGACGGGTGACGGGTGACGGGCGAGTAGGGTGCGGCTTTAGCGCACCGCACGTATGTTGCGGGTGTAGGGTGCGGCTCCACCGCCCTGTGCCGCTCCAATGTGATTGTCCCGGCGCGCTAAAGCTGCGCCCTACGCGTCACCGTCACGGCTCCTCGCATCCCGCAGTGCAGTCTTGCGAGGTCAACGCTTGCTCGAGCGCCTTGACCTCGGCGCGCTTGCCGCGCCGGGAACGGATACGTGCCTGGCTGATCAGGCGCGTCAACTGGTTGTTGGTGCGGGCGAGCGCCTGCAGGAGCTCCTGGTTCACCCCGTCCTGGAATTTTGCGGCGAGCCGGTCGCGGCCGCAGTAAAGCCGCTCGAAAAGCTCACGCCTAATCTCCATCAGGACGGTACGCTCGCGCGCCCGCGCCGTCATGCTGTGCGAATCGCCCTCTATCAACGCGAGCACGCCGCACATGCGCCCCGGGCCCAGCACGCCGATTCGCCGGAGCCTGCCGCGCTCGCCGCGCAGGATCTCCAACGCCCCGCGCACGACCACAAAACCCGAGTCCGCAGGTGCGCCCTCGGTGAAAATGGGCGCGCCGGATTCCACTGCAAACACGGTAACGGCATCGGCAAGCTCGTCCAGCTCGTCGGCGCGAAAACGCCGGAACAACGGCAGCAGCGGCAGGAACGAGCGCCAGTCGAATCCGGGCGCCCGCCGTTGGGCTTGCGCATCCTGCGTGCCGCCCGCCGGCGCCGCGGCTTCCGTCTCCGGCCCGCTTGCCTCGACAATTCGCGCGTTGAGATCGCACAACCGCCGACACAGGGTTCGCGTGATCCGGTGCTGGATCTCGAACGCGGTATCGTCCCGCTGCGCGAGCAGCATCCGGAAGGTCTCGCGCTCGATAAAACAGCCGGAAGATGCGGTCCGCGCGATCACCGTCGCCGAGCGCACCGCGTTCTCGAGCAGGGCCATCTCGCCAAGAATGCTGCCCGGACCGAGCTCCGCCACTGTGAGCTGGCCGCCGCCCGGTAGCGTAGTGATCACTTCGACAGTGCCGCTCTCCAGAATGAAGGCGCTGTCGGCAGCCTCGCCCTGGCGCACGACGCGCGCGCCCGGAGAAAACGATGCGCGCTGTGAAATTCTAAGGATGGGCTCAAGCCTCGCCGCATCGAGCCCCGCGAACAGCGGGATGCTGCGGATCAACTCGGCGAGCGTCACGCCTGAGTGCCTCACACGCTTACGAAGGCGCGGCGGCGGTCGTCCCGGGCGGAAGTTCCTTCCCCGGGTCTTCGTCCATCACCCCCTCGAGCACGCATTCCTGCTCGCCGCGGATCACGGTGAGTGTGCCGGTGATCTTGCCCTCCATGCCGCAGTAGAACATGCGGTCGACGTCCCGGAACAGGAAGTGCACGTCGCGGGGGCGGTTCTCGATGAGGAAAGCGCCCTTATCCGTCATGACCACGGTGAAACGCCCGGCATCTTCCCAATTGCTGTACGGGTCTTCGCGCTCAACGTGCACCGAGCAGGTGCGCGGCTTCCACTTGCTGTAATAGGCAAAGCTCTCAACCCGGCCGTCCTTCACTTCGACCGCGATGCGCGCGTGGCGGTCCTCGGTGCCGAGCATGCAGGTGAGCTTCTCCACCGTTACGCGCGGCGCCGCCTTCTTCTTGACCTTGCGTTTCTCCGCCGCTGGCGCCGACACCGTTGCCAATACCAGCGCGACGGCGCAACAAGCGGCCATCCAGCGTGCTGCCGTCCTCAATCCTGTTCTCCTCCGGTAACGCTTTGCTCCGCCGCCCGAGTGGTGCTGCGCGGCCCTGTTCGGCGCGCTCCGCCATCCGTCAGTTCCTCACCGATCAGCATCGGCAGCGACATCGCGCGCCGCCGTGTTGATGCGTGTGAATTTTTCGGCGATTATAACAAAGACCTCCCCGCAACCGGCCACAGGAATCGATGAGCGCATTCAGGATAGTTCAGGTTGCCGATCTGCACCTTAGCGCCGGGCTTCCCTACCACCACGACAACTGGCAGCGCGTTGCCGCATGGATCGGCCGGGAAAAGCCGGATCTCGTCGTCGTGAACGGCGATATCGTGCTGGAGGATCCCGATGTGGAGGCCGATTACGTATCGGCCCGCGCCGAAATTGCGCGCGTGAGCGTGCCATGCCGGTATCTGCCCGGCAATCACGACATCGGCGACAACGTGCTCTTCGGCAAGATGGAAAAGCGCGTCAACGACGAGCGCCGTCAGCGGTTTGTCAGGCATTTCGGCGAGGAGCGCTGGGCCTTTGAAGCAGCGGGATGGGGATTCATCGGAGTGAACGCCCAGCTCTTCGGCAGCGGCGGGCAACCCGCCGAAGCCGAGCAATGGTCGTGGATCGAGGAGAAGCTCGGCGGTCTCTCAGGGCGCCCGATTGCGTTTTTCCTGCACAAGCCGCTGTTCCTCGACCATCCGTCGGAACCCGACCATGAAGACCTCGTGCTGCGGCAGTCGTGCGTCGATCTTGCAAGCCGCACGCGGCTGCTCCGGCTTTGCCACCGGCACGCGGTGCGGCTGGTCAGTTGCGGGCACAAGCACCAGTCGCGGGCATTTTCTCTGGACGGCATCTATCACATCTGGGCGCCCTCCACGGCCTGCGTCAACGGGCCGCCGGACCGGATGCACTGGGGCGTGCGCGAAGTGGGGTTTCTCGACTACCGCTTTACGGCGGACGGCTTCACCCACCGCTTCGTCGGTGCGGATTTCCTCTTCCGGCACGAGAGCTACATGCGCAAGAACGGTTGAGCGGTTCGTAGGGTGCGGCTCTAGCGCACCAGCAACGGCCGCAGGGTGCGGCTTCAGCGCATTGCATCGGCACCGACACCCACCGTAGGGTGCGGCTTCAGCGCACCGCATCAGCACGGACACCCGCCGTAGGGTGCAGCTTCAGCGCACCGGATAATGCCAGCGTAACTCGGCTCTGTTGCGACGCGGTGCGCTGAAGCTGCACCCTACGCTTCACCCCTCCCGCGGCCTGCGCGTCCCATCAAGGTTGCAGCAGCGGCCGCAACTTCCGCACGTCCTTCACCTTCTCCAGCGCCCAAAGCGTGTCGAGGAGCTTGCGCGCGCGCCGTCCGCCCAGCACCGGCGAAAAGAGATCCGCGCACTTGGCGTCGACCTCGGCGTGCGTCATTGGATTGTCGGCGGTGCCGCGTACCGCGCGCGTGTGGTGCGCGAGCCTGTGCCCGCCCCGCAGATAAAGCTCGACGATCGCCTGCCGGCCGCCCGCCCGCGTCAAATCCGCGCTGCCGGACAGCGTGATGCGGTTGCGCAGCGCGAGCACTTTGCGGTCGCGCATGCGCCGCTGATCGTGCGCCGAGGCGAACGTGACCGTGCCGTCGATCAGCATGATCGCGGTGAGATGCTGCAGGCAGATGTCGGGCATGTCGCGGTTGTCTACCACCGCAGCCTCGAGATCCTGCACCTGCACCTCGACCTTCTCCACCTCGCCGGCGGCGACCGGGTGCTCGCGCATGAGCGCCTCGAGCGAATCGAGCGCCGCCTGAATCGGCGAGCCGACCGACCATTTCTTGATGTTGGCATTGATGATTTCATAATCGCTGCCCAGGCCGCGGGTCAACGCCGCCGCGCCGTCTTCCGCCTCGAACGCAAACAGCAGGTTGCGCTCGCCCGAGAGCACGTCCTCGACGCCGCTCATGCCGCTTGCCACCATCAGCGCCGCCGCGATGCCGTTTCGGGCCGGCATGCCGCCGAAGTCGAACGCCTTCTCGATGTGATCGGGATCGCGCATCCAGCACGACACGCCGGAAGCCTGCTGCGCGGTGTACGACAGCAGCCAGCGCATCTCATCCGCATTGAGCCCGGCCAGCGCGCCCGCCGCAGCGGCAGCGCCGAAGAGCGCGCCGAAGCTGTGCGTCGAATGGCCCGCGAGGTGGAACCGCATCGCGCCGAGCGCAAAGTTCACGCGCGCGCCGACGTCGTAGCCCAGCGCGACCGCGTTGATGAGCGCGGTGCCGCTCGCGCGCCGCGCCTCCGCCATCGCCAGCGCCGCGGGCACGACAGCGCAGCCGGGATGGAAGAACGCGGGCTGGTGCGAGTCGTCGGTTTCGTCCGCGTGCGCGGTCATGCCGTTGGCGAACGCGGCGTTCAACGCCGAGGTCACGAGGCGCGTGCCCGGCACGCATGCCTGTCTCGCGCCGCCGAGGCTTCTGGCGTACGAGATAGCGATGCGTCCCGGCGCAAGCTTGGCGCCGCTCACCATGGCGGCAAGCGTGTCGGCGATGTGTTGCTTGGTCTTTTCCGCGACCGGGCGCGGCAGCTTGCGCCGCGCGGCGCGTGCGAGATAGCCGCTGAGTTCTTGCATCAGCGGGGAAACGGATTTGGCGCTTGTCTTGTTGCTCATGCTGTGCTGTGAGAAACGTTCAGTTTGCCGCCAAGGCTTCTATTCAATACCCCCTTGAGGGGTGCGCCAAGAACGCCAGGGATAATCAGCAAAAATGAAAACAAGAACGGAAGATCAAACCCTCGCGCAGTCCGGCGCGATATGGAAATCACGGGCATGAGTACCCTTGGCTTTTGGTTTGGTCTTGGTCTTGGTCTTGTTTCCATTTTGAATCTTGTTCTCTTGGCGTTCTTGGCGGTTCAATTTGCATTTGCCCTTAGCGCGCAGCGTCGCACAAAGAAACACGGACCGCACCTCGCAGCGCGGTCCGCGCCCCTCGTCCTTGCTGCCTGGCAGACGCCGCGCCTAGTGCGCCACGGCGCCGATGTCGTTCACCACCTTCGCCCAGCGGTTGTGCTCGCTCTCCCAGAACTTGCGGAAATCCGCGGGCGACTTGCTGGTGATCGCAGCCGCGCTCGCCGTGCCGAGGCGCCGCACCGTTTCCGGGTCCTTCATGGTGTTGACCACCGCCGGGAACAGCCGGTTGACCACCGCCTTCGGCGTGCCCGTGGGTACGAAAACGCCCTGCCACGACCCGACGACCAGGTCCGGGAATCCGGATTCCTTCATCGTCGGCGCATCGGGCGCGGCGCTCAGGCGCTCGGGCGCGATCACCGCAAGCAGCCGCAGGCGGTCCTGACGGATGTACGGCAGGAGCGAGGACGAGGTGAGCATCGTCATCTGCACTTCTCCCTGCACGACTCCCAGCGAGGCGCCGCCCGCGCCGCCTTTGTAGGCGACCATCACGACCTTGATGCCGGCCTGCTGCATGAAGTACTCGAACGCGAGGCGCGAGTTGCTGCCCGCGCCGGAGGCCGAGAAGTTGAGCTGGCCGGGACGGGCCTTGGCGTAGTCGATCAGCTCCTTGATCGACTTCACGGGGAGCGACGGATGGACCACCACCATCCCCGGCACGTCGACCACCTGTGTCACGCCGACGAACGCGTTCAACGGCTTCACCTTGAACTTCGGAAACACCGAGGCATTGATCGCCATCGTGCCGATATTGCCGAGCAGCAGCGTGTAGCCGTCCGGCGTCGCCTCGGACGCGATCTCGACGCCGACGTACCCCGACGCGCCGGTGCGGTTCTCGATGATGATGTTCGTGCCGAGCTCGGACGCCAGCTTGTCCTGCATGATGCGCCCGACGAAGTCGGAGGCGCCGCCGGGCTGGAACGACACGATCATGCGGATCGGGCGGTTCGGGTACGGCCCCTCTGCCGCGTGGACGGGCAGCGCGCCGGCGGTGGCGAAGCAGGCCGCGGCGAGAAACAACGAGCGAACTTTATGCTGCATGGTGATTTTCCTCCTGTTAGTGTTGTCTCGGCCGGACGTGGCCGGCTCGGGTGGCGGATGGAACGTACTACGAGCACCGCTACTTCGATATGACATGCGCGAGGCCTCCGGGTTCCGGATGCCGCCGCGCCCTGCCTAGAGCGCCGCCGCGACGGCGTCGCCCATCTTGGTCGTGGAAGCCTTGCCGCCGAGGTCGCCGGTGAGATGCTTCGCGTCGGCAATGACGCGGTCCATTGCCTTGTCGATCAGCGCTGCGGCCTGCGTCGCCTTGGGCTCCGCATGCTTGCGCCCGAGCCACTCGAGCAGCATCTTGCCCGACATGATCATCGCGTACGGATTGGCGATGTTCTTGCCCGCGATGTCCGGCGCCGAGCCGTGGGTCGCCTGCGCCATCGCCTGGCGCTCGCCGACCACCAGTCCCGGCGCGAGCCCCAGCCCGCCGACCAGGCCGGCACCGAGGTCGGTCACGATGTCGCCGAACTGGTTGGTCGTCACCACGACGTCGTACTGCTGCGGCTTCATCACGCACTTCATCGCGAAGCCGTCGATCAGCACCTCGTCGAACGCCACGTCGGAATATTCCCTGGCAACCTTGCGGCATTCCTCCGCGAACATGCCGCACACCAGCCGGTAGACCGGCTCCTTGTGCAGCGCCGTGACCTTCTTGCGGCTGCGGGTGCGCGCGATCTCGAACGCCTCGCGCGCCACGCGGTTGGCGCCCTTGCGCGTGACCACGCGCATGCCGACCGAGATCTCGTCGTTCGGCCGGAACTCGCCGCTGCCGGCGAACACCACGCTGCCCGACTGCATGCCTTCGGTGGTCTCGCGCAGGAAAACGATGTCCACGTCCTTGTGCAGCGACGGCAGGTTGGGGTATGACTTCACCGGCTTGACGTTGGCGAAGAGCTCGAAGCGCTTTCTCACCGGCGGCATGACCCACGTCGGATCGTTGCGCGGATACGCGTTGTGGCCGATCGGGCCGCACACCCAGCCGTCGACTTTCTCGAGCGCCTTGATCGTCGCGTCCGGAAACGTGTGGCCGTGCTGCTCGTGTCCCTTCTTGCCGATCGGCAGCTCCTGCCACTCGACCGCGAGCCCGGTCTTCGCCGCCGCCGCCTTCATCACTTTCACCGCCTCCGGCACGACTTCCAGCCCGATGTCGTCGCCCAGCAGGATGCCGATCTTCACCGCCACTACGCTTCCTTTCTCCGCTCTTCTCGCCGCCCTGCCGCCCGCGTTCGCCGGCGTGCCGGTCCCGGCGAGATCAGTCGCTCACGGCAACATACGTGTCCTCGGCCGCCCGGCGCTCAGCGGCCCCTGCCGCCGCGGGCTTGTCCTTCGCCGCCAGAGACATGATGCGCCGGACCACCTTCGCCCGCTGGACCGTGTCGCCGGCGAGATGCGTCCACACCATGGCGTCGCGCACCAGCTTGTCCACGCGCGCGTTCATCATGCAGCCCTCGGCGCCGTGAATGTCCATGTTGAGCGCGGTCACGCGCTGAATCACGTCGGTCGAGTAGTTCATGACGAGCCCGGCGTTGGCCGAGTGCTGCTTGCGGTCGTGCTCCCAGGCCACGCGCAGCACGAACGAGCGCAGCGCCTCGGTCAGCGCGCACATCTCGTTGAGCTTCAACTGCACGATCTGATGGTCGATCACGAGCTTGCCGGCGCGGCGGTGCGTCTGCGCAAACGTGATCGCCAGGTCGACTGCGTCCTCGCATACGCCCAAGGCGTTGGCCGCCAGCTCAAGATCGCCGAACAGATCGCCCCCGGTGGCATCCCCCTTGTTCTTCTTCATGCCGGCGTTCACCTCGCCCACGACGTTGGCGTGCGGCACCCGCGCGTTCTCGAATATCAGCTCCGCGTTCTGGTAGAAGCGCCAGCCGCGCTTGTTGAACGACTTGCCGAAGCGAAAGCCGGGCGTGTCGGCCGGCACCATGAACATCGTGCCGCCTTCGCGGATGTTCACGTCGGGGTTGGTGCGGGCGTCGACGAAGAAGAGCTTGCCAACGCCACCCTGGGCGATGAAGCATTTCTCGCCGTTGAGAATCCATTCGTCGCCCTTGCGCTCGGCGCGCAGCCGGTAGCCGGCCTTGGGATCGTCCTCGGGCGGAAGGCGGTTGTCGGAGCCGGCGTTGGGCTCGGTGATGCCCTTGCCCAGCAGATAGGTATCGTCGGCGAGAAACGGCTTGAGGAAGCGCTGCTTCTGGTCCTCGTTGCACGCCGCCGCAATGAGGTGGCTCCACTTCCAGTTCTGGCTGAACGCCTTGGACATCGCGCTGTCGGCCCGCGCCAGCTCCGCCATGACCACCGCCTGCGTGACGAAGTCGGTGCCGTGCCCGCCCCATTCCTTGGGCACGGCGAGCGTCCGGAACCCGAGCTTCGAGCCTTTCCGGATGATCTCCCAGTCGAAAGGCTCGCGCGCGCCGGCGATCTGGTCGCGCTTGAGGGAAATCGGCCGCAGCTCTTCCTGCGCGAACTTCCGGGCCTTCATCTGCCACGCGCGCTGTTCGTCGTTCAGGGAAAAATCCATCGTGGCCCTCCGCGGAAAAGCTTTGATGATACCGCAAAACCGGCGGCGCCCCGACGCCGCGTCGTCGCGTTGACAGGCCAGGGACATTGCTCTAACGTCGCTGCGGTTCGCATAAATCAAAGGGAGAGAATATGAACACGCGCAGCATGAAAAGGATTCTCATTCTGGCGGCCGGCGCGCTGGTTCTCGCGCCGCTCACCGCCGCCTCGCAGTCCTATCCGACCAAATCGATCCGGCTGATCGTGCCCTTCCCTGCGGGCGGCGGGGTCGACTTCATCGGCCGCATCGTCGGAAAGGGCCTCGCCGAACGGATGGGCCAGCAGGTGGTAGTCGACAACCGTCCCGGCGCGAACGCCATCCTCGGACTCGAGGCGCTGAAGGCATCGCCCCCCGATGGTTACACCATCGCCGCCGCGTCCGCCGGCCCGCTGACGGTCAACCCGCACATCTACAAGAAGCTTCCGCACGACACGCTGCGCGACTTCACGCCGATCGCCAACAT
>JBFKNN010000025.1:0-23068 GCA_041629335.1 Burkholderiales bacterium | reverse complement strand
TCATTCCGCGAGGTACGCCGCGTAACTTATTGGTTCATTGGGTTTATCGGGGGATCCGTCATGGCCACTGCAGCTGCCGCAGCAAAGAAGCCGGACATCAAGGAATTCAGTTTCAGCTGGGTCGGACAGGACAAGTCCGGCAAGACCATGCGCGGAGAGATGCGCGCGAGCGGCGAGGCGCAGGTGAATGCAACGCTGCGTCGGCAGGGCATCAAGGTCGTCGAGGTCAAGAAGCAGAAGCTTTCGCGCGGCGGCAGCATCACCGAGAAGGACATCACGCTGTTCGTGCGCCAGCTCGCGACGATGATGAAGTCCGGCGTGCCGCTGCTGCAGGCCTTCGACATCGTCGGCAAGGGGCACAGCAATCCGGCGGTGGCGCGCCTGCTGCTCGACGTCAAGACCGAGGTGGAAACCGGCTCGAGCCTGCGCCAGGCGTTCGAGAAGCATCCGCTCTACTTCGATGCCCTGTTCTGCAACCTGGTTGGCGCCGGCGAGGCCGCGGGTATTCTCGACAGCCTTCTCGACCGGCTCGCCACCTACAAGGAAAAGATTCTTGCCATCAAGAGCAAGATCAAGTCCGCGCTGTTCTACCCTATCGCCATCATCGCGGTCGCCTTCATCATTACCGCGATTATCATGATTTTCGTGATCCCGGCGTTCAAGCAGGTGTTCGCCAGCTTCGGTGCCGACCTGCCCGGACCGACCCTGGTAGTGATGGCGATTTCAGATTTCTTCGTGCGGTACTGGTATGCGATTTTTGGCGGCGTCGGCGGAGCGATCTACGGATTCCTATGGACCTGGAAACGGTCGGTGAAGATGCAGATGCTGATGGACCGCATCATGCTGCGCCTGCCCGTGTTCGGAGACCTGGTGCGCAAATCATCGATCGCGCGCTGGACGCGGACGCTGTCGACGATGTTCGCCGCCGGCGTGCCGCTGGTCGAAGCGCTCGAATCGGTGGCGGGTGCCGCCGGCAACTACGAGTACTACGTGGCCACCAAGAAGATCCAGAGCGAAGTCGCGACCGGCTCGAGCCTGATGTCGGCCATGCAGGGCACCGAGGTCTTCCCCAATATGGTGCTGCAGATGGTGTCGATCGGTGAGGAGTCGGGCTCGCTCGATGCGATGCTGTCCAAGGTGGCGGACTTCTTCGAGGCGGAAGTGGACGACGCGGTCGAGGCATTATCGAGCCTGATGGAGCCGATGATCATGGTCGTGCTCGGCACCTTAATCGGCGGCATGGTGATCGCCATGTATCTGCCGATCTTCAAGATGGGTCAGGCCGTCTAAGGCCGGGCACGAGGATCGCGGATTGAGGATCGAGTCGCCGGGATTGAGCTCGCCGCTGCAATCCCCCATTCTCGGTCCTCGGTCCTAGAATGGCCGTCATTTCCCTGCTGCAGGGCTCGCCTGCTTTCCTCATCACGGTCGCGGTCCTGTTCGGCTTGGCCGTCGGCAGCTTTCTCAACGTCGTCATCCTGCGCCTGCCCAAGATGATGGAGCGGCAATGGCGCGCCGAGTGCGCCGAGCTCGCTGGCAGCCCGCCGCCGGCCCCGGAGAAATTCAATCTCGTCGTACCGCGCTCACGCTGCCCCTCCTGTGGTCACCCGATCGCGGCTCTCGAGAACATACCCGTCGTGAGCTATCTCGCGCTCGGCGGCAAGTGTTCTGCATGCAAGACCCGGATATCGCCCCGCTATCCGATCATCGAAGCCCTGAGCGGTTTGCTGAGCGGCTATGTCGCCTGGCGCTTCGGCCTGAGCGCCGCGGGCCTCGCCGCGCTCGTCTTCGTCTGGGCGATGATCGCGCTCGCGTTCATCGACCTCGACACGTTCTATCTGCCCGACGACATCACGCTGCCGCTGCTGTGGACGGGGCTCATTTTCAATCTGTTCGGCGTGTTCACGGATCTGCCGTCCGCCGTGATCGGCGCGATATGCGGCTATCTCGTGCTGTGGTCGGTGTACTGGCTCTACAAGCTCGCCACCGGGAAGGAAGGCATGGGCTACGGCGACTTCAAGCTGCTCGCGGCAATCGGGGCGTGGCTGGGCTGGAAGATGCTGCCGCTGGTCATCCTGCTTTCCTCGTTCGTCGGTGCGGCGATCGGCATTGCGCTCATCGTGCTCGCTCGTCAGGGCCGCGACGTGCCGATTCCCTTCGGGCCCTATCTCGCCGTGGCCGGGGTGATCGCGCTCCTGCACGGCGCAGCGATCAACAAACAGTACCTCGATCTGTTCTGATGGCGATGCCGTACTGCGTCGGCCTCACCGGCGGAATCGGCTGCGGCAAGACCAGTGTCGCCCGCGTCTTCCGCGAGCTCGGCGCGGCGGTCGTCGACACCGACGACATCGCTCACGAGCTGACCGGCCCCGGCGGCGAGGCGATGGACGCGATACGTGCGGCGTTCGGCACGGAGTTCCTTGCCGCGGATGGCAGCCTCGACCGCGCCCGGATGCGCCGCCTGGTCTTCAGCGACACGCGGGCGCGCGCCAGCCTCGAAGCGATACTGCACCCGCTGATCCGTGCGGAGTCGCATTCCCGCCTGCGTCGGGCGACGCAGCCGTATGCGCTGGTGGTGGTGCCATTGCTGTTCGAGACCGGCGCTTATGCCGAGCTCCTGCAGCGCGTCCTGGTGGTCGACTGCGATGAATCGCGCCAGGTCGAGCGCACAATGCGGCGGAGCAACCTCACCGAAGACGAGGTCCGTGCGATCATCGCCGCGCAAATCTCGCGCAAGGAACGGATTGCACGCGCCGACGACGTCCTCAACAATGACGATGACATCAGCGCATTGCGTGAGCAGGCGGGAGCACTGCACGCGAAATACCTTCGCCTCGCACGCGCAGACGATGCCGCGGCCGCCGGGCCCCGCCCCGAAAGCCCGTGAAGACAGAAATAAGACCTTTATTTTTGCCGGGTTTTGGTGAATACTTAGCCGCAATTTCTTCCGCGACGGTAACCACGCGCCGTGATCAGCTACGAGTACCCGTTGAGCGAACGCGTACGCACCCTGCTGCGGCTCGAAGATCTGTACGACCGGGTCGACTATTTCATCGGCAAGAACGACCCGCAGGAACACCATATCGCGCTGTTGTCGATCTTCGAGATTCTCGAGGTCGCCGGCCGCGCCGATCTCAAGTCCGATCTGCTGCAGGAGCTTGAACGCCAGAAGCACACGCTTGACTCCCTGCGAGACAACCCGGAAGTATCCGAGCAGGCGCTCGACGACGTCCTGGCGCGGGCCGACCAGGCATCATCGCGCCTGTTCCAGATGTCGGGAAAGATCGGTCAGGAGCTGCGCGAGAACGACTGGCTGATGAGCATCAAGCAGCGCACCAACATTCCCGGCGGCGTGTGCGAGTTCGATTTGCCCTCGTATCATTTCTGGCTGCAGCAGGACGCCGGGCAGCGGCGGCACGACCTGCAGCAATGGCTGGCGCCGTTCCTGCCGATCCGGGATGCGATCGCGATCGTCCTGCGCCTGCTGCGCGAATCCGGAAAGACCAGTGCGCAGGTCGCTTACCAGGGCGTATACCAGCAGATGATGGCGGGCCGGGTGGCGCAGATGGTGCGGATACGGCTTGCCCGCAGCTACAACTGCGTCCCCGAGATCAGCGCCAACAAGTACGCGCTCAATATCCGCTTCACCACCCAGGAAGGCGTGCAGCGTCCAAAAGCGGCTGAGACGGACGTAGAATTCGAATTGACGTTCTGCAATCTGTAGTCGAATCGATGGGTAGCAAGCAGCGAATGGTCAACTGCCCGCGTTGCGGGAAGGTCCTGGCGTGGGACGCGGCTAACCACTACCGCCCTTTCTGCTCGGAGCGCTGCAAGATGATCGACCTCGGCGCGTGGGCAAACGAGACCTACCGCATCCCGGTTGCCGAGAGCAAAGACGAGCCGGAAGCGGACGAGCCCGGTAGCGGCAGCTAGCGAGCGCGCTCCCACGCGCCGCGCATCATCGCGACGCCATGTGCGCCGACCTGCCATGCCTGCGCCATGTGCTCAGGCCGCATGCCCCCGATTGCAAACACCGGCAGCGGATAATCGCGGATCAGGCCCGCGAAGTGCGCCCACCCCGTTCCGGGCAGCCCGGCGTGGCTCGCCGTCGGCAGCACCGGTCCCAGCACCACGAAGTCCGCGCCCAGCATCAGCGCGCGCTCGAGCTCCGGTGCGTCGTGGCACGACGCGCCAACCAGCCTGAGCGGCGGCCGCGTCCCGAGCTCCCCGAGCTGCGCCGAAGTCAGGTGCACGCCGTCCGCTCCGAGGTCGGACGCGAGCGCCGCGTCCGTGTTGATCAGCACCCGCGCACCGTGCCGCCGCGCCGCGGCGATCGTCCGAATCGCCAGCTCGCGCAACTCGCTGCGCCCGAATCCCTTCTCGCGCACCTGGATCAGGCGCAGTCCATTGTTCAACGCGGCTTCGAGCCGGCGCGAAAATTCAGCGGCGCCGATCGCGCCGGCGTTGGTGATGCCGTAGACCGTCGGCAGCTCGAGCGCGCTGAGCACGGGCCCGTTTGCGGGCAGGAGCGGCGAAACCGATACGTCGCGCGCGGATTCCCAGGCGAATGATTGTGCTTCCTTGCCGTGCGGCTCGCCATGCCAGCCGGTGACGCGGAAGAAGCGCAGCCGCACCGCCGCATGCGGGTAATCGTAATCGCGCGTGATCCACGGGTAGGCGCGCTCGACGTCGATGCCGAGCTCTTCGTGCAGCTCGCGCTGCAGCGCCGCCAGGGGCGACTCGCCGCTCTCGATCTTGCCGCCGGGAAACTCCCAGTAGCCGGCATAGACCTTGCCGGCCGGGCGCTGCGCGAGCAAAAACCGCCCGTCGTCCCGCGTGATGACCGCAGCTGCGACCTCAACACGGCCGGCGGACACGCGTGCCGCCTCCCCCGATGGGCGCGCGGGAGCGCGCGATTCCGGCACGCTCACCGCTTCGACCGGCGCTGCTTGCCGTCGAGGCCGTGCTTGCCTGCCCAGTCGCGTGCGAACTGCCATGCCACGCGGCCGCTGCGCGAGCCGCGCGTGAGCGCCCATTGCAGCGCCGCCCGCTGGATTTCCTCCGACCGGGCGGGCACCTTGAAGTGCTCGAGCCACACCGCAACGATCCTGAGATAATCATCCTGGTCGAACGGGTAGAACGAAGCCCACAGGCCGAAGCGCTCGGACAGCGAGATCTTCTCCTCGGAGGTCTCGCCTGGGTGGATCTCCTCGCCCACATGCTTGTATTCCAGGTTCTCGTGCATGTACTCGGGCATCAAGTGGCGCCGGTTCGAGGTTGCGTAGATGAGGCAGTTCTCCGACGCCGCCGCGACCGACCCGTCAAGTACCACCTTGAGTGCCTTGTAGCCCGGCTCGTCCGCCTCAAAGGAAAGATCGTCGCAGTAAAGGACGAAGCGCTCGGGGCGGTGGCAGATCCGCTCGACGATCTCCGGCAGGTCCACGAGATCGTGCTTCTCCACCTCGATCACCCGCAGCCCGCGCGGCGCATACTTGTTGAGCAACGCTTTTATGAGCGAAGACTTGCCGGTGCCGCGGGCGCCGGTAAGCAGCACGTTATTGGCCGGATACCCTTCCACGAACTGGCGTGTGTTCTGCTCGACCAGCCGCTTCTGCTCGTCGATCCCCTGCAGATCCCCGAGGTGGATTCGGTGCACGTTGATCACCGGGTGGATTACGCCGTGCCCGTCCCTCTTGCGCCAGCGGAACGCGATCGAGGACGCCCAATCGGTCGGGTCGGGCTCGGCTGGAATCAGCTTCTCCAGCCGCGCGACCAGCGATTCCGCGCGTCCAACCAGCTTCGTTATGTCGGTCATAGCGGTTTCGGCAAATTTTGCGGCACGGACTGCCGCAGGGGAAATTTAGCACACCCCTCGAGAACACGGACCGCCCGCACCGGCCTTCTACGGTCCTCAGCTCCGGTAGTCGGCATTGATGCTGACATAGTCGTGCGACAGATCGCAGGTCCAGAGCGTGGCGGCGGCGGCGCCGCGGTTGAGCGCGACGCGCACCGTTATCTCGCTCTTCTTCATCACGCGCTGCCCGTCCGCTTCCTCATAGGCGGGATCGCGCCCGCCATGCCTGGCAACGAGCACATCGTCGAGATAGAGATCGACCTTCCCCACGTCGAGGTCGGCGATGCCGGCGTTGCCGATGGCAGCGAGAATCCGGCCGAGGTTCGGGTCGGAGGCGAAAAACGCGGTCTTGATGAGCGGCGAATGCGCGATGGTGTAGGCCACTTTCCGGCATTCCTCTTCGTTGCGCCCGGCCTCGACGGTAACGGTAATGAACTTGGTTGCGCCCTCGCCATCGCGGACGATGGCCTGGGCAAGCTCCTGCGCCAGCACCGTTACCGCATCGCGAAAGGCGTGGAACTCAACGCTCTTCGCATCGGTTATTTCCGGCATCCCGGCGTGCCCGCTCGCGATGAGCACGAGCGCGTCGTTGGTCGAGGTATCGCCGTCAACCGTGATGCAGTTGAACGACCGCCGCGCCGCATAGGCGATCGCGCTGCGCACGAGCGGCAGGCTCACCCGCGCGTCGGTGGCGATGAATCCCAGCATGGTTGCCATGTTGGGGCGGATCATCCCGGCTCCCTTGGCAATGCCGGTAATCGTCACGTCGGCGCCGCCGATGCTGGCCCGGCGCGACGCCGCCTTGGGCAGCGTGTCGGTGGTCATGATGGCCTGCGCAGCCGCGATCCAGTTGTCGGGACGAAGATCCCGAATGCAGGCAGGCAGGCCTTCGGCGATCCGCTCCACCGGCAGCGCTTCCATGATGACGCCGGTGGAAAAAGGCAGGACCTGGGCCGCCGAGCAGCCGAGGAGCTCGGCAAGCTCCGCGCACACGCGCCGCGCGGCGGCAAGACCTTCCTTCCCGGTGCCGGCATTGGCGCAACCGGTGTTCACCACCAGCGCCCGGATCGAGGCGTCGGGATCGAGCATGGTCAAGTGCTGGCGCGCCACCACAACCGGTGCCGCACAGAACCGGTTCTGCGTAAATACTCCGGCCACGCGCGCCCCGTTGCCGATGCGCATCACCAGCAGGTCGCGGCGGTTCGCCTTGCGAATACCCGCTTCGGTCACGCCCAGCTCCACGCCGGCCACCGGCGAGAGCGAACCCGGCTCAGGCGCCTTCAGGTTAACGGCCAACGGGCGCTCCTCGGTACGGTTCGGTCAAGGCGGATGCTCGCCGACTTGGACACGACTTCAATTCCGCCAGGCACCAGCGCGAAAGGCAGTCGGCAGTCCTGGTCTCCCCGATTTGCCTCGAGCACCTCGGCATTGGCGCCATCAGTCACCGAAAACGAAAACACTGTACGAGTTCCGTGATCCGTCCGTAAGGGGCCACGGCCGGCACGCCGAGCCGCCTGTTGTGCATAATGCGCGACCGCTTGCCAGCCTGCAGCCCCTGCGCCACCTTCCGGCGTAATCCGTCGAGCGCGCAGTCGAACGTGCCGTCCACGGAATCGCCAGCGCAATGGGGCAGTTTGTGCAGATCGACGGTATGGACCCCGCTTGTCGAAGCGTCGCAAGAACCACCTGTGCCCGCCGCTGCCGGACCCGGTGTCCAGGACCGTCTCGAAATTATAGGAATCGTGAAGGCGCATCAAGGTATGCCCCCGTCGAACCCGAAACGCTGTGTAGGATCGTTGCTCGCCAAAGTGCCCACAAGTATAGCTCGCCGCTGATGAATCGAGACAGCGCCCGACGCGACTCCCCGAGCGTGCGTCCCGCTCAATCAGCCGTGGATCGCGAGTCTAGACTCCGTGACGTGAAACGCGCGATGCGCTGGCTCGATCTTGGCTCAGGGCGCGAAGCCCGCCGCAGCCAATATCGCGACTATGAGCAAGCCGACCGACAAAGTCACGGCCGACTCTCGCTCACAACGCACGCGGGGTTCATCGTATTACGGGCACTTAGGCAAGCCTGCCGTGACAATGCTTGTATTTCTTCCCCGACCCGCAGGGGCAAGCATCGTTCCTGCCGACTTTCTGCCCGCCCCTCACGAACGGCTGTGGTTTTTCGGCGAGCGCGACCTCGCCATCCTGCTCCGGCTCCGCCTCGGTGCCGCCACCACCGGCGTATTCCGCGTGTTGGAACTGCAGGTTCTTCGGCACCTCGGGTTCTTCCACCGCTTCGAGCTCCGCTGCGGTGCGGACGTGCACCGTCATCAGGATCCGGGTCACTTCGGCCTTGATCACTTCCAGCATGAGCGAGAACAGCTCGAAGGCCTCTCGTTTGTACTCCTGGGACGGGTTCTTCTGCGCGTAACTCCTCAGGTGGATACCTTGGCGCAGGTGGTCGAGCGCCGCCAGATGCTCGCGCCAGTGGGAGTCCAGGCTCTGCAGCATGATCGCGCGCTCGTAGTGGCGCATCGCCTGCGGATCGACGGGCGCGATCTTCTGCGAATAGTGCTCGTGCACTGCTTCGATGATGCGCTGGCGCAGATCCGCTTCCTCCAGCGTGTCGTCCTGCTCGAGCCACTGCCGGACCGGCAGCTTGACCTGCAGTTCCGCCTCGAGCGTTCTCTCAAGCCCCTCGATGTCCCACTGCTCCTCGATGCTCTCCGGCAGGATATGCTGGCTCACGTAGCCGGCGACGACGTCGCGACGCATCGAAACAATCGTTTCGGATATGTCCCCCGTTTCCAGTAATTCGTTGCGCTGCTGGTAAATCACCCTTCTTTGATCATTCGCAACGTCATCGTACTCGAGCAAGTGCTTGCGGATGTCGAAGTTTCTGGCCTCGACCTTGCGCTGGGCATTCTCGATCGCCCGGGTCACCCACGGATGCTCGATCGCTTCGCCGTCCGGCATCTTCAGCCGGTTCATGATCGCCGCCACCCGGTCGGAGGCAAAGATCCGGAGCAGCGGGTCCTCGAGCGAGAGGTAGAAGCGGCTCGAGCCCGGGTCGCCCTGCCGCCCCGAGCGGCCGCGAAGCTGATTATCGACGCGCCGGGACTCGTGGCGCTCGGTGCCGACGATATGCAGTCCGCCGGCCGCCACAACCTGGTTGTGGAGCTTCTGCCACTCGAAGCGGATTTCCTCGATGCGCTTCGCACGCTGCGCGTCGTCGAGCGTTTCGTCCGTCTGAATCTTGCGGACCTCGGGCTCCGGATTGCCCCCCAGCACGATGTCGGTTCCGCGGCCCGCCATATTGGTCGCGATCGTCACCATCTTGGGCCGGCCGGCCTGGATAACGATCTCAGCCTCGCGCGCGTGCTGTTTGGCGTTGAGTACGTTGTGCGGCAGGTTCTCCTTTTGCAGCATGCCCGATAGCAGCTCCGAGTTCTCAATCGACGTCGTCCCGACCAGTACCGGCTGGCCGCGCTCGCAGCAGTCGCGGATATCGTTGATGATCGCCTGGTGCTTCTCCCGCGCGGTGCGGAACACCTGGTCCATCCGATCCTCGCGGATCATCTCCTTGTGGGTCGGAATGACAACGGTTTCGAGGCCGTAGATCTGCTGGAATTCGAAGGCTTCCGTGTCGGCCGTTCCCGTCATGCCCGCGAGCTTTTTGTACATGCGGAAATAGTTCTGGAACGTGATCGTGGCGAGGGTCTGGTTTTCCTTCTGGATCGAAACGCCCTCCTTGGCCTCGATCGCCTGATGCAGCCCCTCGGACCAGCGCCGGCCGGGCATGAGCCGGCCGGTGAACTCGTCGACGATGATGATCTCGTCGTTCTGCACCACGTACTGCTGGTCGCGCAGGAAAAGATTGTTTGCACGCAACGCCGCGTTAAGGTGATGCATGAGAATGATGTTGGCCGGATCGTAGAGGCTGCTGCCCTCGGCAAGCATCCCCGCGCGCGCGAGCAGGTCCTCCGCGTGCTCGTGGCCCTGCTCGGACAGGATGACCTGGTGCGCTTTCTCGTCCACCCAGTAGTCGCCCTCCCCTTTTTCCTCCTTCTGGCGAATGAGCTTCGGCGCGATCGCATTCATCCTGATGTACAGATCGGTCGTATCCTCGGCCTGGCCGGAGATGATCAGCGGCGTGCGGGCCTCGTCGATAAGGATCGAGTCGACCTCGTCGACGATGGCGTAGGCGAGGCCGCGTTGCACCTTCTCCGACAGCTGGTAGACCATGTTGTCGCGCAGATAGTCGAAGCCGAACTCGTTGTTGGTGCCGTAGGTGATGTCCGCCGCGTAGGCGCGCTGCTTCGGTTCGTGCTCCATCTGCGACAGGTTAACCCCGACCGTGAGGCCGAGGAAGCCGTAGATGTTGCCCATCCAGTCGGCGTCGCGCTGCGCGAGGTAATCATTTACCGTCACGATATGCACGCCTGCGCCGGACAGCGCGTTGAGGTACGCCGGCAGCGTCGCCACCAGTGTCTTGCCTTCGCCCGTGCGCATCTCCGAGATCTTGCCATTGTGAAGCGTGATCCCGCCGATCAACTGCACGTCGAAATGCCGCATGTTGAGGGTCCGCCGCCCCGCCTCGCGCACGACCGCGAACGCCTCCGGCAGCAGGTCGTCGAGAGTTTCGCCCTGCTTGAAACGCGCCCTGAACTCCTCAGTCTTCGCGCGCAGTTGCTGGTCCGAGAGGGCTTCGATCTGCGGTTCCAGTGCATTGATCGCACGCACCACCCGCGAGTACTGCTTGAGCAACCGATCATTGCGGCTGCCGAAGATCTTCTTGAATAACGCCGTTACCATGAACTCCAACCGGAGCGATTCTTACCGCTTGTTGTTTGCCGCTTAAATAAAAAGGGGTGGGGGAAAACCCCCACCCCCGCACACCGTCCTTCGCGCTTCAGCTAGGCAGCCGCAGAAACTGTGTCGGGTTCTGCGGAGCGCCGCGCTTGCGCACTTCGAAATGCAGATGCGTGCCCGTGGCGCGTCCCGTGTTGCCGACCTCACCCACCTTCGCGCCGCGCAGCACCACATCGCCGACCTTCACCAGCCGCTTGGATGCATGCGCGTAGCGCGAGACCATTTCATTGCCATGGTCAATCTCGATCATATTACCATACTGCGGGTGGATGTCGGAGAAGATGACCACGCCGCCCGCGGCCGCGCGAATGGCGCTGCCGTGCTCCACCACGAAATCGATGCCCTCGTGGAAGGCTCGCTGGCCGGTAAAGGGATCGATTCGCCAGCCGTAGTTCGAGGAATACCAGCCGCCCTCGACCGGCAGCATGGTGGGCACCAGTTTCTTCTTCGCGCTGTCGATCATGAACAGGGATTCGAGTATTCCCAGCTTGTCGCCGCGGTCATCGACCTGGCGGGTAAGCTGGTCGAGCTGACGGGTGAAGTCGCCCAGCGACAGATCGTGGCTCGGCAAGGTCGACAGCGCACCGCCGCGCCCCGGCATCTCGCCGAACATCAGGTCCTGCGGCTTGAAACCCGCCAGTTTGGCGAGCCGCTCACCGACCGTATCGAGCCGCAGCAGCTGGGCCTGCATCTGCCCGAGCCGAACCGCCATTGCGTTAAGGTTCTCGCGCAGGTAAGTCTGGGTCTTTTCGTGCTGCTGCTGCTGCGCGGAGAGCAGCATGGGGGAGACGTAGGGAAGGGTTATCTCCGGCACGAAACGCAGAGCCATGTAATGCATCGTAGCCGCGAGCCCCAGCAAGCATGCGATCACCCCCACACCCAACATGACCAAATGCGGCAAGCCCAGCGTAATCGTCCGCGCCTTTGCCAGCTTCTCGGAAACTAGAATAATATTCATTGATTCCTTCTTTACTGCTCCGCATGGCTGCGCAGAAGATCGGCTTCTGGCTGACCGCCCCCGGGCAACTGCAGGAACTCGCCGCCAAGGCGCATCGCCTATCGGAGTTGCAGCGGGTGTTTCTCGACTCTGCCCCCCCTCAACTTGCCCGCGCCGGGCGGGTCAAGAACTTCCGGGCAGGCACACTCTTCCTTTTGGCTGATAATTCCACGGTTGCCGCCAAGCTCCGACAACTCGTGCCGCGGTTGTTAGCTAATATTCGAAAAACGGAACCCGAGGTTACTGGAATCCATATATCCGTGCAAGTGAAATCATCCACAAATCGGCCCGCGTCGACGATCAAAAAAGCGGTATTAAGTCCTGAAACAATTGAGGAATTCTGTCGACTCGCGGCGCGCGTGCCAAATCCAAATCTCAAATCAGCCCTGACAAAATTGGTGCGTCGCCGCACGAAGCGAAATTGAGCCATTCAGGCGACCAGAAGCAGCCGCTCGACCAGGTACAGGGCGGCGAACACCAGCAGGAAGACCAGCGCGAACTGGAATACCCGCCAGCCGAAGGTGAGGTAGCGGCGATTGCGCGTAACAACGTAGAGGATCAGTGCGGCGCCGATCGAAATCAGTGCCAGGATGCCGACAAGCCTCAGGACAACCATGGTGCGCGGGGCACGGAACGGCAGCTTACTGCGAACGAGCGGCGCCCGGGCCGATTGCCGGATGCCCCCGCAGTCAGGCCGGCTGCAGCTGCCAAGCGAGAAACACCGGCGCGTCCTCGACGCGGTCGAAGGTGACCAGTTCCCAGGCGTTGCGCGACTCCAGCAGGCGGCGCAGCAGGCGGTTGTTCAGCGCGTGACCGGACTTGTAACCGCTGAATGCGCCGATCAACGGGCGTCCGAGCAGGTACAGGTCGCCGATTGCGTCGAGCACCTTGTGCTTGACGAACTCGTTCTCGTAGCGCAGTCCGTCAGTGTTGAGCACGCGGTAGTCATCCATCACGATCGCGTTGTCGAGGCTGCCACCGAGCGCCAAGCCCTGCGCCCGCATGCTTTCGACATCCTGCATGAAACCGAAGGTGCGCGCCCGGCTCACTTCCTTGACGTACGAGGTGTTGGAGAAATCCACACTCACCGCCTGGCGCGAACGGTCAAAAACGGGATGGTCGTAGTCGATGCTCAGGTCAAGCTTGAAACCGTTGTGTGGCTCGAAGCGGACCCACTTGTCGCCGTCCTTCACTTCGACCGGTTCACGAATGCGGATGAACTCCTTGCCCGCGTTCTGCTCCTGGATCCCCGCGGATTGCAGGAGAAACACGAACGGTCCCGCGCTGCCATCCATGATCGGCACTTCCGGCGCCGTCAGGTCAACATACGCATTATCGACGCCGAGGCCGGAGAAAGCCGACATCAGGTGTTCGACCGTTGATACACGCACGCCGTCCTTTTCGAGGCACGACGACAGCCGCGTGTCGCCAACCGCGTACGGATCGGCCTTGATTTCCACCGGCGACGCGAGGTCGATGCGTCGGAAAACAATGCCGGTACCAGGCGCGGCCGGCCGCAGGCTCAGGTACACCTTCTCACCGGTGTGCAGTCCGACGCCGGTGGCGCGGATCATGTTTTTCAGGGTGCGTTGCTTGATCACAGGGAAAACTTTAGGTTTTTCAGGCCATTAAGCCGCGAAGTCTAGCATATTGCGGTGCCGCAAAGCAAAACCAATTACATGCTGTTACCGCGCCGGCCGCATACTCGGAGCGCCCCGGTCGCGGCCTCGCCCGCTTCAGCGTAAAAGTAACACCGTCTGCCGCTCCCGCAAAGGACCCACTCCATGCCGTAATTGCGCACGCGCGATCCCGCGCCCTCAGGGGCGTGCCCCAACGTGCCCGGCGGGCGCGTTGTCGCGACGCCGCGCGCCCGCTAGTCAGCCTGCTTACGCAGGAACGCGGGAATATCGAGCATCTCCACCCCGGACTGCCGCATCGCCTCTATCGTCGCATCGCGGTTGCGGCGCCGGATCACCGCAGGCTGCTCCAGCGCATCATAGTCGACTTCCAGCGGCGTGTTGTCGGTGCCGGTCTTGGTGGCCACCACGCTCAGGGGTTTCGCCTGATGCCTGGTGACCGGCTTGCCCAGTCCGGTGGCGACAATGGTGACCCGCAGGTTGTCCTCCAGATTCTCGTCGTAGACGGTGCCCACGATCACGGTCGCCGAATCCGCAGCGAATGCCTTGATCGTTTCCATCACATCGTACATTTCCTGCAACTGGAACGTGCCCTTGGTAGCCGAGATATTGACCAGCACACCGCGTGCGTCCGAGATGTTGATGTCCTCCAGCAGCGGGCATGCAACGGCCTGCTCGGCAGCTACGCGGGCACGGTCGGGACCTACCGACTTCGCCGAGCCCATCATCGCCATCCCCATCTCGGCCATCACCGTGCGCACGTCGGCGAAGTCGACGTTGATCATGCCCGGGCAGCTGATGATTTCCGCGATCCCGGCGACCGCGCCGTGCAGCACATCGTTCGCGGACCGGAACGCCTCGTCCAGCGTCACCTGGTTTCCCAGCACCTGCATCAGTTTGTCATTCGGGATCACGATCAGCGAGTCAACGTACTGCGCGAGCGCGTCCAGGCCGTCCTGCGCCACGCGCTGGCGCTTGCCCTCGAAGGCGAACGGCTTGGTCACCACCGCCACGGTGAGGATGCCGAGCTCCTTGGCGATCTCGGCCACCACGGGCGCTGCCCCGGTCCCGGTGCCGCCACCCATGCCGGCGGTGAGAAACAGCATGTCGGCGCCGTTGACCATCTCCGCGATGCGCTCGCGGTCCTCCAGCGCAGCCTGCCGCCCGAGTTCCGGATTCGCCCCGGCCCCGAGCCCCTTGGTGATGTTGGAGCCCAGCTGGAGCTGGATCTTGGCCTGGTTGCGCTTCAGTGCCTGGGCGTCCGTGTTGGCGCAGATGAATTCCACGCCCTGCACGCCCTGTTGGATCATGTGATCGACCGCGTTGCCGCCGCAGCCGCCCACCCCGACCACCTTGATGACCGCTTCCTGTGCCTGCGTATCGAGTAGCTCTATCATTTCAACCTCCTTAACGATCAAGTTGCAAACAAGACATGAACCAGAACCCCGAACTCGAATTCATCGCTAGAAATTCCCCGTAAACCAGCTCCTCATTCTTTCCATCACCTGCTGGAACGCGCCTGCCTGCAGACGCGCCAGCTCCCGGTTGCGGTGCTGCTGCATGCCGGCGAGCACCAGGCCAACCGCGGTCGAGTAGCGCGGATGACGGACGACTTCGGCCAGCCCACCGGCGTAACTCGGTTGCCCGACGCGCACCGGCATGTGAAAGATCTCTTCGCCGAGCTCGACCATCCCGCGCATGATGCTCGAGCCCCCCGTGATCACGATTCCCGAGGAAAGCAGCTCCTCGTATCCGCTGCGCCGCAGCTCGCCTTGCACCAGTGAATACAATTCTTCGACCCGCGGCTCGATCACCTCGGCCAGCGTCTTGCGCGAGAGCTGGCGCGGGGCCCGGTCGCCGAGTCCCGGCACTTCCACCATCTCCTGCGGGTCGGCGAGCTGCGAAAGCGCGCAGCCGTAGCGCTCCTTGATCTCCTCGGCATCCTTGGTCGGCGTGCGCAGCGCCATCGCGATATCGTTGGTGATCTGGTCGCCGGCGATCGGGATCACCGCCGTGTGCCGGATCGCGCCGTGCGTGAAAACCGTCATGTCCGTGGTGCCACCGCCGACGTCGACCAGGCACACGCCCAGATCCTTCTCGTCCTCCGAAATGACGGCCAGGACCGACGCCAGCGGCTGCAGGATGAGATCGCTCACCTCGAGCCCGCAGCGGCGGACGCACTTGATGATGTTCTGCGCGGCCGACACCGCCCCGGTGACGATATGGACCTTGACCTCAAGCCTTACCCCCGACATGCCGAGCGGCTCGCGCACATCCTCCTGGCCGTCAATGATGAATTCCTGGTTGAGGATGTGAAGGATCTGCTGGTCGTTGGGGATCTGCACTGCTTTCGCAGTATCGATGACGCGCTCGATATCGGTCTGCGATACCTCCTTGTCCTTGATCGCCACCATGCCCTGCGAGTTGAAGCTCTTGATGTGGCTGCCGGCGATCCCGGTGTAGACCTCGCGGATCTTGCAATCGGCCATGAGCTCGGCTTCCTCGAGCGCGCGCTGGATCGCGCTCACCGTGGTCTCGATATTGACCACAACACCCTTCTTCAGGCCGCGCGACGGGTGGCTGCCCATGCCAATCACCTCGAAGCCGTCGTCGGGCATGATCTCCGCCACGATCGCCGCGATCTTGGACGTCCCGATGTCGAGTCCCACGATCAGTTTCTTGTTTTCCTTCGCCTTGCTCATGTCCTGTCCCTGGACTTTTTCGGCTCCGGCTCGCGCCGGAGTTCCGGTATGCGCACGGCGAAACCGTTCGCGTAGCGCAGGTCGACGTAATCGATCGGCCGATTGAGCTGCACCACCGTGCGGTCGTAGACCGCGACGAAACGCGAGAGCCGCATCTCCATGTGCTCGCGCCCGAGCTCGAGCGTCGTGTCACCATCAAGGCGGATCTGCCAGGCGCGCCGCGGCGAGACGTGGATCTGCAGGGGCACCCGGCCGATGCTCGCGAGGCTGCTGCGGAAATATTCGTACTGGATCGCCATTTCCTTGGCCGCGCCCGCCGGACCAGCGAACGCCGGCAGCGGCCCGTCGTGCACCCCGATGAATACCTCGCCGTGCGTGTTGACCAGCCCGCCGCTGCCCCAACGCGCCAGCGGGACGTGCTCCTCAAGCGTGACCTCGAGCCGGTCGGGCCATTGGCGGCGCAGGTCGGCGCTGCGCACCCACGGCAGCGTCTCGAACGCGGCGCGGGCGCTGGCGAGGTCGAGCGTGAAGAAGTTCCCACGGATGTGGCGCCGCACGACCTGCGCGACCTCGCCCGCGGTGACGTGGCTCAAGGCGCGCGTCACCTGCACCTCGCGCAAGGCGAAGACCGGCAGTCGAATCACGTAGTGGAGCGCGCCGTACAGCACGAGCAACGCCGCCGCCGCAAGCAGCCAGTCGGCGATACGGTTGAGAAGATCCGGCCTATCCCACATGGGCTGACTCCAGAATCCTCATCACCAGGTCCTCGAACGACATCCCATGCACGCGCGCCGCCATCGGCACCAGGCTGTGGTCGGTCATGCCGGGGATGGTGTTCACCTCCAGGAAGTAGGGCTTGGCCTCCCCGTCGAGCATCAGGTCGACCCGCCCCCAGCCCGCGCAACCGAGCAGGCGGAAGGCGGCGAGCGCCTGCTGCTGGATGCCCTTCTCCTGCTCGACCGGCAGCCCGCACGGGCAGATGTAGCGCGTGTCGTCGGCGAAATACTTGGCCTCGTAGTCGTAGAAGACGCGAGGCGTTTCGAGGCGAATCAGCGGCAGCGGCTCGTCATCGAGTACCGCCGCGGTAAGCTCGACGCCTGCGATGAAGCGTTCGGCGATGATGATCTCGTCGTAGTTTGCGGCGAGCTCGTAGGCGGGTGCGAGCTTTTCCACCGAGGTGACCTTGCTCATGCCGATGCTCGAGCCCTCGCGCGTCGGCTTGACCATCAGCGGCAGCCCGAGACGCGCCGCAATTCCCGCCCAGTCGCTCGTGGCCGTGATGAGCTCCCACGGCGGCGTCGGCACGCCGGCGGCGCGCCACAGCAGCTTGGTGCGCCACTTGTCCATCGCGAGGCTGCTCGCCATGACGCCGCTGCCGGTGTATGGCAGACCGAGGTATTCCAGCGCCCCTTGGACCGTGCCGTCCTCGCCGAAGCGCCCGTGCAGCGCGACGAAGACGCGATTGAACTTCTGTGCGATCAACTGCTCCAGACCCTGATCGCGCGGATCGAACGCGTGCGCGTCCACGCCACGCGTCTTCAGCGCGGCGAGGACCATGCTGCCGCTCTTGAGCGAGATCTCGCGCTCGGCCGAGCGACCGCCCATCAGCACCGCCACTTTTCCGAAAGCCGTCACTCAACCAGCTCCGTCTCAACCGTGATGCGCCGGCGGTCGCCGCGCGCCTCCAGGGTCGCATCCCCGCAAGCGGGGCGCGTCGAAGGGAAGGAAGAGGGGCCCCTCCGGGGATCTGACCCCTGAGACGTGCATGGGGCCGGCGGACGACGCGCCCACGGCCGGCTGCGCGGTCGCATCCCGCAAGCGGGCCCCCGCTCCTCGCTTCGCCGGCCCCTGCTCCGCCCTCCAGTGCGCCCGCCCATTAGCACGGCGACTTTTCCATAGTTAGTGGTCATGGCCGGCCACCCGCGTCTCCCGCGTCGCCGATGATCCGCACTTCGCGCTCCAGCGCGATACCAAATCTCGATTGCACCGCGGCCTGCGCCAAGCCGATCAGCGATTCGATATCCGCGGCTCGGGCCTTCCCCGTGTTGACGATGAAATTCGCATGCTTTGGCGAGATCACCGCGCCGCCCACGGCATGCCCCTTCATTCCGCACTGCTCGATCAATCGCGCCGCAAAGTCGCCCGGCGGATTGCGAAACACCGAACCGGCATTGGGTTCGCTCAACGGCTGCGTCGCGATGCGGCGCTGGAGCAGCGCCTTGATCGTGCGCCGCGATCGCGCACCGTCCCCCTGCGGCAGCTTGAACACCGCCGACACGAACCACTCTTCCGACGCATCCGGGATAACGGACGCGGGATCGCCGGGCGCGCCCGCATCCGCCCGGTCCTTCAGCACCACGGAGCGATAGTCGATGCGGTAGTCGGCGGGCTGGCGCTCGTGCAGGCGCCCGGCGCGGTCAATTGTCTGCACCCGGGCAACGATCTCCCAGGTCTCACCGCCAAAGCAGCCGGCGTTCATCGCCAGTGCGCCGCCGACCGTGCCAGGAATGCCGGCCAGGAATTCCGCCCCGATAAGGTCGTGCAGCGCGGCGAAGCGCGCCACCTTCGGGCTCGCGACTCCCGCCTCAGAATAGATTCCGCCCGTGGGCGACTCGAGCAAACGCAACCCCGCCAGCGCTCGATGCGTGAAGACCACGGTCCCGCGGAATCCGCCGTCGCGGACCAGAAGATTGCTACCGAGACCGACGAAACAGACCGGCTCGCCGGCCGCCACTGCGCCGAGAAATGCGCGCAGGTCGGCAAGGTCGGCAGGAAAGTAGGCCCGGTCGGCGACACCACCGGCGCGCCAGCTGACGTGGCGCGCCATCGGCTCGTTCCGCCGCAACTGCCCTCGCAGGTCGGCTTCAGTCTGCATCTTGCGCCCTGCGATCCCCGCCTGAACCGGAACACGCGGACTGCGGAAGGCGGACGGCGGATGCACGAAGCTCCTTCGCATCACGTTGCCTCTCACTGGCGTCAGCGCATTTGCCCTCATCCCTCATCCCTCATCCTTCATCGTTCATCCTTGCCAGCTGCGCCGGGACGCCGCCGATCGAACCTGCCCCCATCGTCAGCACGACGTCGCCGTCGCGCACGGCGGCGCTGATTGCCGCCGACAGATCGGCAATCGCCTCGACGAATATCGGCTCGATGCGGCCGTGCACCCGCACGCCCCGCGCCAGCGCCCGCCCGTCGGCGGCGACGATCGGCGCCTCGCCGGCGGCATAGACCTCGGTCAGCAGCAGCACGTCCGCCGTCGACAGCACCCGCACGAAATCCTCGAAGCAGTCGCGCGTGCGCGTGTAGCGGTGGGGCTGGAACGCCAGCACCAGCCGGCGTCCCGGGAACGCCGCGCGCGCCGCCGCCAGTGTTGCCGCCATTTCCACCGGGTGGTGCCCGTAATCGTCGATCAGCGTGAAGCTGCCGCCGGCCGTGCGCTTCACCTCCCCGCAGCGCTGGAAGCGGCGGCCGACGCCCTCGAATTTTGCGAGGGCCTGGACGATCCTGTCGTCCGGCACGCCCACCTCGGTGCCGACCGCGATCGCCGCCAGTGCGTTCTGCACGTTGTGCAATCCCGGCAGATTGAGCGTTACCGCCAGGTCCCGGAAGGACTTGCCGTTGTCAGCACGGCTCACGCGGAAGCGCATCTGCCCGCCGTGCGCCCTGACCTCCAGCGCGCGCACCTGCGCCTCCGGCGCGAAACCGTAGGTCGTGATCGGTTTTGTCAGCCGCGGCATGATCTCGCGCACGTTCGCGTCATCCACGCACAGCGCCGCCATGCCGTAGAACGGCAGATGCTGCACGAAGTCGACGAAAGCCTGCTTCAGCCGGTCGAGCGAGTGCCCGTAGGTCTCCATGTGGTCGGCATCGATGTTCGTCACCACCGCCAGCACCGGCGCGAGATACAGGAAAGACGCGTCGGATTCGTCGGCCTCGACCACGATGAACTCGCCGGTGCCGAGCTTTGCGTTCGAACCGGCGGCCTCCAGCCGGCCGCCGATGACGAAGGTGGGGTCCATGCCCGCCTCGGCGAGCACGCTGGCCACGAGGCTGGTGGTAGTCGTCTTGCCGTGCGTGCCGGCCACGGCGATGCCCTGCTTCAACCGCATCAGCTAGGCCAGCATCAAGGCCCGCGGCACGACGGGAACGTGCTTCGCGCGCGCCGCCGTCACTTCAGGATTGCTGTCCGCGACTGCGGTGGAGACCACCACTGCGTCGGCACCCGCGACGTGCTCCGCCGCGTGCCCCTTGAACACCTTGACCCCGACCCGCGCGAGGCGGCGTACGGCCGCGTTCTCCGCGAGATCCGATCCGCTCACGGTATAGCCGAGGTTCGCGAGCACTTCGGCGATGCCGCTCATTCCCGCGCCGCCGATGCCCACGAAGTGCACGTGTTTGACCTTGTGTCTCATGCCGGGCAGCCCACTTCGATCAGCACCACGCCATCGGCGGCCAGTGCCGCTCCCGGCCGGTCGCATCCCGTCACCCGAAGCGTGACGGGCCCCTGCTCACTGGTCGCGCCAGCTCCGCCTCTGCCCACGAAGTGAACATGTTTCACCTTATGCCGCATGCGCCAGCTCCATGCAGACCTGCGCTACCGCCCGCGTGGCGTCGGGCTTGCCTGCCTCGCGCGCCGCGAGCGCCATCGCCAGCAGCTTTTCCCGGGTGAACCCGCCGATCAGCCCGGCGAGTCCGTTGGCGGTAGCGTCCTGCTCGCGGATCAGCACGCCCGCGCCACGCGATGCAAGAAATCGCGCATTGACCGTCTGGTGATCGTCAACCGCGTAGGGGAACGGGATCAGCACCGAGGCGACGCCGGCGGCGGCGAGCTCAGCGATGGTCGAGGCGCCCGCGCGGCAGATGACGAGGTCCGCCGCGCCATAGCGCGCGGCCATGTCGTCGATGAAAGCCGGCACCTCGGCCTCGAGCCCGAGTGCGCGGTAGCGCTCGCGCAGCGCATCCGCATGCGCCGCACCGGCCTGATGCACGACCTCGGGCCTGGATTCGTCGGGCAGCCGCGCCACCGCGTCGGGCACGAGTGTGTTGAGCGCGCGCGCACCTTGACTGCCGCCGATTACCAGGAGCCTGAGCCGGCCGGAACGGCCCCGGAAGCGCTCGCGCGGCGCCGCCACCGCCGCGACGTCTTCGCGCACCGGGTTGCCGGTCCACTGTGCTGCCAAACCCGGGCCGAAGGCGCCGGGAAAACCGGCCAGCACCCGGTCGGCGAGCCGGGCCAGCACGCGGTTGGCGAGGCCCGCTACCGCATTCTGCTCGTGAATCACCAGCGGCCGATTGAGCAGCGAAGCCATCATCCCGCCCGGAAACGCCACGTAGCCGCCCATCCCGAGCACCACGTCCGGGCGATGCAGGAAGATCGCGCGCGCCGCCTGCCAGAACGCGATCAGCAGGTCGAGCGGGAGCAGGACGGTACGCAGCCAGCCCTTGCCGCGCACCGCCGCGAAGCGGATCCACGCCATCGTGTAGCCGCGCGCCGGTATCAGCGTCGCCTCCATGCCGGCGCGGCTGCCGAGCCAGACCACGTTCCAGTCTGCCCGGCGCAGCGCATCGGCAACCGAGAGCGCCGGGAAGATGTGCCCGCCGGTGCCGCCGGCCATGATCATGATGGTGCGGCTCATACCGTGAACCCCCGCATGATCTGGCGGTTCTCCCAGTCGACGCGCAGCAGCACGGCAATGGCGCAGCACGTCGCCGCCATCGAGCTGCCCCCGAACGACAGCAGCGGCAGCGTCAGGCCCTTGGTCGGCAGCACGCCCATGTTGACGCCCATGTTGATCACCGCCTGCACGCCGATCCACAGCCCGATGCCCTGCGCGACGAGCGCCGGGAAAGGCCGCTCGAGCATCGCCGCGCGGCGCCCGATCGCGAAAGCCCGCGCGACGATCCACGCGAGCATGACAATGATGATCAGTACGCCGAGGAAGCCGAGCTCCTCCGCGATTACTGCCAGCAGGAAATCGGTGTGCGCCTCGGGCAGGTAGAACAGCTTCTCCACGCTGGCGCCAAGGCCCACGCCGAACCACTCGCCACGGCCGAATGCGATCAACGCATGGGACAGCTGGTAGCCCTTGCCGTAGGGATCGGCCCACGGATCCATGAAGCCCATCATGCGTTGCAGTCGATAGGGCGAGGTGACGATTAGCAGCACGAAGCCGATGACCAGCGTCACGATCAGGCCGGCAAACAGCCGCCAGTTCATCCCGCCGAGAAATACGACGCCCATCGCGATTACCGTGATCACCGCGAACGCGCCGAAGTCCGGCTCGCGCAGCAGCAGCCCGCCGGTGAGCAGCATCACGATGAACATCGGCAGGAACCCCTTGCGGAAACTGTGCGTGTAGGCCGCCTTGCGCACCGTGTAGTCGGCCGCATAGATGACCACCGCGAGCTTCATCAACTCTGACGGCTGCAGATTGAAGAAATACAGCGACAGCCAGCGCTGGGCGCCATTCACCTCACGCCCGATGCCCGGCACCAGCACCAGCGCGAGGAGGGCGAGCCCCAGCATGAACAGATAGGGCGCCAGCACCTGCCATCCGCGCAGCGGGATCTGGAACGCGATCACCGCGAGCGCCAGGCTCACGGCGATAAATGCACCATGGCGCACGAGGTAGTAGGTCGGCTGATGGCCGGTGATGCGGCTCGCCTCGGCGATGGCGATCGACGCCGAATACACCATCACCAGCCCGAGCGCGAGCATGAGCAGCGTGAGCCACACGAGAACGCGGTCGTACTCGGCCACGGCCGCACGGCTGTTCACGTCGGCGAAGTACATGCCGCCGCCGGCGGCCTCGCGCCCGGCCGGACGAGACCCCATGGCGCTGTCGACCGTCTCGCTTCTCATGACCGGCGCTCCGCCAATTTGTGCACCGCCGCCACGAAGACCTCGGCGCGGTGCACATAGCTGCGGAACATGTCGTAGCTTGCGCACGCTGGCGAGAGCAGCACGGCGCAACCCGGCGTGCTCGCGGCAAATGCCATCGCCACTGCTTCGTCCATGT
>JBFKNN010000024.1:0-23898 GCA_041629335.1 Burkholderiales bacterium | reverse complement strand
CGGCGCCGCAGCTATGGTTCTTATTTTCTTGGCGGTCTTGGCGGTTAAATTGGTTTTGAGGTCTTAGCGTCGCACGCGGAAGGTGGTATTGCGCAGCCGCGCCGACAGCACACAGCCCAGCGCGAACAGCAGGTCGCGCGCAAGCCCTGGCTCGGCTGCGCTGAATGCCTGGAACTCCTCGAATCCCAGGCGCAGCAACTCGCCGTCGCTCACCGCCCACACGTTGGCCGAGCGCGCCTGCCCGTCGAAGAACGACTGCTCGCCGATGACGCTGCCCGCGCCGATGCGCGCGAGCGGTGAGATCGTCACGCCGTCGACCTGGGTGACGCCGACCTCGAGCGCGCCGACAGCCACGAAGTACAGCGCCCGGTCCACCGCGCCGCGCTGAATGACGACCTCGCTTACGCGGAACTTGCGGGAGCTGGTGCACGCGAACAGCTTGGCCCACTCCGCATCGCTCCAGTTCGGCAGCATCAGATAATCCGGGGCAGCCCGCGCTTTGTCATCATGCTTCTGGCGAAATACCGCGATGTGGTCGGCAGTGCCCATCGTCTCCTTACGGTGCCGTTTCTGCGCCGGCTCATTATACGCTGTGCTACCCGGATTCAGCCGGCAAGCGGCCAGCGCTCGAGCGCCTGGTACGCGGTGCGGCTGTCGCGGCGCACCGATTCGACCAGCGCAAAATCGGTTGCGCGCCAGGCGATGGGATCGAGCGCGCGCGGGTGGGGCGCGCGGCGCGCATCGCGCACCAGCGTGATGTGGGGAACATAAGGCCGCTCGTCGATCCGGAACCCGGCCTCACGCAGCCGCTCGCCAAGCCGTGCAACCAGCGCGACGAGGCCGGCGGGAACCTCGCGCGCACCCGCCCATGCAATCCGGTTGTGGCCCCAATACTGCACCAGATCGATCGCGAGTTCGAAGCGCGGCGCCGCGACCGGCGCCGCGAGCCGCTCCAACTCGGGCAGGCGCTCCGCCGCCACGTTGCCGACAAAGACCAGCGTGAGATGGATATTGCTCGCGCGCATCGCGCGGCCCCCGCATTCGCGTTGCAGCGCGCCGGCCAGCGCCGCCAGGGCGCGTTGCAGCGGCGGTTCGGGCCACAGCGCGAAGAACACGCGCCGTGTGCCCGGAGCGGGCTGCGGGGAGCCGGCTCCGGCGCCGCGTTTGCCCGCCGCCGCGTCAGTCACCGGCTGAAGTCTCGTCTTCCGTCGATACGATGAGCGCCACGGCCTCGGCGGCGATGCCCTCGCCCCGGCCGATCGCTCCGAGCCGCTCCGCGGTCTTCGCCTTGACGTTGACGCAGTCGGGCGCGACGCCCAAATCCGCGGCAATGCTGGCGCGCATGCGGGGAATGTGCGGCGCCATGCGGGGCGCCTGCGCGATCACGGTTGCGTCGACGTTGGCGACGCGGAAGCCGCGCTGCCCGATGAGGCGCGCCACTTCGCGCAGGAGCTTGCGGCTGTCGGCGTCCTTGAACCGCGCATCCGTGTCCGGAAAATGCATGCCGATGTCGCCGAGCCCGGCCGCGCCGATCAGCGCGTCACAGATCGCGTGCAGCAGCACGTCGGCGTCGGAATGCCCCGCCAGCCCGCGCTCGAACGGGATCTCGACTCCGCCCACGACCAGCTTGCGGCCCTCGACGAGCGCATGCACGTCAAATCCTTGTCCAATGCGCATAGAAACCTTTTTTGCCGCCAAGGCCGCCAAGAACGCCAAGGAAAGCAAGATTCATAATTAATAACGAGCCAAACCCCAGCCAATCCCGAACCGCGACCATCCATCCTCGCCTGACGGTTGGGAGGGTCTTCGTCTTGGTAAAGATTCTGCCGTCACCGTTGAACCGGTTTTATCGTTGTCCTGTTTTCCTCGGCGGCCTTGCCGGCTGAACAGACTTTTCACCAAAGGCAGATTATGTCAGAACGACGCGCTCGATACCGTTCTTCAGCCATTTTTCATTGAAATTGATGAGCAACCCTAGCTGCGACGGCATGGCTTTGAGACAGGAAATTAACTGCGCCCTATGTAAAGGCAAAAAGCTCTCCGCGGATTTCATTTCGACGACCAGCTGATTTTCGACCACGAAGTCCAGTCGATGCTCTCCCACGATTTGTGTCTTGTAGATAACGGGCACCACCCTCTGCCTGTCGAAAGCAATGCCTCTCAGACCCAGCTCGACCGCCAGCGCTTGCTCATAGACGCTCTCAAGAAAACCCGGGCCCAGATGCTTGTGGACCTCGATTGCGGCGCCGATGACCCTGCAGGCCAGTTCGTCCAGATCCCTTGACGGCTCCCGCATGGCATTCGCTCCCATGCCGAATAACGCCGCCCCGGAAACACGGGTTGACGGGAAAGATTCTTATGCCTGGCGTTCTTGGCGGCTAATCCATGCCTTCCAGTATCAGCGCGGCGAGCGCGAGATCGTCCGGCCAGGTCACTTTGATGTTGCGCCCGCTGCCCATCACCAGCCGCGGCTTGGCGCCGAGGTCCTCCACCGCACGCGCTTCATCGGTGGCGGCGTTGAGATCGGCCCGGCGCAGCGCTTCGATCAACAGCCGGTAACGGAACATCTGCGGCGTCTGCGCCTGCCACAGGCTCTCCCGCGGCTCGGTCTGCGCCACGCGGCCGTCGCTGCCGGCACGTTTCAGTGTGTCCGCGACCGGAATCGCGAGCAGCCCGCCGGTCTCGTCTGCCGAAAGCTCGTCGATCAGGCGCGCGAGCACATCAGCACCAAGACAGGGCCGCGCCGCGTCGTGCACCAGCACCCAGTCCGCCGCCTCGAAGGCGTCGTGCGCGGCAAGCAGTCCGTTGAACACGCTCGCCGCCCGCGTTTCGCCGCCGCAATACAAGGGCTCGAGCCTGCCGTCGAATGCGCTCCAGTCATGGCGCGCGAAGAATTTGTCGCCCTGGGCCAGCACCACGAACACCTGGTCGATGCGCGGATGCGCGGCCAGGCTGCGCACCGCGTGGTAGAGCAGCGGCCGTCCGCCGAGCTCAAGATACTGCTTGGGCAGCTCGCTCGACATGCGGGACCCCGTGCCCGCCGCCGGAATCAGGCCGAAATAGCGCGCCATGGAAACTCTCAAAATGAAGGGATTATCCCGACAGCGCGTGACCTGGGCAAGAATATGTCCCGTCAAGCAGCCCGGCGTCGCCTTTGATCCAGGTCAACGTATTACCCGCCAGCCGGCCGTATATTTTTTGTTCAGGCCTTCAAATTGCCAATGGAGGTTCCTATGAAAATCACGCTTTCTGTGATCAAGGCCGACATCGGATCGATTGGCGGCCATATCGCCCCCTCACGCCGCCTGCTCGACACCGTCCGCAGCCAGGTCGCGAGATCCGGAACCGGGCTCGTCATCGACAGCTATGTCAGCCACACGGGCGACGATATCGCCATCCTGATGACGCACACGCAGGGCGCCGGCAGCCCGCGTATCCACAAGCTCGCATGGGACGCGTTCACCGCCGGAACGCAGACCGCGAAAGAACAGGGCCTCTACGGCGCCGGGCAGGATCTGCTCAAGGATTCGTTCTCCGGCAACGTCAGGGGCATGGGGCCCGCGGTGGCGGAGATGGAGTTCGAGGAACGCCCCAGCGAGCCTTTCCTGTTCTTTGCGGCGGACAAGACCGATCCCGGCGCCTTCAATTTGCCGCTCTACCTGGGCTTTGCCGACGTGATGAACACGCCCGGGCTCATCCTCTCGCCCAAGATGGCGAAAGGTTTCCGCTTCGTGGTGATGGATGTCAGCCACACCGAGGGCGACAGGGTGATCGAGCTGGTCGTGCCGGAGCAGATCTACGACCTCGCCGCCCTGCTGCGCGATCCCGAGCGCTACGTGATCGAGTCGGTGTGGTCCCGTGCCACCGGCGAGCAGGCGGTCGCGGTGGCGACCTCGCGGCTGCACAACATCGCGGGCAAGTACACCGGCAAGGATGATCCGGTGATGCTGGTACGGGTGCAGATGAATTTCCCGGCCACCGGCGAAGTGCTTGCGCCGTACGCGCACGGCCATTTTGTCGCCGGCGGGATGCGCGGTTCGCACCAGCTCCCGCTGATGCCGGTCGGCCTCAATACGGGAACCAGCTACTTCGACGGCCCGCCGATCGTCAGTTGCGCAGCGTTCGCCGAGCACGGCGGGCGCCTGACCGAGGCGCTCGACGGGTTCGCGCACCCCTTCTGGAACGCGGTGCGCGACCGGATTACCGACAAGACTCTGGAAATGCGCCGTCAGGGCTTCTTCGGCGCGGCGATGCTGCCGATGGGCGAGCTCGAATACACCGGCATCACGGAAAAACTGAAAGAGCTCGACGCGCACTTCAAGGTGCGGGAGGAATCCCGGCGGGATGCGCCCGAGCACGCGTTGGCGTGACAAGATCCTTTATTCGCCCGCGACGGCATCCATCGTCTCAGATTGGAGGGTTGTCATGAAATCCGCCGTTCCAGAAACACCGCCCGACTTCGACCAGGCCCGCATCCTGGAGCGGCCGGACGGTTTCTACTGGCAGGACATCGAGACGGATCAGGCCTACGGTCCGTTCCCGACCCTGGCGGCGGCCGTCGCCGACATGGAGTACAGCGCGGAATCCGCGGGCGAAGACGGGGATGCGCTGCGCGAGGCGGAAGACGCGATCGGCATGGCGGACTGGATCGATCCGGAGACCGGCGAGCCCGCCGAGGAGCAGGTTCCGCACATCGAGGATCACTGACCCAACCCGGTCCCGGCCGCTTGTTTGGCGGCCGCGGGCCGGCACCGCGCGACCTCAAGGCGTTGCTGCAGCCGGGCGCCGCCATTGCACGCGCAGCAGGTTCTCCCCTTCGTTGTAGTGGTATTGCAGCTCGCCCTGGTAAGCGCTCGCCAGCGCTTCGCCGATGGCCCGCGCGAGATGGATGCCGGTCGTCGACACCAGCACACCGCCTCTTTGCTCGCGAACGCCGATGATGCGCTCCAGCGGATGCTCGCCGCTCGCTTTTTCGGCCTGATGGCGGACCAGGCCCAGGATCTCTTCGCGATGCTGGGCGAAGAACTCCCCGCCAAGGGTCACATAGCCGGCGGGAAAGTCGTCCCGGATGCGGTGGCACGCCGGGCATACCTGTTGATGGGCCCCGTCCGGACGAGACAGCCACTGCCAGCGGCCCTTGCTATATACGGCGCCGCAATCCGGACACGCCGTCGGCTCGGGCAGCTTTTCTCTCGCCTTGTAGGTGTCGTGGACATGCTCCTTGATGAGCCTGTCCCTGCGCACCGGCCGGAAACCCGCTCGGAAGTTGACTGGTCCTGTCATGGCATGCTCCTTGATCCGCGCCTGAGATACGGCACGCCGTTGAAAGAAAGGCATTGAGGAAGCTCTGAATCAGGCATCTCCGCAGCCAGCATCGCGCACAACTGAGCAGCAAGCTTATGTTTATACATTCTTCTCGCGCCTCGCTCGGGCAACGGGGGAACGCAACCCCCACTTTTGCAACCCTTTCCCAGTCCCCGCACGGCCACTGTGAAAAGGCTAACGCCATCTGCTTCCCGTCCGGTTGATGTCGGTCAAGCTCGCTGCAGGTTTGCTGCCGGACGGGGAGCGTGCGCATTGCAGCGCAAATCGCAACTTGGCTGCCTATAATGGGTCAAAGTGATTGAATTTGCGTGTTTCCGCCACCATTTCATCAAAGTGGAAACCATGAACACGATCCGGCGGCCCGCCGTGGCCGGTATGTTCTACCCCGCAGGGGCGAACGAGCTCGCGGGCGAGGTAGCGCATCTGATGTCTGGCGCACGGCGCGACGGTATCGAACAAGCCGTTCCGAAGGCGATCATTGCGCCCCACGCCGGATATATCTACTCGGGTCCGACCGCGGCGAGCGTGTACGCGCTGATCGAGCGGGCGCGCAGCCGCATTGACCGCGTGGTCCTGGTTGGTCCCACGCATCGTGTCGCCGTGCGCGGCCTCGCGCTGCCGGAGGCGCAGGCGTTCGCCACGCCCCTCGGCACGGTCAGAATCGACCAGCGTGCTGTCCGCATCTTGAATGCGCTGCCGCAGGTCGTGACCAGTTCCGCTGCGCATGCGTTCGAGCACTCGCTCGAAGTGCATTTGCCGTTCCTGCAGACCGTGCTCGGTTCCTTCACGCTCGTCCCGCTTGCGGTGGGTTTCGCCGAGCCCGCGGATGTTGCGGAGGTGCTCGATGCGCTGTGGGGCGGGCCGGAGACGCTGATCGTGGTGAGCTCTGATCTGTCGCATTACCTGTCATACCACGAGGCCCAGGTCATCGACCGGCGCACGGCCGATGCGATACTCGACCTGTCCACCGACATCAACCACGATCAGGCGTGCGGCGCGACCCCGGTGACCGGGCTCACGCTGACCGCGCGGCGCCGGAGGCTCGTACCGCGGCTCGTCGACCTGCGCAACTCCGGCGATACGGCGGGTGACAAGGGCCGCGTCGTCGGCTACGGCGGGTTCGCGTTTTTCGAGGAGCCCGGAGATGGCCGCTGAAGTCACGATGCTGCTGCCGCGCGACGCGGGCAGCGTGCTGCTGCCGATCGCCCGCGCAGCGATCGCGGTCGAGCTCGGCCGGGGTTATGCGGCGTCGACAGACGCCGCGTGGCTGCTCGATTCCGGCGCGTGCTTCATCACGCTCATGCAACACGACCGTCTGCGCGGCTGCATCGGCACGCTGCGGGCGCACCGGGCGCTGGTCGAGGATGTCCGGCAGAATGCGATTGCGGCAGCGTTCCGCGACCCGCGATTCACCCCCCTGGCCGTGACCGAGTTCGAGGCGATTTCGGTGGAAGTGTCGGTGTTGTCGCCGATGGCGCCGCTCGCGTTCGTGAGCGAGCGCGACGCACTCGACCAGCTGCGGCCCGGAATCGACGGTGTCGTCTTCGAATACGGGCGGCACGTCAGCACTTTCCTGCCCCAGGTGTGGGAGGATTACGCAGACCCGGCGGAATTCATGGCCCATCTCAAGTACAAGGCCGGGCTGCCGCCCGACTTCTGGGACGGCGGAGTGACGCTCTCCCGCTATACCGTGACCAAGTGGCGCGAGACTGACAATGGGAACTAGAGACCATCCGGCGCGCTGGTCGCACCTCCTCGATGACGGGCGCCTGCAATGCGATCTCTGCCCGCGCGACTGCCGCCTGCACGAAGGCCAGCGCGGCGCGTGCTTCGTGCGCATGCGCAGGAACGACGCGATGGTGCTCACCACGTACGGCCGCTCGTCGGGTTTTTGCATCGACCCGATCGAGAAGAAGCCGCTCAACCACTTCTATCCCGGCTCGAGCATCCTTTCCTTCGGCACCGCCGGCTGTAACCTCGCGTGCAAGTTCTGCCAGAACTGGGACATCAGCAAGTCGCGCGACATGGACCGCCTGATGGACCAGGCGTCTCCCGAGGCGATCGCCGAGGCGGCCACGGACGCCGGCTGCAGGAGCGTCGCGTTCACCTACAACGATCCCGTGATCTTCGCCGAATATGCGATGGATATCGCCGACGCTTGCCGCAGCCGCGGCATCAAGGCGGTGGCGGTGACCGCGGGTTACATGCACGATCAGCCGCGGCGCGAGTTCTACGCCAAGATGGATGCCGCCAACGTCGACCTCAAGGCGTTCACCGACGAGTTCTACGTGAAGCTGTGCGGGGCGCACCTGAAGCCGGTGCTCGACACGCTCGCCTACCTCAAGCACGAGACCGACGTGTGGTTCGAGATCACGACGCTGCTGATCCCCGGCAAGAACGACTCGAGCGCCGAGATCGAGGCCGAGTGCAAATGGATCCGCAGAGAGCTCGGGCCGGACGTGCCGTTGCATTTCACGGCATTCCATCCCGACTACAAGATGAACGATATCGCGCCCACGCCGCCGGCCACGCTCACGCGCGCGCGCGACATCGCATACGGCGAAGGCCTCGACTACGTCTACACCGGCAACGTGCACGATGAGAAGGGCGGCTCCACCTACTGCCCGGGCTGCGGCAAGCCGCTCATCCTGCGCGACTGGTACCGCATCGACGACTACCAGCTCACGCCCGACGGCAAGTGCCCGGGCTGCGGCGCTGCGGTGGCCGGCCGCTTCGAAACCTTCAAGCACGCGTTCGGACCGCGCCGAATTCCGGTGCGCATCGCCCGCGGCGTCTGATTACTGGCGGCTTCCTCCTTCCTCCTTCCTCCTTCCGCCTTCCGCCTTCCTCCTTCCGCCTTCCTCCTTCCTCCTTCCTCCTTCCTCCTTCCTCCTTCCTCCTTCCTCCTTCAGCGTATCTCCCGCCACGCCGGGTGCGCGGCGATCAACGCCAATGCGCGCGCCAGGAGCGCCTTGCCCGGCTCGACGCGGTGCCACACCGAAGCGCCCGAGGGATGCGGCAGCGGGATCACGTCCGCGGAGAATCCGTCGAGCCCCGCGACGTGCTTTCTTCCCACCACGGCTTCGAGCTTCGCCGCATCGAGGAACTGCGCGATTGCGAGCTTGCCCACCGGGATAATGAGTTGCGGGCGAATGATTCCCAGCTCGTTCCTCAGCCAGCTTGAGCAGTTGGCGACTTCGCCACGGTCCGGCACGCGGTCCCCGCCCGCGTCCTTCTTTCCCGGGAAGCAGCGGCACACCGCCGCCATGTAAACGCGGCTGCGGACCGCGTCCTCTCCGAGCCCGATGCCCGCGAGCCAGCCGAACAGCGTCCTGCCGGCGGTCCAGGCGAAGGGCTTGCGCACCTCGAGCTCTTTCACGCCCGGCGCCTGGCCGATCAGCATGACGGGAGAGACCACCGGCGCACCGATTACCGGCCTGCCCTGCATCCCGGGGCAGCGCCGGCAGCGCGCGAGCCGTGCCTGGTGGCGGCGCAGCGCCTCTACGGCCTCGTTCATCGAGCACTATCTCCGCGTTTTCCGGCCCGCGCGCGCCGGGGTCGGCGCACCGCTGGCGGTATAATACCGTCCTTTTCGCAATACCAAGATGCTCTCCATCCCCTTGCCCGCTCCCGGGCAACGCACCGCAGCAGGCCCCTTCGCCGGATCGAGCGACGCGCTTGCACTCGCGGATCTCGCCGCGCGCGCCCGGCCGCTGCTCGTGGTTACCGAATCGGCATGGCACGCGCAGCGCCTGCTGGAGGAGATCCGTTATTTTGCGCCGCAGCTGCGCGTGTACCAGTTGCCCGACTGGGAAACGCTGCCCTACGACCACTTCTCGCCGCACCGCGATCTGGTCTCGGAACGGCTCGCCACGCTCTACCACATGATGCGCGGCGAGTTCGATGCGGCGATCGTGCCGCTCACCACGGCGCTCTACCGGATGATGCCGCTCGAGTACCTGGCCGCCACGACCTTTTTTTTCAAGCAGGGCGAAAAACTCGCTGCCGACGAGCTGCGCCGGCAGCTCACGCTCGCCGGCTACACCCATGTCACGCAGGTCCTTGCCCCGGGCGAGTACTGCGTCCGCGGCGGCCTGATCGATCTCTTTCCCACCGGCAGCGCGTTGCCCTACCGCATCGATCTCCTCGATGACGAGATCGAGTCGATCCGCAGCTTCGACGTCGACACGCAGCGCTCGATTTACAAGGTGGCCGAGGTGCGGCTGCTGCCGGCGCGCGAGTTCCCGATGGACGAGGCCGGCCAGACCCGCTTTCGCCGCAACTTCCGCGAGAAGTTCGAGGGCGATCCGTCGCGGAGCCGCGTCTACAAGGACGTCTCCAAGGGTGTGCCCACCGCGGGCATCGAGTATTACCTGCCTCTGTTTTTCGACCAGACCGCGACCATCACCGACTACCTGCCGGCGGCAACACTCGTCTGCCTGCACGGCGGGATCATGCAGGCCGCGGAAAAATTCTGGCAGGACACCCACGCCCGCCATGCGATGCTGCGCGGCGACCGCGCCAACCCGGTGCTCCTGCCGCACGAGCTCTTTCTCACCAGCGATGAATTCTTCGGCGCGGTGAAGCCCTTCCCCCGCGTCGAGATTGCCGCAGGCGGAGCGACCGGCGCCGGTCTTTCTTCTCAATACCCCGTTGAGGAGCACGGATCGCCGGTCATTCCTGCCGATACCTCCGTGAGGGGTACCGATCACGCCGCCGCGCCGACGGCGGCGCTGCCGCCGCTTGCCGTCGAGCGCCGCGCCGACAACCCGCTGCATCGCCTGCGGGACTTTATTTCCGCGTTCCCGGGCAGGACGCTGATCCTGGCCGAAAGCCTCGGACGACGCGAGACCATGCTCGAGTACCTGGCCGAGTACGGGATGAAGCCCGCGCCGTGCAGCGACTTCGGCGCATTTGCGGGGTCGGCCGAGGCGCTGATGCTCGGCGTCGGTCCCCTGCACACCGGTTTCGTCCTCCACGAACGCGGGCTTGCCGTGGTCACCGAAAACGAGCTCTACGCGCAGCAGGCGCGCCAGCGCCGCGAGCGCGAGGGGCGCCGCGTCTCGGCAGAAGGCATGCTGCGCGACCTGTCCGAGGTGAAGGTCGGCGACCCGGTAGTGCACGAGCTGCACGGCATCGGCCGCTACCTCGGCCTGCAGAGCCTCAATTTGGGCGAAGGCACCACCGAGTTCCTCGCGCTGGAGTACGCCGGCGGCGACAAGCTCTATGTGCCGGTCTCGAGCCTCAACCTCATCGCCCGCTACAGCGGCGCCGCGCCGGAAGCCGCGCCCCTGCACCAGCTCGGCAGCGGACAGTGGGAGAAGGCGAAGAAGCGGGCCGCCGCGCAGGTGCGCGACACCGCGGCCGAGCTGCTGAACCTCTACGCCCAGCGCGCCGCGCGCCAGGGCCACGCGTTCGGGGTCATGCAGCACGACTACGAGGCGTTCTGCGAAGGTTTCCCGTTCGAAGAGACCGCTGACCAGGCCGCGGCGATCAACGCCGCGCTGGAAGACCTGAAGAGCGGCAAGCCGATGGACCGGTTGATCTGCGGCGACGTCGGCTTCGGCAAGACCGAAGTGGCGCTGCGCGCGGCGTTCATTGCGGTCGCCGACGGCAAGCAGGTGACGGTGCTGGTGCCGACGACGCTGCTGGCCGAGCAGCACTTCAATACGTTCTCCGACCGCTTCGCCGACTGGCCGGTGAAGATCGCCGAGCTCTCGCGCTTTCGCACGGCGAAGGAATCGGCGGCCGCCCTCGCGGGGCTGGCCGACGGCCGCATCGACATCGCGATCGGTACCCACAAGCTGCTCGGCCGTGGCGTCAAGTTCAGGAACCTGGGACTGGTGATCATCGACGAGGAGCACCGTTTCGGCGTGCGGCAGAAGGAGCGGCTGAAGGCGCTGCGAGCCGAGGTCGATGTGCTGACGCTGACCGCGACGCCGATCCCGCGCACGCTCGCCATGTCGCTCGAGGGGCTGCGCGACTTTTCCGTGATCGCCACCGCGCCGCAGCGCCGCCTCGCGATCAAGACCTTCGTGTCGCGCTACAGCAAGGCGCTGGTGCGCGAAGCGGTGCTGAGGGAGCTCAAGCGCGGCGGGCAGACCTACGTGCTGCACAACGACATCGACACCATCGGACACGCGGAAGAGATGCTGGCGAAGCTTGTTCCCGAGGCGCGCATCCGGGTCGCTCACGGCAGCATGCGCGAGCGCGAGCTCGAGCACGCGATGCGCGACTTCTACCAGAACCGCTTCAACGTCCTGCTGTGCACCACCATCATCGAGACCGGAATCGACGTGCCCACGGCTAACACCATCATCATCAACCGTGCTGACCGCTTCGGCCTCGCGCAGCTGCACCAGCTGCGCGGCCGCGTCGGCCGCTCACACCACCAGGCCTACGCCTATCTGCTGCTGCCGGACGAAGGCAATGTGACGGCGGCCGCGAAGAAGCGGCTGGAAGCGATCCAGATGATGGAAGAGCTCGGCTCGGGGTTCTTCCTCGCCATGCACGACCTCGAGATCCGCGGCGCGGGCGAGGTGCTGGGGGAATCGCAGAGCGGGGAGATGCAGGAAGTCGGCTTCAGCATGTACTGCGCGATGCTCGAGGCGGCGGTGAGCTCGCTCAAACAGGGGCGCGAACCGGATCTCACCGCGCCGCTCGGGGTCACCACCGAGATCAACCTGCACGTGCCCGCGCTGCTGCCGCACGACTATGTCAACGATGTCCACGAGCGGCTGGTCCTCTACAAGCGGCTCGCCAGCTGCGATGACGAGGCTCAGTTGAGCGCCCTGCGCGAGGAGCTGATCGACCGCTTCGGTCCGCTGCCGGAGCCGGCGCGCACGCTCGCCGACAGCCACCGGCTGCGCATACTCGGAAGAGCGCTCGGCATCTCGCGCATCGACGCGACCGACGCCGACATCCAGCTCCAGTTCGTGCCGCAGCCGCCGATCGAGCCGATCAAGGTGCTGAACCTCGTTCAGACCCGCCGCAATTACCGACTGGCGGGACAGGACCGCCTGCGCATCGAGGGCAAGCTGCCCGACGTCAAGGCGCGCATCGGGCTGATCCAGGAAGCGTTCGCCCAGTTGCGCTGAAGAAGGTCAAAGGCGGAACCGAACCGCCAAGACCGCCAAGACCGCCAAGACCGCCAAGAAAATCAAATTCAAATAAAAAATAACAACCAAACCCTCATGAAGTCAGGCACGGCCGCAATCGCCTCGGCCCGCACGTTCTTGTTTTAGTTATTGTGTTTGTTCCTGTTTTAGGTTTGCTCTTGTCTTTCTTGGCGGTCTTGGCGGTTCAGTTTTACACAACCCAGCGAAGCTGGAAAACTAACAACCCATGGAAGCCGCCGTCACGCTAATCCCGCTCTGGCTGAAGATCGCGTATACGATCTTCGTCGTGGCCACGGTCATCGTGTATGCGCGATGGTGGGGCGCCGGGAATTTTCTCTGGTTCTCGGACATCGCGCTGATCCTCACCGTGCCCGCCCTGTGGCTGGAAAACGCGCTGCTCGCCGGCATGGCGGCCCTGGGGACACTGCTGCCGGACGGCGTCTGGATCGCCGGATTCTGCTCCGGCCTGATCACCGGCAAGCCGGTCTGGGGCCTCGCCGACTACATGTTCTCTGACCATAAACCGCGCTACGTCCGCGCCCTGTCGCTGTTTCACCTGTTCCTGCCGGTCCTGCTGGTGTGGCTGATCTGGCGGCTCGGCTACGACGCCGACGCCTTGATTGCCCAGACCCTGGTCGCCTGGGTCGTGCTGCCGCTGTCATACCGGCTCACGGACCCGCGCGACAACATCAACTGGGTTCGCGGATTGTTCGGCGCACCCCAGCAGCGAATTCACCCTCTCGCGTACCTGGCGCTGCTCATGCTCGGCTTCCCGCTGCTGATCTATCTTCCGACGCACCTCGCGCTGTCGGCGCTGTTCGGGTGACCGCGGCGCCAACGCCTAGCGGTAGACGAGCCTGAGCTTGTCCCGCACGTGCGCCTCGATCTCTTCGACCCGCGAGTCGGAGACCCGCTTGTCGATTTCCTCCGCGACGAGCTTTCTTACCGTCTGCGGCAGCGTCGCGCGCAGGACGCCGAGAAACCTGGACGGCGCGATGACATACAGCCCGTCGTAGCGCTGCTCGCTGCGCGCCTTCTCGAGATATTCGGCCAATTGCCGCGCGAACCGGCGTGCGGGGTGTGGCTCCGCGCTGCCCCGGGCCGGCAGGATATCGGCGGAGCTTGCTTCCCCGCCTGCACTGCAATCTTGGCCCCGGAGGCCGGAACCGCCGTTTCGGTTGACGAAGTCCTTCAGCTGATACAGCTGTCTGTCTATCCGCCCAGCCTCGAAGACTCGGGCGCGGCTGCAATCAGCGGCCAGAATCCAGATTGCCGTTTCCACGCTGCCCTCCTCCATGAGTTGCGACCGCGTGGCCAACGTGAAGTTCTTCGGATCGGGAATCTTCTCTTACTGCAAATTCCGCGCCCGAGCAGGACGCGCGACTTGCCTATTTGCGGGTCCTGCGCAAGACTGCATGGCATGAACCGGACGCCCGCAGCCGACGATCCTGCCGCGCGCCGCCTGCCGTGCATGGCACTCGGCGTGCTGCTGGTGGCAGCGGTAGGCTATATCGTCGCGACGACGGGGTCGCTGCCGGCCACGGTCGCGACGCACTTCGACGGGAACGGCCGCCCGAACGGCTGGATGACGCGCGACGGCTACCGTGTCTTCATGCTGGCCTTCACCGTCGGCCTGCCGCTCTTCGTCGCTGCCGCCGTCGGATGGCTGCCCCGCCGGTTTCCGCGGGCGGTCAACATCCCCAGCCGCGAGCACTGGTTCGCCCCGGAGCGACGTGACGCCGCGCTTGCGTACCTCGCGCGCCACGGCTGCCTGCTCGGCTGCCTGATGGTACTGTTCTCGGTCGCGATACACGCGCTGATCCTCGACGCGCATGCAGCCTCGCCTCCGCGGCTCGCGTCGGACCGGCTGCTGTGGATGCTCGCGGCGTTCCTGATCGGGATCACCGCCTGGGCTTTCGCGCTGTTCCGGCGCTTTTTTGTGCGCTAGCCCGCTCACCCCGATCCGGGTGCGGCTGAGCGCTTGCTGCCGCCTGCTGAATGACAACGACGATCAAGGCGATACTCTGGGACAACGACGGGGTGCTGGTCGACACCGAGCACCTCTATTTCGAGGCGACGCGCGCAACCCTCGCGCGCTGGGGCATTGCGCTCACGGAAGACGAGTACCGCGAGCTTTTCCTGCGCCAGGGAACGGGAACGCTGCACTTCGCGGCAGCGCACCGATGGCCCGAGGCGGAGCTCGCCCGCTTCCGCCGCGAGCGCAACGCAGCCTACAGCGAGCTGCTGCGGGCAGGCGTGCACGTGATCGAAGGCGTGGCGGATGTGCTGGGCAGTCTGCACGGCCGCTGCACCATGGGCATCGTCACCAGCTCGCAGCGCGAGCACTTCGACCTGATCCACGCCGCGAGCGGGCTGCTGAGGTTTTTCGACTTCGTGCTTGCGTCAGGCGATTACGCGAATCCCAAGCCGCATCCCGATCCCTACCTCAAGGGTCTGGAACGGATCGGTGCTGCGAGAGAGGAATGCGTGGTGGTCGAGGACTCCGAGCGCGGCCTCGCCGCGGCGACTGCTGCGGGGCTGCGGTGCATCGTCGTGCCGAGCCGGCTCACCGCCGGCGCCGAGTTTGCGGCCGCTTACCGAGTCCTCACCGACATTCGTGCGCTGCCCGGCGTGCTGCAGCAAGACAACTGAACCGCCAGGACCGCCAAGAGAATCAAATTCAAATTAATGATAACAACCAAAGCTTGCTCGATCCCGGCGCAGCAGGACGGAGTTCCTGGTCTTGAATTTGGCTTTTGTTTCAATTGTTTTCTTGTTTTTCTTGGCGGTCTTGGCGGTTCAAGGTCTCTTGCGCTCTTGCACGACCTTTAGTAGTGCGGATTGAACATCCGCGTGCGGACCAACGCCTCCAGATCGGCCGGTTTCTTCTCGTCCGCGAGCTTCAGCGCATACGCCTTCTCCGCCACTGCCGTGGCGATGTGGGCCGATACCTCGCGAATCCGCGGCAGTGCGGGATAAAGCGCGCCCTGCTCGAGGTCGGACTCGCTTACCTGCTGTGCAAGCGCGTGTGCGGCTGCCATGAACATGTCGTCGGGGATCTGGCGCGTGCGGCTCACGATCGCGCCCAAACCCACCCCCGGGAAGATGTAGGAATTGTTGCCCTGGCGCGGCACGAAAGTCTTGCCGTGCATGGTGACCGGGTCGAACGGGCTGCCACAGGCAAACAGCGCGCGCCCTCCGGTATGACGATAGGCTTCCTCCGCGGTGCACTCGGATTTGGACGTGGGATTGGACAGCGCGAAGACGATCGGGTACTCGTTGATCCGCGCCATCTCTTCAAGCACCTCGCGCGTGAACGTGCCGCCCACCGCCGCCACCCCGATGATGGCCGTGGGCTTCAATTTCTTCACCGCCGAGAGAAACTCGCCGATCGGCGCCGTATCGTGCGCGTAATTGAGCTTGTGCTCGACGAGATCGGTGCGGCTCTTCACCACGAGACCGCGCGAATCGAACAGGTAGCACCGCCCGCGCGCAGCACTTTCCTCCATGCCCTGCGCCATCATCGCCGAGACCACCAGATCGGCAATGCCCGTGGCCGCCTCGCCCGCCCCGAGGAACAGGATCGTCTGGTCGACAAGCTTGCCCCGCGTAACGCGCAGTGCGGAGAAAATCCCGGCCAGCGCCACCGCCGCCGTCCCCTGGATGTCGTCGTTGAACGTGGGGAAGCGTTCGCGGTATTGGCGCAGCAGGCGGAACGCGTTGTGATTGGCGAAGTCCTCGAACTGGACCAGCACGCCCGGAAACACTTCCTGCGCCGCGGTGATGAACTCCTCGATGAACTCATCGTACTCCTTCCCCCGTACCCGCCGCTGCTTCAGCCCGATGTAGAACGGGTCCGAAAGCAGCTCGCCGTTGTTGGTCCCGACATCCAGCGTCACCGGCAGGCATCGAATCGGGTTGATCCCGGCGCACGCCGCATAAAGCGAGAGCTTGCCCACGGGAATGCCCATGCCGTTGGCGCCGAGATCGCCGAGTCCGAGGATGCGCTCGCCGTCCGTCACCACGATGATCGCCGCGGGGTAGGGCCAGTTGCGCAGCACCTGGGCCACGCGCCCGCGGTCGTTGATCCCGATGAAGAGCCCTCTCGGGCGCTGGAAGATGTGCCCGTACTTCTGGCACGCGAGCCCGACCGTCGGCGTGTAGATCAGCGGCTGTATCTCGTCGATATTGTCGGCGACGACGCGCAGGAACAGCTGCGCGTTGCGGTCATGCAACGCATTCAGGGCGATATAGCGCTCGAGGTCGTTGGGCAGCTGCTGGATATACTTCATCACGCGCGCCACCTGCTCGTCCTGCGACAGGACCCGCGGCGGCAGCAGCCCGCGCAGTCCGTTTTCGTCTCGTTCCTGGTCGGTGAACGCGGTGCCCTTGTTGTAGAAGGGATCGCGCAGCATCGCCATGCCCTTGCGACGCTCGCGTGTTCCGCTCTTGCTGAAGGAATCGGATGGATTGGTCTTCGACATTATCTTCTCCTCGATGGCGGGGTATGGGTTGGTGCGGCGCGCCCGGAAGCCGCCGTGAGCGGATGCACGGCCGGCCGGCGCCGGACCGCACGTTTCACCGGACATCGTAAATCAGCGCGCGCCGTCGCACAATCACCGCCCGGGCGCGGCGCTAACGCATGCGCCGTTCCGCTATAATTGCGGCTTTGCACCGCCTCACCCGTGCTTTTCCATGCATCTCGTCATCCAGGGCCGCGACGTCGAAACCACCGACCTCAAGCATCTCGCCAAACTCGCCGGCGCGAGCCGCATCGAAGCCGTGACACCGGGGGTATTCCGCCTGTGGAATGCGCGTCCCGCAGCCGGAATCGACGAGATTTGCGCCCGCGCAGGTCTCGACTACGCATTCGTGCCGGAGAGCCCGAGCTCGCCGCTTTCCGACTCGTGACGGACATGCATTGCTCGCTCATTACCACATTTAATCCTGTATCTTCAATCCCGCTTTGGAACCCGACATGCATCTAATCCGACCCTTTGCCGGCCTGCGCCCGGCGTCCGGCCGAGCCGCCGAAGTCATCGCCCCTCCTTACGACGTGCTGTCCAGCGATGAAGCCCGCGCGCGAGCCGCCGGCAAGCCATGGTCCTTCCTGCACATTTCCAAGCCGGAAATCGATCTGCCCGCGGGAATCGATCCCTACGCGCCCCAGGTCTACGCCAAGGCAGCGGAAAATCTGAGTCTCATGTTGCGCGAAAAAGTTCTCATTCGCGACCCGGCGCGGTATTACTACGTCTACCGCCTGGTCATGGGCAATCACACGCAGACCGGCCTGGTGGCGGCCGCCTCGCTCGCGGAGTACGACGCGAACCGCATCCGCAAGCACGAGCACACGCAAACGGACAAGGAAAATGACCGCGTGCGCCAAATCGACGCGCTGAATGCCCAGACCGGCCCGGTCATGGTCGCCTATCCAACCGAGGGGGAAGTGGACGACATCCTGGCTCGCTGCTCGGCTGGCGCACCCGACGCGGACGCGTCCTTCGACGACGGCATCCGCCACTCCCTGTGGGTGGTGCGCGACGCGGAAATCCAGGCGCGACTGACCCGCGCCTTTGACGCGATGCCCGCGCTCTACATCGCCGATGGCCACCACCGCTCGGCGGCGGCCTCGCGCGTCGCCGCAGCACGCCGCGCCGCCAATCCGCGCAACAACGGGGAGGAAGACTACAACCACTTCCTGGTAGTGATCTTCCCTCACCACCAGATGCAGATTCTCGACTATAACCGTGTCGTCGCCGGCTTGAACGGCATGGACGCCGGGGCGTTCCTGACGCGCGTGCGGGAAAAATTTTCGGTGGAAACGAGCGCGACACCGGTGAAGCCGGCCAGGCCGGCCGAATTCGGCCTGTATCTCGCCGGCCAGTGGCATCGCCTGGCGATCCGCCGGGAGCTGGTTCCCGCCGACGATCCTGTAGCCCGCCTTGACGCAAGGCTGCTGTCCGACCATTTGCTCGGGCCTATACTGGGCATCAAGGATCTGCGCCGCGACAAGCGCATCGACTACGTCGGCGGCATCCGCGGCCTCGCGGAACTGGAGAAGCGCGTAAACAGCGGCGAGATGACTGCCGCCTTCGCCCTTTACCCGACGCGCATGGAGGACCTGATGGCGATCGCCGAAGCGGGCAAGGTCATGCCGACGAAGTCCACCTGGTTCGAACCGAAGCTCGCGGACGGGCTGGTATCACATCTCCTGGACTGAGGTGCTGTCGACAGCACGATAAGGTGAAGTCAGGCGCTGACCGTATTGGTCGGCTCGCCGGCGAGGAAGCGCTCCACGTTCTCGATCACCTTGAGCAGACCGTCCCGCCGCACTTCCGGCGTCTGCCCCGCGTTGTGCGGCGAGAGCACCGCGTTGGCACAGCCGAGCAGCGGATCGTCGGGCTTCAGCGGCTCGTCGTGGAAAACGTCGAGGCCGGCACCGCGAATCTTGCCGGACACCAGCGCCGCGAGCAGCGCGTCGCGATTCACCAGCGCGCCGCGCGCGGTGTTGACGAGAATCGCGCCCGGCTTCATCAGCCCGAAATCCCGCTGCCCAATGAAGCCCGTCGTCTCCGGCGTCAGCCGCACGTGCAGCGTGACGAAATCGGCGCGGCGCAGCATCTCGTCCCTGACCTCCACGGCATCGTTGCGCGCGCTCCATGTCAATACCTGCATGCCGAACGCCCGTCCGAGTTCGGCCACGCGGGTTCCGATCGCGCCGGTGCCGACGACACCGAGCGTCTTGCCGTGCAGCTGCCCGAGCATGTCGCGCGGCCACGCGCCTCCGCGCATTTCGCGATCGATCCCCGGAATCCTGCGGGCTACCGCGAGCATGAGTGCGATGGCGTGCTCGGCCACCGCGATCGCGTTGACCCCCGGCGTGTTGCAGACAGTCACGCCCCGCCGGGCCGCGGCCTCGAGATCGACATTGTCGGTGCCGGTGCCCCAGATCGCCACGAGCTTGAGCTTCGGGCAACGCGCGAGCACGGCATCGGAAAAACGCGCGTAAGCGCGGATGTTGACGGCAACGGTGCTGTCACCGATGCGCCGCGCAAGCTCGGCCTCATCCTCCGCGCCGCGCTCGCGGAACACCCGCACTGCGCCCATCGCCTGCGCGCGCGTGTGCGCATCCGAGCCCTCGAACACCGAGGGAAAATCGTCCGGCACGACAATCATGGCTGGCGGAAGACGATTCCGGGCGCTGCCATCTCACAGCACTTCACGGGAGCCTCGTGAATAGACAGAAAAATAATGCCATAACATATACTTACAATCGCAGCCCGCAGCGCGGCTGAGCGGCGGCTTCAGCGGTGCGCACCCTGGTAGAGCGGCATGACGCGCGCCGCGTAGTCCTGCAGATCGCGGATGCGGTTTTCGGGCGAAGGATGCGTCGAGAGAAACTGGGGCGGGCTGCCGCCGCCCGACTGCGCCATTTTCTGCCACAGCGTGACCGCCGCGCGCGGATCGAAACCGCCGCGCGCCGCCAGCTCGACGCCGATGCGATCGGCCTCGCGCTCGTGCTCGCGCGAGTTGGGCAGGTTGAAGGTGAGGTCCACGACCAGGCCCGCAAGATCCGTCGCCGCGCCGCCCACGCCAAGCGCCGCGCCCACTATTGCAATGCCGACACTCTGCGCCATCGCCTGCGACGCGCGCTCGCGCCCGTGCTCGCGCAGCGCGTGCGCCATCTCGTGGCCGAGGATCGCGGCGAGCTCGTCGTCGGTCAACCGCAGCCGGTCAATGATGCCCGAATTGACCGCCATCTTGCCGCCGGGCATTGCCCAGGCATTGAGCTCGCTCGAACTGATCACGTTGATCTCCCACGCCCAGCCCGGCGCGTCGCTGCGGAAGGCGCCGGTCGCCGCAACGAGGCGGCTTTGAATCAGGCGCACGCGCGCGACCATCGCCGGGTCGCGGTTAAGCGTGCCCTTCTTCGCGGCCTCCTGCATCGTCTTGCGGTACGCCTGCCCGGCGCTGCGGTTGACCCTTTCGGAGGAGAGCAGCATCGCCTGCTCGCGCTGGACACCGACCGCTCCGGATTGGGTGGTTTGCACCGTCTGGCATGCGGAAAGAGCAGCAATAGAAGCAAGCGCCCATGCAAGGCGCGAAAGGGTCATCTTGTCCATTCCGGAAATTCTATCGAATGACGCACACCCTGGCCGATGCAACGTGTAACAGGATATTACGGGTTGTTACTCGCGGGTCGAGAATTCTTTGTGTCGTTCAGCTTCTCTTGGCGGACATGGCGGTTCAGTTTTTCAGTAAACCGCGAAGCGCGCGCCGTTCTCGAGCTCGTACGCGCGCCATGGCGCGCCGGGTTCCCGGCACATGCCGTAGCGGAAGGGCCAGCGGCTCCGCCCCGGCGTGAAGAAGCGCAGGTCCTGGAACCAGACGCAGGTCTCGGGGTTGCCCTGGTCGACCCGGTAGAGCACCGGGTAGCGGGCGAACCAGCGGAAGAACGCGAAATCCGCGGCGTCGAATGCCTCCTTTGCTACCGCGGCTTGGCTGTCGTCGGCGCCGAAGCGGTCGACCCTCACCCACACCGCCTGCACCGGCGGCATGTACGGCGCGCCGAGGCGCGCGATGAGTCCCGCGTTGGGCGGCAACGTCGGCGCCTCGCGCCGCACGAAGTTGACCAAGGCGTAGTGGTAGCGCTCGCCCTCGTCGACCACCACCATCCAGTTGAACGGAGAAACCGGGCGCGGTTGTGCCGAAATGCTCACGTCCTCGAGTCTGGCGGCGCGCGCATAATCGGCGCCGAAATCGAGCGCACGCTGCTGCACCGCGTATTGCAGTCCGATATAGGCGCACAACACGGCGAGACCGGCAATCGCGGGTACCCGGCTCGACCGCCACAGCGCCGCGGCGAGAAGCGCGGCCAGGATGATGCCGGTAAACCAGAGGTCGATGATGAAAGTCGTCGAGAGCGCGGCACGCCAGTCCGAGAACGGAGCCAGGATCATGGTGCCGAACGAGGTGATCCAGTCCCCGAAGATGTGAACGCCGATTCCCAGCGCGGCGACACCGGCGTAGGCGCGCCAGCCCGGCTTGTTGCGCCAGAGGTAGGCGAATAACCAGGCGAGTGCCACCGCCCACAACGGCAGGAGCGGGATCGAATGCGTGACCCCGCGATGGTGGTAGAGATAGGCGAGCGGGGAAACGTAAGACAGAAGGACGTCGGCGTCGGGGAATGCCGCCGCGAAGAAGCCGACCAGCACGCGCCGCCCGGTCGGCAGAGCCCCCGGTGCGGGGTCCTTCGGGGCGGTCGCGCGCGCGATCAACGCGCCCGAGAGCGCGTGGGTGAGCGTATCCATGATCTCCTTGGCAGCGTGACCAGTGACGGGTAACCCTCAAGGGGATATTAAGAAGAATGACCGGTGGCCCATGGCTCGTGGCCGGCTGCTCGGCACCTCTCGCCAGCCCCTAGCCCCTGAAATTCTAGTCCCAGCGATCGTCGCGGACCTGTATCTCGCCGTTCTCGACGCGGACCGGGAATTTCGCGGTGGGCTCGTAGGCGGGCGCGGACAGGGCGTCGCCGGTCCTGATGCAGAAACGCGCGCCGTGGCGCGGGCACACGATCTCGGCGCCTTCCACCGTGCCGCCGGTCAGCTGCCCGCCGTCGTGGGTGCACACGTCCTCGATGGCGTAGTACTCGCCCTCGAGGTTGAACACCACGATCGCCGTGCCGTCGGCGTCGATGACCCGCCATTGCCCGGGCGCGAGCTCGCCCGCCTTCGCTACGGTAATCCAGTCAGACATGTTTGTATCAGCCGCGAAGGCCGCAAAAAACCAACAACCCCGATTTAGCCGCCAAGGCCGCCAAGAACGCCAAGGAAAATCAAATTAAAATGAAAACGAACAACTCTGCGATCATTAATCGCGCTGTGCCAGCATTCCCTCAGGCCTGAGCGTCTCTTGCTCGTATGTTAGTTATTGTTTCGTTCTTCTTGGCGGCCTTGGCGGCAAAAGCATTTGACGTTAAACGGCGATGACTTCCATCTCCGGCTCGATCTGCCGCACCAGGCTCTCGATGCCGGCGAGCGTGCCGGAGATCGAGCTCGGACAGCTGCCGCACGCGCCCTGGTAGTGCACCATCAGCCGGTTGCCTTCGAGTCCCACGATAAACAGGTCGCCTCCGTCGCCCTGGAGGTACGGCCGCACCTGCTCGTCGAGGATCGCGTTGAATTGCTCCAGGCGTGCGCGGTCGGCGTCGGAAAGATTCTCGATCACCGCGCCCGACGCCTGCTGCGCGTGCTGCGCGGATTCGGCGTCGGCGCTCGGCGCATCGCGGATCGGCACCGCGAGCTTGCGCAGGAGATCCTGCCAATCCGCGCCGCCGTCCTGCGTCACCGTTATCCAGTGGTCGACGTAGAACACGTTGGCGACATGCTCGATGTCGAATAGCTTTGCCGCGAGCGGGTCGTCCTTCGCCTGATCCGCGTTGTCGTACGAGCGCGTGATGCCCCACGTCAGCGGCTCACGCAGAATGAACTTCATCGCGTTCGGATTCGGCGTGCCTTCGATTTCAGCGATTTTCGGCATGTTGCGCTTCCGTTACGCCGCGGCCTGCCGCGGGCCGAACATGATGATCGCCATGCCCGTCAACGTCACCAGCGATCCGATGATGTCCCAGCGGTCGGGCTGCACGCCATTCACCGCCCACACCCAGGCGATCGCGACCGCCACGTAAACGCCCCCATACGCCGCATAAACGCGGCCGGCCGCCGTGGGGTGCAGCGTGAGCAGCCAGACGAAGAGCGCCAGCGCCCCCGCCGCGGGCAGCAGCAGCCACGCCGGCCCTTCCTGGCGCAGCCACAGGTACGGCAGGTAGCAACCGACGATCTCTGCGACCGCGGTGGCAAGGAACAAGGCTACTGTCTTCAACTCGAACACCGTTCACTCTCCGTTACGCGCCGCCGATCGGCGCATGCATCGGATCGGCTTCCGCTTCCGTCGACGTGGTCTCGATCGAGTTCAACGCCGCGTGCAGCGTGTGCCACGGCAGAATCGCGCACTTCACCCGGGTCGGCAGGTCGCGCACGCCGGCGAATACCGTCAGGCGCCCGAGGTGATGCGGTCCGGCCGGGTCGAGCTTGCCGGTCGCCATGTCACGGAATTCCTGCACCATCACCTCGGCATCAGCGCGTGCCTTGCCCTTTACTATCGTGGTCATCATCGAAGCCGACGCCTTGCAGATCGCGCACGATTCGCCCTCGAAACCGACCGCCTCGACCACGTCCCCAGTTACCCGCGCCGTGAGGTGGATATGGTCGCCGCACAGCGGGTTCAACCCCTCGGCCCTGTGCGTGGCATCGGCAAGTGCGCCCCAGTTGCGGGGCTTCCTGTTGTGATCGAGGATCACTTCCTGGTAGAGCTGTTTGCTGTCTGCCATTTCGTCTATCCGTCGGCGAGGCGGCGCGCTGAAGCCGCGCCCTACGCCTCGTCACTCGTCACTCGT